>SXMG01000070.1 GCA_005778835.1 Actinomycetota bacterium
GTCGGCGAGAACTCCCGTGCCGACGACATGGACGTCAACATCACGAAAGAGAAGAAGCTCAACAACATCCGCTCGTCGACGGCCGAAGAGCTCGAGCGCCTCACGCCGCCGCGGCAGCTGACGCTCGAAGAGTGCCTCGAGTTCGCTCGAGAGGACGAGTGCGTCGAAGTCACGCCCGAGGTCGTGCGCATCCGCAAGGTCGAGCTCGACCAGACCCTGCGCGCCCGCGCAGCGTCGCGGCTCAAGAAGCAGAACGCCTGAGCAGTGCAGTTAGGCTGAACAGGTGAAGATCGCGCGATTCAGTACGGGTGATGACCCCCGGTTCGGCATCGTCGACGACGACGAGCTCGTGGTGCTGTCGGGCGACCCGATGTTCCACGGCTACGAGACCACCGGTGAGCGCGTGCCGCTCCCTGACGCACGCATTCTCGCGCCGGTCATCCCGCGCTCGAAGGTCGTCTGCATCGGCATGAACTATGCCGCGCACGTGCAGTCCATGCAGTACGACGGCCCCCAGAATCCGCTCATCTTCTTGAAGCCGAACACCGCGGTGATCGGGCCGGACGAGCCCATCATCCTTCCGCCGGTCGACGGGCGCATCACCCACGAGGGCGAGCTCGTCGTCGTGATCGGAGCCGTGGCGAAGCGGGTCAAGAAAGAAGACTGGCGCGACGTCGTCTTCGGCTACACGATCGGCAACGACGTCTCGGCGCGCGATGTGATGTTCGCCGATGGCCAGTGGGCACGCGCCAAGGGGTACGACACCTTCGCTCCGATCGGGCCGTACATCGAGACCGAGCTCGACCCGACGAACCTCGACATCGCGACGTTCGTCGACGGTGAGCCCCGCCGCACCGGCAACACACGCGACATGATCTACGGGGTGCCCGAGATCATCGAGTTCGTGAGCGACGCCTGGACGCTGCTGCCCGGCGACATCATCATGACCGGCACCCCCGATGGGCTCGGCGGCTTCACCGACGGCCAGACCGTCGAGATCACGATCGAGGGCCTCGGCACGCTGCGCAACCCCGCCAAGAACCGCGACGACCGCGTCGACGAACCCGCGTGACAACGCGTCGATGACGTCGATCACCGCCGAGTCTGTCGCCGCGGTGCAGCGGCGCACCCGCACCGTGCTCATGATCGGTCAGGTGCTCGCCGGGCTGGGCATGGGGGCGACGCTCTCGATCGGGGCCATTCTCGCCGCCGAGATCTCGGGCTCGCCCGCGTTCAGTGGCATGGCGGCGACGATGGTGACTCTCGGGGCTGCCCTCGCGGCGATCCCGCTGGCGCGGCTGGCCCGCCGAGCCGGTCGGGCACCCGCCCTGGCCACGGGGGCGTTGACGGCGGCCACGGGTGCCGTGATCGCGATCGTCTCGGCCGGCGCGCAGAGCTTCGCGCTGCTGCTGGTGGGAATCGCCCTCATCGGCGCGGGCACGGCCGTCAACCTGCAGTCCCGCTTCGCGGCGGTCGACCTGGCCTCGGCTGCGACTCGTGGCCGCGACCTGTCGCTCGTCGTCTGGGCGACGACGGTGGGCGCCGTCTCGGGGCCCAACCTCATCGGTCCGGGCGAGACTCTCGGCGCCTACCTGGGGCTGCCCGACCTCAGTGGGCCGTTCCTCTTCACGGTCGTCGCGCAGAGCCTCGCCGCCGTGCTCTACCTCGTCGGCCTGCGACCCGACCCCCTGCGCGTGGCGGCGGCCTGGCAGGCCGAGCAGGAGCGCGTGACGCGCGATGAGGCCGAGCGCACCGGCAGCGTGCCCCCGACGCCGACGGCCGCCGTCGACGACCGGCCGGGCATCCGTCTGGCCATTCTGTCGATCGCGCTGAGCCACGCGACCATGGTCTCGGTCATGGCGATGACGCCCGTGCACCTCACGGCGCACGGCGCGAGCCTGGTGATCGTCGGCTTCACCATCAGCCTGCACATCGCGGGCATGTACGCCCTGTCGCCGGTCTTCGGAATCCTCGCCGACCGGGTGGGTCGCCGTACGACGATCGCTGTGGGCCAGGGGATGCTCGCCGCGAGCCTGCTGATGACCGGCTTCGGCGCCGAGAGCGAGGGCTGGGTCGTCGCCGGCCTCATCTTCCTCGGGCTGGGATGGAGCGCGAGCACCGTGGCAGGGTCAGCCCTGCTCACCGAATCTGCCCGCCCCGACCGCAGGCCCATCGTGCAAGGACGCAGCGACCTCATTATGAGCGCGAGCGGCGCGCTGGGCGGCGCCCTGGCCGGTGTGGCGCTCGCTCTGCTCGGCTATGCGGGGCTCTCGTTCGTATCGATGGCACTGGTCGCGACGGTCGTCGTGGCGCTCGCCGTGACGCGACGGTCGGCCACGGGTGCTGTGCAGAGAGCGGCAGTCGGGCGAGAAGCGAACGACGTTCGCCCCGCGAATAGGGGGTAGCCCCACCCCTCGGCTTATCGGCGAGCCTCACCTAGAGTGGAAGCGCGTCGAGGCAGGGGGTCTCGAGGCATCGCATGACGACGGGGGGCGCCGTCTGCGATCTGCCGGGTTCGGGGGGAACCGTGAAAACGCACTTCGTGGTCGCTGCAGTGCTCACCGCTCTGCTCGTCGTGCCATCGGTGACCGCAACAGCGGCCACCGAGGTCGTCGAGCTCGAGCCGGGGCTCGAGGCGCCGACCGACTTCCGGGCTGCTGACACCACCGGGTCGTTCGACGCGTCGTCGACGCTGCTGCCCACGGCGGGCGTCTTCCAGTCAGAGCGTGCGCTGATTCTTCAGCAGACGAACGCGTTGCGAGCGCAGAACGGCCTCGCGCCGCTGCGGTTGAACGCCGCGCTCAACGACATCGCGCAAGACTGGTCGGTGCAGCAGGCGCGGGCGTCGACCATGTCGCACCGCCCGAACTTCCACTTTCTCTACCCGGCCGGCTGGTCGCGGGCTTCTGAGAACGTGGCGGCGGGCTACAGCCCGAGCTCGGTCGTCAACGCCTGGGCCGGCTCGGCGGGCCACCGCGCCAACCTGCTGTCGAACAGCACCGACATCGGCATCGGCGTGGCCGTGAGCTCGACCGGTCGTCTGTACTACACGCAGAACTTCGGGCGGTACACGACGGCGCCGCCGACTCCGCCCGGCGACGTCAACCGCATCTCGGGCCGCGATCGCTTCGCCACGTCGGCGCAGATCTCGACCCGCTCGTTCCCGAACGGGGCGAGCACGGTCTACGTCGCTTCGGGCCTCAACTATCCCGACGCCGTGAGCGCGGCCGCGCTGGCCGGCGCGGTGAACGGGCCGCTGCTGCTCGTCTCGACCTCGAGTGTTCCCGCCTCGATTCTCACCGAGTTGCGACGGCTCGATCCCGACCGCATCATCGTGGCGGGCAGCGCCAGCGTCGTGAGCGACAGCGTGCTCGCGACTCTGCGCACGGTGGCGCCGCGGGTCGATCGGGTCGCGGGGGCGAGCCGCTACGACACCTCGGCGCAGCTCGTGCTCGACGCCTACGGCGCGTCGGGCGCTCCGACCGTCTACCTCGCGACCGGCACGGGATACGCCGATGCTCTCGCGGCAGGGCCGGCGGCCGCCTCGGTCGACGCCCCTGTGCTGCTTGTTCCCGGCAAGGCCGAGGCGCTCGACGACGGAACGCTCGCCGTGCTCGAGGCACTGCGCACGACCCGAGTCGTCATCATCGGTTCAGCGGTCGCGATCTCCGACGGCATCGAGGCCGGACTCGTGACCTCCGGGTTCACGGTGTCGCGCATCGCTGGCACCGACCGCTTCCAGACCGCCGCCCGCATCGCGAGCGCGCATTTCCCGACCGCTGAGCGCAGCTACATCGCGACGGGCCTGAACTTCGCCGACGCACTCTCGGGCGGTGCGGCAGCAGGTGCACTCGGTGCGCCCCTGCTCACAGTGATGCCCGGCTGCGTGCCGTCGTCGGCGCACGCGACTCTGCGCGCGCAAGACCCTGACGATCTCATCCTGCTGGGCGGCCTGAACGCGATCTCGCCGACCGTGGCCGGGTTCTACCGCTGCTGAGCCGAGGGGCTCGGGGGCGGTCGAGCGGCGAGCGGGCATCCGGCTGGCTCGCTCTCGTGAGCGCCTAGACTTCTGAACCGTGACCAGCCCCGCCTTCTCGACCGCGACCGGCGCCGATGTGCGCGTTCGGTTCTGCCCGTCTCCGACCGGAACCCCGCACGTGGGGCTCATCCGCACGGCCCTGTTCAACTGGGCGTACGCGCGGCACACGGGCGGCACGATGATCTTCCGCATCGAAGACACCGACCAGGCGCGCGACAGCGAAGAGAGCTACCACCAGCTGCTCGACGCCCTGCGCTGGCTCGGCATCGACTGGGACGAAGGGGTCGAGACCGGAGGGCCGAACGAGCCGTACCGGCAATCGCAGCGTGGCGAGATCTACGCGGGCGTCATCGAGCAGTTGCGCGCGAGCGGGCACCTCTACGAGAGCTTCCTGACGGGGGAGGAGATCGAGGCGAAGAACCTCGAGCTCGGCCGCGACCCGAAGCAGGGCTACGACAACTGGGAGCGCGACCTCAGTGACGAGCAGAAGGCCGCCTACCGCGCCGAGGGCCGCGAGCCCGCGCTGCGGCTGCGGGTGCCCGACACCGATCTGAGCTTCACCGACCTCGTGCGCGGCGAGATCACCTTCCCCGCGGGCAGCTTCGTCGACTTCGTGGTGGTGCGGCCGAACGGCGCCCCGCTGTACACCTTCGTCAACCCGGTCGACGATGCGCTCATGGGCGTGACGCACGTGCTGCGCGGCGAAGACCTGCTGTCGTCGACCCCGCGGCAGATCGCGCTCTACCACGCGCTCATCGAGGTCGGCGTGGCCAGTGCGATTCCGCAGTTCGGCCACCTGCCCTACGTCACGGGCGAGGGCAACAAGAAGCTCTCGAAGCGCGACCCCGAGTCGAACCTCTTCCACCACCGCGACCGCGGTTTCATCCGCGAGGGCCTGCTCAACTACCTCTCGCTGCTCGGCTGGTCGCTCGCGGCCGACCGCGACGTCTTCACGATGGACGAGATGACGGCCGCCTTCGACGTCGCCGACGTCAACCCCAACCCCGCGCGGTTCGACGTGAAGAAGGCTGAGGCCATCAATGGCGACCACGTGCGACGGCTCTCGGTCGACGAGTTCGTCGAGCGCAGCATCCCGTACTGCAGCGGTGCGGGGCTCTTCAACGACGTGCCGCGCCCGGCGGAACGCGCCCTGCTGACGGCCGCCGCGCCGCTCGTGCAAGAGCGGGTCGCCCTGCTCGGCGAGGTTCCGGGCATGGTCGCGTTCTTGTTCACGACCGACGACGACCTTCAGATCGAGGCGGATGCTCGCGCCTCGCTCGACGCCGACGCGGCCGCTGTGCTCGACGCCGGAGTCGCCGCGCTCGAGTCGCTCGAGCCGTTCGAGCCCGAGCCCATCGAGGCCGCGCTGCGCACGGCCCTCATCGATGGGCTCGGCCTCAAGCCGCGCACGGCCTTCGGGCCGCTCAGGGTCGCCGTCTCGGGTCGGCGGGTCAGCCCGCCGCTGTTCGAGTCGATGCAGCTGCTCGGCCGCGACTCGACGCTCGCTCGCCTGAAGGCCCTGCGCGCTTCGCTCTAGCGCGGAGCAACGGGCATGCGCCGCACGTCGGCGACGCGCTCGGCGATCGCCACTTGCGCGTGCGGCCGCAGCAGCACCCACGCGACGGCCATGACGATGACCGAGCCCGCGAACACGACAGCCCCGAGCCAGCTCTCACCGTCGTCGATGCCGAGATACATGGCGTTCAGGTTGCGCCGCGCGCCGGTGAGCAGCACGAGCCCGACGTGCACGACCGTGAACGCGAGGTAGAACCAGAGCACGAGCGAGTGCGTCTGCCGCGCCCAGGCGTCAGACAGGGGGCCATGGTTGCGCATCCACCGCTCGGGCCAGACGGGCGAGAGCCGCAGCCCCGTGGCGAGCGCGAGCGGCGCCGCCACGAACACAGTGGCGCCGTAGAACAGCACCTGCAGGCTGTTGTAGTAGGCCCAGCTCGTGTGGGCGGGCCAGTCGAGCGAGAGGTATTGCACCCCGGCCGAGATCGCGTTCGGCACCACCGACCACTCGGTGGGCACGATGCGCGCCCAGTGACCGCTCACGAGCAGCAGGGCGACGTAGACGAGGCCGGTGGCGATCCAGAGCACGACGACGACGAGGTGCCACCACGTGTGCAGGCCGAGGCGCTTCGGGGGGTTCGCGGTGCGAGGCAGCCGGTTGCGCCGGGTCACGAAGGCGATCGGCCGCGCCTTCGACCGCAGGTGCAGGGCCGAACTCACGATGAAGAGCAGGAAGAACCCGTTGAGGAAGTGGGTCCAGCTGAGCCAGGCCGGAAAACCCTCGGGAGTGCCCGGGGGCGGTGCGACCGCGCCGGGGAATTCGGCGACGAAGGCGGCACCGGTCGGGGAATCCCTCCACCATCGAGCGATGAGGATGCTCGCCGCAAGCACGAGCACGGCGGCAACGACAGCGACCACGAGGGCGCGGCGTCGGCGGGGTCTCGCGTCGGGCACCCCTCTACGGTAGTCGGCGGCGGGTGGGGGAGCGGTCAAGGGGTGTGAGCATCCTCCGGGCCGTGTCGGCGACGTGGGAGACTGGGACCATGGCAATCGTGAATCCGCACCGCCCCGAGTGGGTGCGCTGGATTCCCGCGGTCATCCTGTCGCTGTTCATGCTCGGCGTCGTGCTCTTCGCCCTCATTGCCGGGCCGCGCATCGCCGCAGGCCCCGGACCGGCGCAGGAGGGCCAGGTCACCGACCTCAATTGGTCAGTCTTCACCGAAGACGGTCTGCAGTTCATCGAGAGTGCGCGCACGCCGCGCATCGACCTCAGCTCGCCCCCCGTCGACGCCGTCGAGATCGGCCTGCCGGCGGACGGGGCGCTCACGGTCGGCCCGCATCAGACCGGCCTCGACTACCGGCTCGTGCTCATTGCGACCGATGCCGAGCCGAACGGCGCCCTGTTCACGACGCCGCAGTTCACCGTCAACTCGGCCGGTGGGCGCCTCGAGTCGGTGCGCGTCGAAGAGCGCGGGGCCTTCACCTTCCGCGAGACCTTCCTCGCCGTGAGCGAGCGCGCGCCCGACTTCGGCTACACGCCGCCGACCTCGCAGCAACTCGCCCAGGCCGTCACCGACGCGCGCGAGAGCGGTCGCCCGGCTGTGGTGCGCACCAATCGTGGGCTCGACGCCGGCATGGGCGTTGTCGCCGAGACCACGTGCTTCGGCGGCGGCTTCTGCCAGCTGTCGTTCATCGTGACACCGGCCGTAGGGTAAACTCGCAACTCGGCCCGGTCACGGGCCGCCTCAGCGCTGGCTCCGGTCACGCTGATGGGGTGTGGTGTAATTGGCAACACGGCTGATTCTGGTTCAGTTGTTCTTGGTTCGAGTCCAGGCACCCCAGCTTCGCCCTCTGCTCGATGGCTGATCGATACCCTCGACTCATGCGCCTCGGAGTGATCGACGTCGGCTCGAACACGGTTCATCTGCTGATCGTCGAGGCGCACCCTGGCGCGAGCCCCGTGCCGTACCACTCACAGCGCTCGACGCTGCGGCTCATGAGCTATCTCGACGACGACGGTGCGATCGTCGAGGAGGGGCAGCGTCTTCTCATCGACGCCATTCAGCAGGCTGCCGACACGGTCGCCGAACTGGGCGTCGACGACCTCATCAGCACAGCGACGTCGGCGATTCGCGAGGCCGCCAACGGAGAGCAGGTTCTCGCTCGCATCGCGGTCGAGACGGGCATTGAGTTGCGGGTGCTCTCCGGAGACGGAGAGGCACGCATCACGATGCTCGCAGTGCGCCGCTGGTTCGGCTGGTCGGCGGGCGAGATTCTGCTGTTCGACATCGGGGGAGGATCATTCGAGATCGCGCAGGGGGCAGACGAGTACCCCGACGTGCAGGTCTCGCTTCCCCTGGGTGCCGCCCGCACGACTCTGACCTTCTTCCGCGACGATCCGCCATCGGCGCAGTCGGTATCGCAGTTGCGGGCTCACGCTCGCGCGGCTTTCACCGACGTGCGAGACCGTCTGTTCAGCGACCGACCGCGCCCGACACGCGTGGTCGGAACCTCGAAGACGATCCGTTCTCTGGCGCGGCTCGTCGGCGGCCCGGCAGATCCCACCACGGGCGAGCTCGCGCCCATCCACTACGCGGGTCTGCGCGAGTGGGAGCCGACCTTGCGCCAGATGCCCTCCGAGGTGCGTCAGTTCTTGCCCGACATCACCCCCGAGCGCGGGTACCAGATCTTGGCCGGCGCGATCGTGCTGCGCACCGCCATGAAGGTCTTCGAGGTCTCGACTCTTGCGGTCTCGCCCTGGGCTCTGCGCGAAGGCATCGTGCTGCGCTACATCGATGGGCTCGATGCGCCGAGGGCATCAGAGCCATCGGTGTTCAGAGCGGCCGACGACGACGCGGCGTCGGCCTCCTGACCGGGGCGGAGCGGGTGGTCAGCGCGTCTGCGGCGTGAGCGGCGCGAGCACGCCCCTGCTGCGGCGGATGTTCTTGTAGTCCCACCGGATCTCGCGAGACTTCTGCACCCACCGCGCGAGCGCCTCGAGGTCGATCTCGTCGACGCTCTCGAAGCGCGCTTGAGCAGCCTTGAACGTGCCCTCGACGTGCAGCCCGGGCTCGTCGAACGACTGACCGCTCCAGAACAGCAATTGCACATTGTGCTTCCGGGTTGCGAAGCCTGTCACGGGGTTGCCGTCGAGAAACCACACCGGGTGCGCGTGCCAGACCTTCGACTCCGCCTCGGGAAGACCAGCGTCGATCTGCTCGGCGAGCACCTGGCAGATCGCGCGCGAGGGTTCGGGCTGCTCGCGATGTAGCCGGCGATGTCGGCGGGGATCGTCATGCGCTCAGTGTGCCGGAGCGCTCAGGTCCGGCACCAGATCGACTATAGACAGTGACACTATCGATAGTGGTACTATCTGTGCATGAGGATGTCCGAACTCAGCGCCACGACCGTCACACCCGTGCCGACGCTCAAGTTCTACCTTCGTGAGCACCTGCTGCACGCGGGTGAGCGCACGAGCCCCAACCAGTCGCAGTACGACGAGACGCACGTCGAGCGGGTGCGCCTCGTGCGGGCGCTGCTCGAGGTGGGCGGGCTGAGCGTCGCCCAGGCCGCGACGGTGATCGGCGTGCTCACCGACGACAGCATTCCCCTCAGCTCGGTGTTCGGCGTCGCTCAGCGGGCCGTGACCATGCCGGCCCCGCTCACGCGCGAGTCCCGCGGCGACGGTGCCGCCCGCATCGCCGAGCTGTGCGAGCGGCGAGGTTGGACGGTGTATCCGAACAATCCGGGTCTCGCTCTCGCCGCCCGCGTCGTCGACACCTACGCCGAGCTCGGCGTCGACGTGATCACCGAGGCCGTGCTCGAGCCCTACGCCGAGGCCGCCGACCTCGTCGCCGGCGCCGACCTCGCCGCCGTCGCCGCGGCACCGAGCGAGGCCGGCATGACGACCGTCGTCGCGGTCGGCACCGTGCTCGGCGACGCGCTCTTCGCAGGGCTGCGCCGCATCGCCCAAGAGGCGGAGTCGTTCCGCCGCTTCCCCCTGCCCGAGGGCACTCCCGCCCCGGGCACCACCTACACCGACGAGGACTGCTGATGACCACCACCGCGCCCGCACCCGCCGCCGACTGGCGTCTCGACCTGCCCCCGAGCCGCTGGCACCGCCCGCTGCTCGTTCTGGGCATCCTGCTCGCCGCTCTCACGGTGGCGACTCTCGTCGGCCGGCTCGTCGACGACCGCGAGCTGCTGGGGGTGAACCTGTGGGAGAAGCCCCTCAAGTTCGCGATCTCGGGCACGATCTACGCCGTGACCTGGGCCTGGATCATCGGTCACTTCACCCGCTGGCAGCGCGCCGCGTGGTGGGCGGGCACCGTGATCGCCGTGACGCTCGCGATCGAGCTCATCGTCATCGTGGGCGCGGCTGTCGCAGGCATCACGAGCCACTTCAACGTGTCCACCCCGCTGGCGACGACACTGTGGTCGATCATGGCCGCGGCGATCACGACGCTGTGGGTCGCGACCTTCGTCGCTGCCGTCGCCCTGTGGCGCAATCCCGGTGCCGACCCCGCGCGTCAGGCGGCCATTCGCACCGGAGTGGCGATCTCACTGCTCGGCATGGGCCTCGCCTTCCTCATGACGGGCCCGACCGCCGATCAGCTCAACGACTGGCAAGGCATCGCCGGCGCCCACGCGGTCGGCGTCGCCGACGGCGGCCCCGGCCTGCCCCTGCTCGGCTGGAGCACGGTGGCCGGCGACCTGCGCATTCCGCACTTCATCGGCATGCACGCCCTGCAGGCCCTGCCGCTGCTGGCCCTGCTGCTCGAGCTCGGCGCTCGCCGGGTGCCCCTGCTGCGCGACGCGATCGTGCGACGCGGCCTCGTGCTCACCGGCGCGGGCGCCTACCTCGCGGTCGTCGGGCTCGTGACGATGCAGGCCCTGCGCGGCCAGTCGATCGTGGCGCCGGATGCCCTCACGCTGTCGATCGGCGTCGCCATCGCCGCGCTGGCTCTCGCCGTGTCGCTCGGGGTGCTCGCCGCGGGATCACGGCGGCAGAAGCATGCATCCCCTGTGAACTCGGCCACGGAAGGGTGACCTCGCCCTAGGTTCGAGTGATGACGTCGCACACGGCAGCCGTGGTCGGGTCGGGCCCGAACGGGCTCGCCGCGGCCGTCGTGCTCGCGCGCGCAGGCATCCGCACCACGGTCTACGAGGGCGCTGACACGATCGGCGGCGGTGCGCGCACGGCAGAGCTGACGGTGCCGGGCTATCGGCACGACGTGGGCTCGGCCGTGCATCCGCTCGCCGTCGCCTCGGGCTTCTTCCGGCGCTTCGAGCTCGCCCGGCGCATCGAGCTCGTGACGCCCGAGATCTCCTACGCGCACCCGCTCGACGGCCGCCCGGCGGCGATCGCCTATCGCGACCTTGATCGCACCGCCGAGCATCTCGGGGTCGACGGGGCCGCCTGGCGCAACCTGCTCGGCCCGCTCGTCGAGCGTGCTCAGAAAGTCGCGCAGTTCACGGGCTCGTCGCTGCTGCGCGTTCCTGCGCACCCGCTCACGACCGCGCTGTTCGGCCTGCGCGCGCTCGAGCAGGGCACGCTCGCATGGAACCTCCGCTGGCGCGACGCGGCAGCTCCCGCTCTGCTCTCTGGCGTCGCCGCGCACTCGGTGCGCCCCATGCCATCGCTGTCGACCTCGGGTACGGCCCTCGCCCTCGCCACTGCGGCCCACGCAGGGGGGTGGCCGATTCCGATCGGCGGCAGCCAGGCCATCATCGATGCTCTGGCCGACGACGTGCGCGCACACGGGGGCTCGATCGAGACCGGGGTCGAGATCACCGACATTGCTCAGCTCGGGCCGGTCGACGCGGTGCTGCTCGACACGACTCCGCGCGCGCTCGTGCGGCTCGCCGGCGAGGCGCTGCCGAGCAGCTACCGCGCGCGCATGCTCGCCTACCGCCACGGTGACGGTGTCGCGAAGGTCGATTTCGCCCTCAGCGGTCCCGTGCCGTGGAGAGACCCCGCACTGCACGCCGCTCCGACCCTGCACCTCGGCGGCACCCGTGATCGCATCGCCGCCGCCGAAGCGGAGGTCGCGCGGGGTCGGCACGCCGATGACCCGTACGTGCTCGTCTCGCAGCCGTCGGTGGTCGACGCCGCGCGGGCACCCGCCGGCCACCACGTGCTGTGGAGCTACACGCACGTGCCGCACGGCTCGACACTCGATCAGACCGACGCGATCATCCGCCAGATCGAGCGGTGGGCCCCCGGATTCCGCGATGTCATCATCGCGTCGTCGAGCGCGACGGCGATGGATATGCAGCGCCAGAATCCGAACTACGTCGGCGGAGACATCGCGACCGGCGCCGCAACGCTGTGGCAGCTCGCCGCGCGGCCGACACTGTCTCTCGATCCGTGGCGCACGCCGATGCCCGGGGTGTACCTGTGCTCATCGGCCACGCCGCCCGGTCCGGGCGTGCACGGGCTCGCGGGCGCCTACGCAGCGCGCTCAGCGCTGCGCCATGAGTTCGGCATCGAGCGCCTGCCGTATCTCGGCATCACCGAAGGAGATCACTGATGGCCCGCACGACGCGACTCATGCACTGCCCGCCCGAGGCTGTCTTCGCGGTGCTCGCCGACGGCTGGACCTACCCCTCGTGGGTCGTCGGGGCCTCACGCATGCGCGACGTCGACGAGAGCTGGCCCGAGGTCGGCTCGCGCATCCACCACTCGGTCGGGGTCTGGCCAGCAGTCATCGACGATGAGACCGAGGTGACCGAGTGGGATGCTCCGCACCGGGCAGCGTTCATCGCCCGCGGCTGGCCGATCGGCGAGGCTCGTATCGTGATCGAGGTGCGGCCGCACCGCGACGGGTGCGTCGTGCGCATGCACGAGTACGCGGTGCGCGGCCCGATGCAGTACCTGCCGCGCCTGCTCACCGACCCGCTCCTCGACTTCCGCAACCGCGAGGCGCTGCACCGGCTCGGCTATCTGGCTGAAGGGCAGTGGGAGAATGACGAGACCGAGGAGCGGTCGACTCCCGAGGAGCGCGGCGAGTAGCTAGTCGAGCTCGAGCGTCTCGCCCGGCTGCAGCACCGTGACGCGCCCGCCGTGCGATTCGACCACGTGCGTGATGCGCGCGTTCGCCATGGCGTTGCCCGCGTCAGAATTCACCCGTTCGTGCGTCGGGAACGCGTGGCGCGGCTTCACGACCTCGAGGTAGTCGATCACCTCGCCGATCTTGAGCCACGGAGCACTCGACGGCACCGCGAGAACGGGCACCTCGCCCGTGGGCACGGTGAACGAGTCGCCGGGGTAGTAGAGCGTCTCGTTCACGAAGACGCCGACGTTGTCGACGATCGGGATCGAGCGGTGGATGGTCGCGTGGTGCCCGCCGAAGAAGGCGAGCGCGAACGGGCCGGCGGCGCGCACGTCACCGCCGTCGACGATCTGCCAGTGGTAGTCGGGGTGCGCGGTCGCGACCCCGGCGGGAGCAAACAGCTCGACGGGCCCGGGCGCGTCGGCGAGGAGGCGGTCGAGGTGCTCGCGCGTCACATGGTCGCCGTGCTCGTGCGTGATGACGATCGCGGCGAGGCCCTCGACGGCGAAAGAAGCCGTGAAGCTGCCCGGGTCGATGACGAGGGTGGCACCGCTCTGCTCGACGACGAGGCAGGCGTGCTCGCGCTTGGTGATGTTCATGGCGCCACCCTACTCAGCGCTTCTGCGTGTGCAAGGGTGTCGAACGCGCGCGCTACAGACCCCCTGGGGGTATGCTGGCGGCGTGATCGACGACATCAAGAAGCGAGCCCTGCACCGCTCGCGCATCCTTCAGGGTCAGTTGCGCGGCATCGAGAAGATGATCGAGAACGAGGAGTACTGCGTCGACATCATCACGCAGTCGCTCGCCGTGCAGAAGAGCCTGCGCAGCCTCAACAAGCTGCTGGTCGAGAACCACCTGCGCACGCACGTCTCCGACATGTTCGACGAGGGCGGCGATGAGCGCGAGAAGGCGGTCGCCGAGCTGCTGGCCGTGTTCGAGCTGCAGCAGAACCGCGGCAGCTGAGCCGAATCGCCTTCGCTTCGGCGGCGCGCCATAATCAGCGCATGACATCGTCGTCGAAGCGCATCGTCGTCGCCATCAACCCGAACGCCTCGTTCGGTCGAGGGCGCGAGGTCGGCCCCGCCGTCGTCACCACGCTGCGCGGGCTCGGTCACGACGTCACGAGCCTCATCGAGCCCGACTTCGCTCAGCTGCTCGATGCAACGCGCGCCGCAGTGCGCGATAAGCCTGACGCTCTCGTCGTGGTCGGCGGCGACGGCATGGTCAACCTCGGGGTGACGGCCCTCGCGGGCACGAAGGTGCCCCTCGGCCTCGTGCCGAGCGGCACCGGCAACGACGTGGCGCGAGGCCTGAGCATCCCCATCGACGACACCGAGGCAGCCATCGAGGCGCTCGTCTCCGCGCTCGACCGCCCGCCCCGCGTCATCGATGCCGGCACCATCTCGTTCGGCGGCGCCGATGAGCCTCGGGGCCGCGCCCGCTTCGCCTGCATTCTCTCGGCGGGCTTCGACGCCCTCGTCAACGAACGAGCCAACCGCATGACGCGACCGCGGGGGCGCAGCCGCTACACGATCGCGCTGCTCGTCGAGCTCGCCCAGCTGCGGCCGATCGAGTACACCCTGACGCTCGATGGCGTCGTGCACACCGAGCGAGCCATGCTCGTGGCCGTCGCGAACAACCTGTCGTTCGGCGGCGGCATGAAAGTCGCGCCCGAGGCGAGTCTCGACGACGGGCTCTTCGATGTCGTGCTGGTGCGCCCCCTCGGGCGACTCGCCTTCCTGCGCATCTACCCTCGCGTCTTCGCCGGAACCCACGTCACCGATCACCGCGTCGTCGTGCACCGAGCGCGCACCGTGCGCGTCGAGGCCGAGGGCGTGGTGGCCTACGCCGACGGCGAGCGCATCGCGCCGCTGCCGGTCGACATCGAGATGGATGCGGGCAGTCTGCGCGTGCTGGCATGAGCGGCCGGCCCCGGTTTTGCCGGGGTGCGGGCGCTATGGCATACTCGAACGGTTGCGCACGCGGCCCCATCGTATAGCGGCCTAGTACGCCGCCCTCTCACGGCGGTAACGCGGGTTCGAATCCCGCTGGGGTCACCACATCCGCAACGAACACCAGCACCACGAGAAGCCTCCGGAAGCGGAGGCTTTTTTCGTGCCAGCACGCCGGTAGTCTGGCCGCATGACCCGCCTGCGTCTTCTCGCCACCACGCTGTCGCTCTCGCTCGTCATCGCGGTCTCCGGGTGCGCGAGCATCGAGCAGCTCTTCGCGGGCCCGTCGACGGGCGAGCCGCTCATCGGCACGAGCTGGTCGGGCACCGACTCTGATGACGACGAGTGGGGCATTGCGTTTCAGGACGATGGCACGATCGGCCTGACCCTGAACGGCAATGAGTATGACGACCCGACCGACACCTGGGTCGTGGCCGACGAGACGCTCACGATCTCAATCGCCTTCACGACCGGGGTGGCGACGATGGTCGGGCCGTACACCGATGGCGCGACGACGATCGATCTGGAAGGCGAGCAGGGCGACGCGAGCTGGACTCTGACGATCGAGCAGGACTAACCTTCCGCAGCGACTAGGCTGGCCCGCAGCGAAGGGGAGTATCCCACTCTCGTCGATCCCGTCATCACGGTGCGCAGCGATGCGAGCCCGGGTCGGCGCCGCGGTGACGCGGGGGAGAGACTTTCGACCACTATCGACCCCTTCGAAAGGCTCTTGTGAGCGACTTCGTCATTCCCGCCTGGTTCGAGATCAGCTCGCTCATTGTGCTGAGCGTGATTCTCGTGCTCGACCTGCTTCTGGTCGTGCGTCGTCCGCACGTGCCGAGCCCGAAAGAGTCGGGCCTGTGGGTGGCGTTCTACGTGACGCTCGCGCTCATCTTCGCCGGGCTCATGTTCTGGATCGTCGGCCCGCAGGCCGGCGGTGAATTCGTCGCCGGCTGGTTGACCGAGTACAGCCTCTCGATCGACAACCTCTTCGTCTTCGTCATCATCATGGCTCAGTTCGCGGTGCCCAAGAAGATGCAGCAAGAGGTGCTCATGATCGGCATCATCCTCGCGCTCCTGTTCCGCGGCATCTTCATCCTGCTCGGCGCCGCTCTCATCGAGAACTTCAGCTGGATCTTCTACATCTTCGGCATCTTCCTGCTCATCACCGCGGCCCAGCAGGCGTTCTCGGGCCGCGAAGACGACGAAGCGCGCGAGAGCGCCCTCATCCGGATGCTGCGCAAGCGCATCGCGATCACCGACGACTTCCACGGCATGAAGATGCGGGTGAAGATCGATGGCAAGCGGCTCTGGACCCCGCTCATCATCGTGCTCATCGCGATCGGCACGACCGATGTGATCTTCGCTCTCGACTCGATCCCCGCGATCTTCGGCATCACCCAGAGCCCGTTCATCGTCTTCACGGCGAACATCTTCGCCCTGATGGGGCTGCGGCAGCTCTACTTCCTGCTCGGCCACCTCGTCGACAAGCTCGAGTACCTCAAGTACGGCATCGCGTTCATCCTCGCCTTCATCGGCGTCAAGCTGATCTTCCACGCCATGCACGAGAACGAGCTGCCCTTCATCAACGGCGGGGAGCACATCGAGTGGGTGCCGGTGATCGACACCGTCACGTCGCTTCTGGTCATCGTCGCCGCCATGACGGTCGCGGTCGTCGCGAGTCTCGTCAAGCTGCGCGTCGAGAACCGCTACATCCCGACCGCGCTCACGCGCGTCGATATCACCGACGACGATGACGACGATTCGCCGAGCGAGCGACGCGCGAGCGCTAGCGCTGTCGCGGCAGAGCCTGACCGTGACGCGTCGCGCACATGATTCCGCACCCCACTGACGAGCAGTTCTTCTCGGGGCACGTCACCAGCTCCGAGAACCGCGAGTGGCTCGAGAGCGTCGAGCTCGAGTTCGAGCGGGCCTTCGCGGCGCTCGACGGCATGCGCCTGGGAGTCTCGGTGTTCGGCTCGGCGCGGGTCGCGCCCGAGCATCCGCGGTACGCCCTCGGCGTCGAGGTCGGCCTCCGAATCGCCGACGCAGGCTTCACGGTCATCACGGGCGGCGGCCCGGGCCTCATGCAAGCTGCGAATCAGGGCGCCTCTGAAGCGGGCGCGCGCTCGATCGGGCTCACGATCGAGCTTCCGCGCGAAGAAGAGCCGAACCCTTTTGCGCAGATCGTGCTGCCGTTCGAGCACTTCTTCGTGCGCAAGACCGTGTTCGTGCGCTACTCGTGCGCCTTCGTGGTGCTGCCCGGAGGCTTCGGCACGCTCGACGAACTGTTCGAATCGCTCACGCTCATCCAGACCGGCAAGCTGCACGATTTTCCGGTGATTCTCATCGGCACTGAGTTCTGGTCGCCCGCCCTCGAGTGGCTGCGCGACTCGCTGCTGGCGGCAGGCACGATCTCGCCCGGCGACCTCGACCTCATCACGGTGACCGACGACCTCGACGAGATGATCGCGGTCATCCGGTCGTGTGTCGAGTGCCACACGCCGCCGCCAGGCGTGGAACACTAGAGGAATCCTCCATACGTGAGGGCGCGCGACATCATGTCGCGCTCGGCGCTCTGGGGGAACATGTGGCCGCGGCACGACTGATCCGGTTCGAGTTCGTTGCTGGCTCAGATGGGGCAGCGTCGACAGCCTTCGACGTCGAAGTGGACGACCCCGGAATCCGCTCGCTGACCGAGCACATCATGGATGTGCTGCGGCCGCTCAACCCTCGCGAGACCGACCGCGTCGACGTGTATGCGATCGACGATCCCGCACGCGGGGCCGGCACTGCTGAGCTTCTGCACGTGTCGAAGGGTTATGGAGCCGAGGTGCGCGACGCGGTGCGCACGATGGAGATCGCGGCACTGATGGGTGAGCCAGAGGTGTTTCGTCAGGAGGTGCTCGGAGTCGATCAAATCATGCGCCCGCGCACCACGAACCCCTACTTTCTCATGGTGACCGGCTCAGTCTTCGTGGTGGCGACCAGCGCGTTCCTCTGGTCCGCCATCACGCGAGACCTGGGGGTGATCATCACGTCAATGATGGCGATTCTGGCGCTTGTCGGGGTGCCGATCGGTGGGTGGTTGTTCGTCTCAGGGCTTCGTCGGCTGGGCTGGTGGCATCGGGCTCGCGCGACGGCTCGACGGCACGGGCGCCCGCTTCCCGCACAACTTCGAGTGTGGAACTGATGATGAGAGCCACCACGGCCTCCGCGCTCGCGCTCGCTTCGTTGCTGGTGCTGTCCGCGTGCGCCGACTCGAGTACTGGGGGGACCGCCGCCGACTACGCGGCCGTGGCCGAGGCCTCAGATCGGCTGCTCGCCGATGCGCGCGAGGCGATCGACGAGTCCGACATCGTGCGTGAAGAGCGTGCCATCACCGATCTGGAGACCGACCGGCACCGGTACTCGTGCTCCGAGACGACCAGTCGCTACGTCAATAGTGTGTCCGTATGGCTGACTGACATCGAGGCGGGTCGTGACGCCATCTCACGCGAGGCGCTGCGCCTCGCGGAGAGTGATTGGGTAGAGGTGAGGGGTGGCGACAGACTCTCTGAGAGCCGATTCTTCATGGGCCCCGCGGGCTTCAGCCTGCGCATGGGCGTCTGGACCGACAACGCCGGAGACTCTGGGGTCACCTTCACCGTCGACTCGGTCTGCGTGCCGAACCCGAGCGATAGACCCTCGACGTGGGGAAAGTGATCCATAAGGCCATCGGCGCGGCCATCGTGCTCTGACAACCCCGACGCCGCGGGCCACCCACTTCAGGGCCCAGTGATAGTCTGGGCGAATGCTTCGCGGCCGACTCCTTCTTTGTCGCCGCGACGAGTCCTGATCACCCCAGGTCGCTCTCTCGTCGCGGAGTCTCGACGCGGCCGCACCGCTTTCCTCGCAAGAAGGGTGATTTCCCCATGAACGACGCAGCACCTGAGAGCCGCCGCCCCCGCACCCTGGCCGAGAAGGTCTGGGATGCCCATCTCGTCGCCAAGGGCGAGAAAGGCGAGCCCGATCTGCTCTACATCGACCTGCACCTCGTGCAC
>SXMG01000071.1 GCA_005778835.1 Actinomycetota bacterium
CAGCGCCTGCCCGAGCACATTGTTGATCTTGTGACTGCCCGTGTGGTTCAGATCTTCGCGCTTGAGGATGACCCGCGCGCCGCCGGCGTGCTCGGAGAACCGGCGAGCCTCGGTGATGATCGACGGGCGCCCGGTGTAGGTGCGGTGCAGCTCATCGAGCTCGGCGGCGAACGACGGGTCGACGCGGGCGGCCTGGTACGCCGCATCGAGCTCGTCGAGCGCGGCGATGAGCGACTCGGGCACGAAGCGCCCGCCGAACTCGCCGAAATACGGACCGACCTGTTCGCGCAGATTCATGAGACCGCCAGAAACTCGTTGAGGGCGGCGACGGGGTCGCCACCGGTGACCAGTGCTTCGCCGATCAGCACCACATCGGCTCCTGCTCGACGGTAGTGCTCGACGTCTGCGACTCCGCTGACCGCCGACTCCGCGATACGGACGGCGGTATCGGGGATGCTCGCGGCGAGTCGCCCGAACAGGTCGCGGTCGAGCTCGAAGGTGCTGAGGTTGCGCGCATTGACCCCGATGACCTCGGCGCCGAGGTCGACCGCCCGGCGCACTTCATCGGCGTCGTGAGTCTCGACGAGTGGGGTCATGCCGAGTTCGACGATGAGCCCGTGCAATGCGCGCAGCGTCGCGTCATCGAGCGCCGCGACGATGAGCAGCACGAGGTCGGCGCCCGCCGCGCGAGCCTCGAGCACCTGGTAGGGCTCGGCGATGAAGTCTTTGCGCAGCACGGGAACCTCGACCGCGGCCCGCACGGCCAGCAGGTCGTCGAGACTGCCGCCGAAACGGCGTTCTTCGGTGAGCACGCTGATCGCGCTCGCACCGCCCTCGGCGTACTGCCGCGCGAGAGCGGCCGGGTCGGCGATCGCCGCGAGCTGCCCGCGCGAAGGGCTCGCTCGCTTCACTTCGGCTATCACCTTGATGGTCTCGGCTCGCTGGAGCGCACCCCGAGCATCGAGCGCCGGTGGGGCCGCGTGGGCCGCCGCTTCGACATCGCTCAGTGAACGCGACTCGCGACGCCGGGCCGCATCAGCGAGGGCGCCGGCGACCAGGCCGTCGAGCACCTAGCTGTGCGCCTTGGGCGCGTACCGCGGGCCCTTGACGCCGTAGCCGGCCTTGGCCATGACGACGCCGGTCAGCCAGCCGAGCAGCACGAGGCCGACGCTCGCCCAGACGAGCCAGGCGAGGTCGAAGAAGAACGCGACGGTTCCGATCGTGACGGCGATGAGCATGATCGTCACGGCGGTCCAGGCGGCGGGCGAATCTCCGTGGCCGGGGTCGTTCTGCGCGTTCATCAGCTCTCCTCAGTCGGGCGGTCGGTGCGCCGTCAGTCTATCGCGCCGTCGGGTCGTCGCCGTCGCTCAGCGCATCCCACGCATCCTGCCGATCCGGCGTTGGCGCCGACTCCGACTCATCGATCGGTGCGAGGCGGACGGCGTCGAATCGGCGCGTGCGCTGCGGCCACCGGGATGCCGTGAGCGCCGTGAGCACGCCGATCGCGAACCCGAGGGCCCCCGCTGCGATCGCGAGCACCGGCCACCCGGTCGTCGCAGCCTGCAGCACGAGTGCCCGTACAGAGTCGAGCCCTTCGACCCCCGTCGCGGTCGTGATGGTCGCTGCGGCGGACTGAACGGGGTCGGAGATCGTGAGAACGCCGGAGGCGATGATGCCCGCGCCCAGGAGAGCCTGCAGCAGGCCGAGCACGACGCGGAAAACCGGCCCCGCGAGTGCCAGAGCACCGACGAGCGCGAGAGCGGCGATCGCGAGGGGCGGCACAGCGGGCGCCGCGACATCGCCGTAGGCCACGAGCTCGCGGCCGTCGGTCAGAGCGACCTCGACCCAGGGCTGAGACCACGCGAGAAAGGCGAGCGCGCTCGCGGCGAGCGGCACCACGATCGCGAGCAGCCGCAGGCGTGCGCCGCTCATGACCCTGACCGGCTGAGCGCGTTGGCGATCGCGATCGCCCGCAGCGGAGCGGCCGCCTTCGAGATGGTCTCCTGGAACTCGGTCTCGGGCACCGAGTCCGCGACGAGCCCGGCACCGGCTTGCACGCGGGCGATGCCCTCCGACAGGAAGGCCGTGCGGATCGCGATCGCGAGGTCGAGGTCTCCCGAGAAGGCGAAATAGCCCACGACCCCGCCGTAGACCCCGCGTCTGGCCGGCTCGAGCTCGTCGATGATCTGCAGCGCGCGCGGTTTCGGCGCCCCGCTGAGCGTTCCCGCCGGGAACGTCGCCCGGAACACGTCGATGGGCGACACCTCGTCGCGCAGTTCGCCCTCGACGGTTGACACGAGATGCATGATGTGGCTGAACCGCTCGATCTGCATGAACTCGGTGACCTCGACCGTGCCGGCGCGGCAGACCTTCGAGATGTCGTTGCGGCCGAGGTCGACGAGCATGAGGTGCTCCGCCTGCTCTTTGCGGTCGGCCAGCAGCTCGTCCGCGAGCTCTCCGTCGCGCTCGGGCGTCTCTCCTCGTGGCCGGGAGCCGGCGATCGGATGCGTGTGCACACGACCGTCGGTGACCTTCACGAGAGCTTCGGGCGATGAGCCCACGATCGCGTAGGGCGCCCCGTCGACGGTCTCGAGCGCGAGCGCGTACATGTACGGCGACGGGTTGAGCGCCCGCAGCACGCGGTAGACGTCGAGCGGGCTCGCCGTGAGCACATGATCGAACCGCTGCCCGATGACCACCTGGAAGACGTCGCCGTCGCGGATGAACTCCTTCGAGCGGTCGACCGCCGCCAAGAACTCGGCCGGCGTCGAGCGGTGCTGCGGCTGAGCAGCTGCATCGAGGTCGATCCGCGCGATGTCGGGCTCGGCAGGATGCGCGAGGGCGGCTTCGAGCGCGTCGAGCCTGCGCTGAGCATCCGCCCACAACGAGTCGTCATCATCGACTCCATCGGCGAGTGCGCTCGCGATGAGCGAGACGGTGCCCTGCCGGTGATCCATGACGATGAGCTCGCTCACGAACGCCATCGCGAGCTCGGGGCAGGCGAAGTCGCTCGGCGGCGCGTCGGGCAGGTGCTCGACCTGGCGCACGGCGTCCCAGCCGATGAAGCCGACGAGACCACCCGTGAGCGGAGGGTTCTCGGGATTCTCGGGTGAGGCCCATCGAGCGTGCAGCGCGTCGAGCGCAGCGAGCGAGGTCTCGGGCAGCGGTCCCCCGAAGGCGCGCTCGGCCTCGAGCGAGCCGGGCAGCCACACCGCGCGGCCCTCCGATTCGGTGAGCACGCCGAACGAGCGCACGCCCACGAACGAGTAGCGCGACCAGATGCCGCCCTGCTCTGCCGATTCGAGCAGGAAGGTGCCCGTGCGGCCCTCCGCGAGCGCCCGGTAGAGGCCGACGGGCGTCAAGGCGTCAGCGAACAGGGTGCGGATGACCGGCACGACCCGGGCGGTGCGCACCTGCTGCGCGAAGTCGTCGCGCGTGGTCTCGGTCATGCCTGCTCTCCGGCTTCTGCGGAGAGCACGACGGGAACGAGGGGGTCGACATCGAAGCACGAGCGTGCGCCCGTGTGGCAGGCGACTCCCACTTGCTCCACCTGCACGAGCAGCGTGTCGCCGTCGCAATCGAGCGCCGCGCCGCGCACGTGCTGCACGTGGCCGCTCGTGTCGCCCTTGCGCCAGTACTCCTGCCGCGACCGGCTCCAGAAGGTCACGCGGCCCTCGGTCAGGGTGCGGCGCAGCGCCTCCGCGTCCATCCAGCCCATCATGAGCACCTCGCGCGAGTCGTGCTGCTGAATGATCGCGGGCAGCAGGCCAGCCGCGTCGAAGCGGGCGCGGTCGATGACGGCGTCGGTCTCGAAGCGGTCGTCAGCGGTCATCGCACGCTCATCCTCTCGGCGCGCAGTGCGCCCTTGACATCGCCGACCGTCAGCTCGGCGTTGTGGAACACGCTCGCGGCGAGCAGCGCATCGGCACCGGCGGCGACGGCGGGGGCGAAGTGCTCGAGCGCTCCGGCGCCGCCGGAGGCGATCACGGGCACGGTCGATACCGCGTCGATCGCCCTGATGAGCTCGAGATCGAAGCCGTTCTTGGTGCCGTCGGCGTCGATCGAGTTGACGAGCAGCTCGCCCGCGCCGCGATCGATGGCCTCTCGCGCCCATTCCACGGCGTCGATCGACGTGCGCTCGCGCCCGCCGTGCGTGGTGACGACGAAACCGCTCGGGGCCGCGGGGTCGCGCGTGACATCGAGCGACAGCACGCACACCTGGGCGCCGAAGCGATCGGCGATCTCACCCACGAGCTCAGGGCGCCGGATGGCAGCGCTGTTGACCCCGATCTTGTCGGCACCGTGCCCGAGCAGCCGAGCGACGTCGTCGACCGTGCGCACCCCTCCCCCGACAGTCAGCGGGATAAAGACCTGCTCGGCCGTCGCCTGCACGAGGTCGAACATCGTCTCGCGATTGTCGACCGTGGCCTTCACGTCGAGGAAGGTGATCTCATCGGCGCCCTGCTCGTAGTAGGTGCGGGCGAGCTCGATGGGGTCGCCCGCATCGCGCAGGTCGAGACAGTTGACGCCCTTGACCACCCGGCCCGCGGCGACATCGAGGCACGGAATGACCCGCACGGAGACGCCCATCAGATGCGGGCGGCGTGGATCGAGCTGACCAGGATCGCGCGCGCCCCGAGCTCGTAGAGCTCGTCCATGACGTGATTCGTCTCGTCGCGCGGCACCATCGCGCGCACGGCGACCCACGAGCCGTCGGCGAGGGGAGACACGGTCGGCGACTCGAGCCCCGGCGTGATGGCCTGAGCGCGCTCGAGGAGCTCGCGCGGCAGGTCGTAGTCCATGAGCACGTACTGACGGGCCACGAGCACGCCCTGCAGTCGCCTCTGCAGGGTCGCGATGCCCGCACGCTCGGGCTGGGCGCTGATGAGCACGGCCGTCGATTCGAGAATGACGGGGCCGACGATCTCGAGACCCTGTGCCCGCAGGGTGGAGCCGGTCGAGACGACATCGGCAACAGCATCCGCCACGCCTAGGCGCACCGCGGATTCGACCGCGCCATCGAGGCGGATGAGCTCGGCCGAGACGCCCTGCTTTTCGAGGAATGCGCCGACGAGGCCCGGATAGCTCGTGGCGATGCGCACGCCCCCCAGATCGGCGAGCGAGGTGATCGTGCCGGGAGGTGCCGCGAACCGGAAGGTCGAGCCCCCGAAATCGAGCGACTGGATCTCGACCGCCGCCGAGCCCGAATCGAGCAGCAGATCACGCCCGGTGATGCCGACATCGAGCGCGCCCGACCCCACGTAGGTCGCGATGTCGCGCGGTCGCAGATAGAAGAACTCAACCCCGTTGCGCGGGTCGGCGACGGTGAGCGCGCGCGGGTCGCGCCGGCCGGCATAGCCCGCCTCGACGAGCATCTCGACGGCGGTCTCGGAGAGCGACCCCTTGTTGGGTACCGCGATTCTCAGCATGGCAGTGGTCTCTTCAGTGGGTCGCCCCGCAGGGCGGTCAGTCGTGCTGGTCACAGGTGGCGGTAGACGTCGTCGAGGGTGAGGCCCTTCGCGATGAGCAGCACCTGCAGGTGGTAGAGCAGCTGCGATACCTCTTCGGCCGTCGCATCGTCGCTCTGGTACTCGGCGGCCATCCAGACCTCGGCGGCCTCTTCGACGATCTTCTTGCCGATCGCGTGGATGCCCGCATCGAGCTGCGCGACCGTGCCCGAGCCCTCGGGCCGCTCGCGCGCCTTCTCGCTCAGCTCGGCGAACAGCGCCTCGAAAGTCTTCACCGGCTCAGGGTACCGGCCCGGCGCCGGACGAAGGCTCGGCTCAGGAGACGCCGAGCAGGTCGATGACGAAGACGAGGGTCTTGCCCGACAGACGATGACCGCCACCGGCGGGACCGTAGGCGAGGTGGGGCGGGCACACCAGCTGCCGGCGGCCGCCGACCTTCATGCCGGGGATGCCCTGCTGCCAGCCGGCGATGAGGCTGCCGAGCGGGAAGTTGATCGACGAACCGCGGTTCCACGACGCGTCGAACTCTTCGCCGGTCTCGAACTCGACACCGAGGTAGTGCACGTCGACGGTCGCGCCGGGGGTCGCCTCGTCGCCCGTGCCGACCACGAGGTCGGTGATGACGAGCTCGGTGGGCGCGGGGCCCTCGAAGAAATCGATCTCGGGCTTCGTGTTCTGGCTCATGCCACTATCCAACCAGACCCCGCGCTCGCTCAGTGCGCGTGCTGCTCGGCGGCGGCGCGCAGTGCGCCGATCGCGTGCTCCACGTTCTCGGCACCGTAGACGGCCGAACCGGCGACGAAGGTGTCAGCCCCGGCTGCGGCTGCGATGCCGATGGTGTCGAGCGCGATGCCGCCGTCGACCTGCAGCCAGACATCGAGGCCGTGGGCGTCGACGGCGGCCCGGAGCGTCTGCAGCTTCGGCATCGTCTCCGCCATGAACGACTGCCCGCCGAAGCCGGGTTCGACGGTCATGACGAGCACCTGGTCGAACTCGGGCAGTAGCTCGAGGTAGGGCTCGATCGGGGTGCCGGGCTTGACCGCGAGGCCCGCTCGGCTGCCGCGCTCGCGGAGCGCGCGCGCCGTCGCCACGACATCGGCCGCTGCCTCGGCATGGAAGGTCACCGAGAAGGCTCCGAGTTCGGCGTATCCGGACGCCCAGCGGTCGGCGTCGCTGATCATGAGGTGCACGTCGAGCGGAATCGGCGCGGTGGCCTGCAGCCGGCCGACCATCTGCGGGCCGAACGTGAGGTTCGGCACGAAATGGTTGTCCATGACGTCGACGTGCACGTAGTCGGCGCTCGCGATGCGCTCGACGTCGCGCTGCAGATTGACGAAGTCGGCCGACAGGATGCTCGGGTTGATGCGCGCGGTCACGTCGCCAGCGTAGCGACCCGGGTCGTCGGCGAGCCTCGGGTCAGCGGCGCGTGAGCAGCTGGATGAACATCGCATCGGTTCCGTGCCGGTGCGGCCAGAGCTGCGCGGCCCCGTGCTCGAGCTCGCCGAGGTCGAGCGGGGTACGGGTGATGCCGGCCAGCACGGCCCGCGCGTCGAGCGGGGCGACCTCGTCGGGGTGCTCGGCGAGGAGGGCATCCACGACCGCGGTCGTCTCGTCGACGTGCGGCGAGCAGGTGACGTAGGCGAGCACTCCCCCGGGCTTCAGGGCCTCGAGTGCACTGCGCAGCAACTGCGCCTGCAGGGCCGCGAGCGGTGCGACGTCGCTCGCGGACTTGCGCCAGCGCGCCTCGGGCCGTCGCCGCAGTGCTCCCAGACCCGTGCAGGGAGCGTCGAGCAGGATGCGGTCGAACGCCGCAGGGTCGGTCTCGCCGATCGTGCGGCCGTCGCTCGTGCGGACCTCGACCGCCGGGTCGACAGCCTGCAGCGCAGCACGCACGAGCCCAGCCCGCGCGGGCACGAGCTCGTTCGCCACGAGGCGCGCGCCGCCCAGCCGCGCCTCGGCCGCGAGCAGCGCGGCCTTGCCGCCGGGGCCTGCGCAGAGGTCGAGCCAGCTCTCCTCCGGCCCGATGGGCCGGCAGCGCGCGAGCGCGAGCGCAGCGAGCTGCGACCCTTCGTCCTGCACCCGGACCCGGCCGCTCGCGACCAGCGGATGCGCTCCGGGGTCTCCCGCGCCCGAGGGCACCGCCGTGGGGGCGAAGAGCGACGGTTGGCCGAGCTCAGCCGGTTCGGCGAGCCCGGGCAGGGCCGCGAGCGTGACCGTCGGCGGCACGTTGTCGGCGACGAGCAGCGCCTCGAGTTCGTGCGCTCGCCCTTCGCGGTCGAGCGACGCGCGCAGCGCGCGCACGACCCACACCGGGTGAGCGTGCTCGATCGCGAGACGCTCGTCGACGTCGACCACGCCCTCCAGCAGTCGTGCCGTCCACACCGCATCGTCGTCGCGCGAGATGGTGCGCAGCACGGCGTTGACGAATCCTGTCGTGCGGGCAGCCCGAGCGCGGCGCGTGAGCTCGACCGTCTCGCCGACGGCAGCATGCGCTGGTGTGCTCATGCCGAGCAGCTGGTGCGCCCCGAGCCGCAGCACGTCGAGCGCCACCGGGTCGATGGCCCCGATCTCGCGATGCGCGGCGTGGGAGATGACGAGGTCGTAGTGCCCGCGGCGGCGCAGAGTGCCGTAGGTCAATTCGGTCGCGAAGGCGGCGTCGGCACCGCTCAGCCGAGCTCGCCGCAGTCGGGCGGGCAGCAGCAGGTTCGCGTAGGCGTCATCGTCGGAGACGGCGCGCAGCACATCGAAGGCGACCTGCCGTGGCGTGGCGGTCGTACGGGCGCGCGCCCGCGACCCCTCCGACTGCGGCCGCTCGGTCACGCGAGCACCGGCTCGCGCCCACCGGGCCAGCCGCGTGCCCAGTCGACCGCAGACATGGCCTGCTTGCCCGCGGGCTGCACACGCAGCAGCTCGAGGGGGTGCGTGCCGGTTCCGACGAGCACCCGGCCGTTCTCGTGACGCACCGCGCCGACAGGCAGAGCAGCGGCATCGCGAGCGATCGCCGCCTCCAGCACCTTGACGACCTGCTCGCCCCAGAGGGCGAATGCTCCTGGTTCGGGCGTCACCCCCCGCAGTCGCGCGTGCACGGCCTCGGCGGGCTCGGCGAAGCTCAGGGCGCCGTCGCTTCGCGTGAGCTTGGGGGCGAGCGTCACCTCGCCGACCTGCGGCTGCGCTGCAGCGGTGCCCGCAGCGAGGGCATCGACGACGTCGAGCACGAGCGCGGCTCCCGACGTGCTGAGCTCGTCGAGCAGCGATCCCGAGGTGCGATGCGCTCCGATCGGGGTGGTGAGCTGCGCGAACCAGTCGCCCTCGTCGAGCCCCTCGGTCAGCTGGAAGACGGTCGCCCCCGTCACGGTGTCGCCCGCGATCACCGCATGCTGCACAGGAGCGGCGCCCCGCCACCGGGGCAGCAACGAGAAGTGCAGATTGATCCAGCCCAGCCGCGGCCACTCGAGCAGGGGCGACCGCACGAGACCTCCGTAGGCGACGATCACCCCGAGGTCGATCTCGAGCGGCAGGAGATCCGGCTCGAGGTCGGCGAGTCGGCGTGCCTCGAGCACGGGCAGCCCGTGCAGCTCAGCGGCCTGAGCCACCGGGGTCGGCGTCAGCACTCGCTTGCGGCCCTGCGGCGTCGGCGGCCGAGTGATCACCCGCACCACGTCGTGCTCGCTCGAGGCGAGCGCCGCCAGCGTCGGCACCGCCGCCCCGGGGCTTCCGGCGACGACGATACGGAGGGCAGGCATAGGCCCATTCAACCGGATGCCCGCCCGGTGCTCGACCGCGTCACACCGTGGGGCGCCCGCCCGGGTCGTCGAACGGCTCGGCATCATCGAATCGCACCCGCAGTGCGGGCACGCGGCGTCGAGGCGCTGCGCCGGCCGGTCGAGGCGCCTTCGCCGTCGCCCCGCGCACGAGCTCGGCCTTGAGGCGAGCGGCAACCTCGGCACCGCGGGCGTAATCGAGCCTCACGATGGCGCGCACCCGGCCCTCGTCGAGCTCGATCGGGCCGAGCACGTCTACTCCCTCGAGCTCGTCGACCGCCTCGGTCGCTCTCGCGACGGCGTCGGGAGTGCCCGCGACAGCGGCGACGCGCACCGCGGGCGGAAACCGCAGGGCACGACGATCAGCGAGCTCGGCCTCCGCGACGCGTTCGGGGTGACCGGTCGCGAGCGCTGTCGCCACTGCTCCTCCGACGCCGACGAGCAGCACGGGTGCGTCGGCGGCCGCCAGGGCGGCAGCGTTGCACCACCAGCGCACGCAGTCTTCGACGACCCGCAGGCTCTCGCGTGCGAGCATGCCCTCCCCGTCGAGCAGCAGCACCGCCCGGTATCCACCGGCGACGGTCGGCTCTGCACCCCGCGTCGCCACGACGAGCGTGCGGCCGCCCGGCGCCGACTGCAGCGGCGTAGCGCCGTCGGAGACGACGACGCGAGCGCCGGGGAAGGCGCGCCCGAGTTCGTCGGCAGTGCGGGCCGAGCCACGGCCCACCGTGCGCGAGCGCGTGCTCTCGCAGGTCGAGCACGACCACTGAGCGGCGACCGAGCCGCACCAGCGGCACGACACCGACGCGCCCGCGCGCGCGATGCCCAGGGGGCCGCGGCACGCCGTGCATCGAGCGGTTTCGCCGCACTCGGCGCACGCGATGCGCGGCGCATACCCGGGCCGGGCGACCTGCACGAGCACCGGACCGCTGGCGAGGGCGTCGGAGACCGTCTTCCATGCCGTCGACGGAATGCGAGCGGGTGCGCTCTCGGCGGCCGCCGTCTGCTGCGCCGTCGGGGTGATGCGCCGGCGCCAGCGTCCCGTGGGCTCCACGGGCGTCAACCACCCGAGCTCGATCAGCCGCTGCACTTCGGTGCTGCGCGCGTGAGCGGCGAACACGAGAGAGCATCCGCTGTCTTCCTGGCGCAGCAGCGCGAGATCGCGACCGTGGATGCCCGGCGCATGCGGTTCGACGTGCAGGCCGTCGCCGTCGTCCCACATCGCGATCAGGCCCAGGGCCGGGGCGGGTGCGAGGAGTGCCGAGCGATTGCCGATGATGATGACCGGGCGGGGCTCGAGGCCGCGCAAGAAGGCTCGATAGCGGTCTGCCCCGGGCTGAGTGGCGTCGATGCGCGCGACGTCGCCGGAAGGCACCAGCCGCTCGAGGCACAGCGCCAGATGATCGAGATCGCGATAGTCCGGCACGCTCACGATGGCGCTGCGGCCCGCCGCGAGCGTGGCCGCTGCGAGTTCGGCAAGGGTACGCATCGCCGCCGGCACCCAGGTGCCCTGATCGACCTCGACCAGGGAGGGGATGCCGGTGAGCGCGATGCGTCGCGAGGCGCCCCCGCCCCCGAGCGGCTCGGCGTCGAAGGTCAGGAGGGGAACCAGAGCGTCGGCGGCATACCCCGTGATCGACGGCGCTGTCGGCCGGGCAGCGTCTCGCGCTCGCGCCTCATCCGTCGACTCCGCTCGCCGCGCCAGCCATGACTTCTCCACGCGCACCTGCCGCGTCGGCACCGCGAGGCGCACGAGGTCGCTCGCGACACCCGCCGAGCGATCGGCCGCGCGCCGCACCAGGCGGTACACCGCGGCGTCGAGAACCGGTGCGGCAGACACCACTTCGTCGAGCTCGCTCAGCACGCCCTCGTAGCCGACTTCGTCAGCGAGCTCGATGATGAACCCCTTGGCCTGACGACCGGCCGACCTGAGCGGCACGAGCACCCGCACCCCGGGCTGTGCCTGCTCGCGCCACCGATCGGGAACCCAGTAGTCGAAGAGCCGATCGAGTTGCGGCAGGGGCGAATCGAGCAGCACCCGGGCGATGGATGCCGGGGGCACTCTAGAGACCTGCCTCCGTGCGCAGCGCGTCGACGCGGTCCAGGCGCTCCCAGGTGAAATCGGGCAGCTCGCGCCCGAAGTGCCCATAGGTGCTCGTCTGGGCGTAGATCGGCCGCAGGAGGTCGAGGTCGCGGATGATCGCTCCCGGTCGCAGGTCGAAGACAGCCTGGATGGCCTCGATAATGCGCTGCTCGTCGACGTGCGCCGTGCCGAAGGTCTCCACATAGAGCCCGACGGGCGCCGCCGTGCCGATCGCGTAGGCGATCTGCACCTCGAGGCGGTCGGCGAGCCCGGCCGCCACGGCGTTCTTCGCGACCCAGCGCATCGCGTACGCCGCCGAGCGGTCGACCTTCGAGGGGTCTTTGCCGCTGAAGGCGCCACCGCCGTGCCGCGACGCCCCGCCGTAGGGGTCGACGATGATCTTGCGCCCCGTGAGGCCGGCGTCGCCCTGCGGCCCGCCGATCTCGAAGCGGCCCGTCGGGTTGATGAGCACGCGAGGGGTGCGCGGATCGAACCCGGCGGCCTCGAGCACGGGGTCGATGACCGCCTGCCGCACCTCAGCGCGCAGCTGCTCGGTCGAGACGGCGGGCATGTGCTGAGTCGAGAGCACGACCGTCTCGACGGTGCGCGGCACGACGCCGTCGTAGCCGATGGTCACCTGCGTCTTGCCATCGGGGGCGAGGTAGTCGAGCACCCCCTGCTTGCGCACCTCGGCGAGACGCTCGGCGAGACGATGGGCGAGCCAGATCGGCAGCGGCATGAGCTGCGGGGTCTCATGCGTGGCGTAGCCGAACATGATGCCCTGATCGCCGGCACCCTGTACATCGTCGGCGTCGGTCGAGCTACCTTCGCGCGACTCGAAGGCGGAGTCGACTCCCACAGCGATGTCGGGAGACTGCTCGCCGATCGACACGGACACACCGCACGACCGGCCGTCGAACCACACGTCGCTCGAGGTGTACCCGATGTCGGTCACCCGCTTGCGCACGATGCCCGGAATGTCGACGTAGCCGCTCGTGCTGACCTCGCCCGCCACGTGCACGAGCCCCGTCGTCACGAGAGTCTCGACCGCCACGCGACTCTTCGCATCGACCTCGAGCAAGGCGTCGAGGATGCTGTCGGAGATCTGGTCGCAGATCTTGTCAGGGTGCCCTTCGGTGACCGACTCTGAAGTGAACAGGCGCAGCGAGCTCATGGGAGGGAAGGGTTCCTGTCGTCGTCAATCGTGGGTGGTCGGCACCGTCTCGGCCAGCACGTCGAGAATACGGTGGGCCACCGACAGCTTGTCGCCGTCGGCCCGACCCACCACGCTACCGGCGCCGTCGAGCATGATGACGCTGTTGGTCGTCGATCCGAAGCCCTCGTGCCAGCCGACCCGGTTGACGACGAGGAGGTCGACCCCCTTGCGACGAGCCTTCTCGGCGCCGATCGAGAGCAGTCGATCGTCGTCGCCCTCGGTCTCCGCCGCGAAGCCGACGACGAGCTGGCCCGGTCGGCGATCACGGGCGAGACCCGCGAGCACGTCGGGTGTGCGCTCGAGCTGCAGCTGCAACGACTCGCCCACGTCGTCCTTCTTGAGCTTGCCCTCCGCGACCGCTGTCGGCCGGTAATCCGCCACGGCTGCCGCCATCACGACGAAGTCTGCCGTGGCTGCCTGCTCGCGCATCGCAGCCTCGAGCTCGGCGGCGGTCTCGACCTCGATCGCGGTGGCGCCAGCAGGCGGCTCGACGTCGAGATGCGCCGCCACGAGCGTCACGACTGCCCCGCGCGCGAGCGCCGCCTGCGCCAGTGCGACGCCCTGGCGCCCGCTCGAGCGGTTGCCGATGAAGCGCACGGGGTCGAGCGGCTCGCGGGTGCCGCCCGCCGAGATGACGATGCTGCGGCCGCGCAGGTCGTGCGGACCGACCACGGCGAGAGCCGAGGCCGCGATGACCTCAGGTTCTGCCATGCGACCCGCGCCCACATCGGTGCCCGTCAGGCGCCCCGAGTCGGGGCCGACGATCGTCACTCCCCTGGTGCGCAGCGTCGCGATGTTCGCGACCGTCGCCGGGTGCTCCCACATCTCGGTGTGCATTGCGGGCGCGATGACGAGCGGCGCCGAACTGGCCAGCACCGTGGTGCCGAGCAGGTCGCCCGCGAGCCCGGCCGCGAGCGACGCGATCGTGTGGGCCGTCGCGGGCGCGATCACGATGAGGTCGGCTCGTTGCCCCAGAGCCACATGCCTGACTTCGGCGACACCCTCGTAGAGATCGGTGTGCACGGGGTTGCGACTGATGGCCTCGAGCGTCGGTCGGCCCACGAAGCGCAGGGCGCCCTCGGTGGCCACGATGTGCACGTCATGCCCGCCGACGACGAGCGCGCGTGCCACGCCGACGGCTTTGTACGCCGCGATGCCGCCCGTGATGCCGAGCACGACCGTCAGCCGACGCGGAGCATCCGGCGTCGTCGCGGTCATGCGAACCGTGCCTAGTCCGTGAGGCGGGTCAGAACGAGCTTGTCCTCGTTGATCTCGTGCAGCGCCACCGAGAGCGGCTTGTCGTCGACGGTCGAGTCCACGAGCGGGCCGACATTGTCGAACAGGCTGCCCTCGTGCAGGTCGGCGTAGTAGTCGTTGATCTGGCGTGCGCGCTTGGAGGCGAAGATGACCAGCTGGTACTTCGAGTCGACCTTCGACAGCAGCTCGTCGATGGGGGGCTCGATGATGCCGGAATTCTTGTCAGCCATGGGATGCTCGCTCTCGTTTCACCCGGTGCAGAGGCCTCGGGTCTCGCTATCGCGCCGAGCCGGCGCGACCGGCCGGTCGCGCTCCGCCGCTGGGCACTGCCAGCAAGTCTACGACCTCCTGTGCCGCCCGCCGCACATCATCGTTGACGACGAGCTCATCGAACTCGTCCTGCGCAGCCAGTTCGACGCGCGCGGTGTCGAGGCGGCGAGACTGCTCCTCGGGCGATTCGGTGCCTCGCCCGACGAGTCGCCGCACCAGCTCTTCCCAGTTCGGGGGCAGCAGGAAGACCAGCAGCGCCTCCGGCATGGCCGCGCGCACCTGCCGAGCCCCCTGCAGGTCGATCTCGAGCAGCACGCTGCGCCCGGCGTCGAGCGCGGCATCGACCGGAGGTCGCGGCGTGCCGTACCGCGAGGCGTTGTGCACGGTCGCCCATTCGAGCAGCTCGCCCCGCTCGATCATGCCGTCGAAAGCCTCGTCATCGACGAAGTAGTAGTGCACCCCATCGTGCTCGCCCGGGCGCGGCGCTCGGGTCGTCGCCGAGACGCTCAGCAGCACGTCGGGGTGATGCTCGCGGATGTATCCGGCGACCGTGCCCTTGCCGACCGCCGTGGGGCCGGCGAGCACGACGAGCCGCCCGCGCCCGGGCACCGACACGCGGGCCCGCAACCACTCGCGCAGGCGATCGCGCTGCTGCGGACCGAGGCCGCCGAGTCGCTTCACCGGCGAGATGCGGAGACGATCGAGCACGTCAGCCACGCGAGCCGGGCCGAGCCCGCGCATCGCGCCGAGCAGCTCGGGCACCCTCAGGCCAGCCTCAGGGCGGGTGCCGTCGCGCCACGCGGTCTCGGCGACATCGAGAGCTGTGCGCTCCGAACCGCGCACAGACTGCTTGATCTGCGCGCGTGCCTGACGCGCGGCGACCGCCGCCCGCGAGGCTGCCGCCCGGTCGACCTCGGGCATGCCGCCGGTCACGCAGACTCCAGTTCGGCACGGTGCTCGTCGAGGGCGGCGGCGAGCCCGGCGGGCCCGGCCGAGAGCACGCTGCGCGTGACCGTCGGGATCACCGAGCCGGACGCGACTCCGTAGACGCTCGCGAGGTCGCTCAGTCGCGACCCCTGGTAGCCGAAGCCGGGGCCGAGCACGGGCGTGTGCTGCAGCAGCACCGGATCGATGCCGCTCGCCGTGATCGACTCGGTCGCACCGATCACGACCCCGATCGAGCCCCAGCCCGAGGCACCGGCGTTGCGCACGGCGACATCACGCGCGAGCTGCCCGGCGACCGATCGGCCGCTGCCGCTCACCGACTGCTGCAGGTCGCGGCCCTCGGGGTTCGATGTCGAGGTGAGCACGAAGACGCCTTTGCCGTGCTGCGTCGCGAGGGCGATGACAGGATCGAGCGAGCCGAGCCCCTGATAGGCGACGGCAGTCATCGCATCCGACTCGAGAGGCGAGCCGGGGGCGAGCCAGGCTTCGCCATAGGCCGCCGCCGTCGACCCGATGTCACCACGCTTCACATCGGCGATGACGAGCAGACCGGCGGCACGGGCGGTCGAGATGACCTCTTCGAGCACCGCGTACCCGGCTGCGCCGAACCGCTCGAAGAAGGCCGCCTGCGGCTTGACGATGCCGACGCGCCCGTGAGCCGCCTCGAGCGCGGTCATGGCCAGCGACCGTGCACCTTCGGCGGTCGACTCGAGACCCCACTGCTGCAGCAGCGAGTCGTGCGGGTCCAGCCCCAAGCACAGCCGGCCGTGGGCATCCACTACCGAGCGCAACCGGTCGCCGAAGCTGATCATGCCCGTTCCGCCCTCGCGAGCGCGTAGTCCTGCAGGCTCGTCACCGTCACCGGCTCGGCCGCCGTCTCGAGCGAGGCCACGACCGCGCCGACCGTGGCCATGGTGGTGATGAGCGGCTTGTCGGCCGCCACGGTCGCCGTGCGGATCTCGATGCCGTCGGCGCGCGCCGACCGGCCGGAGGGCGTGTTGATGACGATGTCGACCGCGCCCGCGTTGATGCGGTCGACGATCGACTCTTCGCCCTCGGCCGCACTGCTGTGCTTGCGCACGACCCGCGCGGGGATGCCGTAGCGCGCGAGCACCTCGTTCGTGCCGTCGGTCGCCCACAGCTCGAATCCGAGCTGGTGCAGACGTAGCGCGGGCAGCACGACGGCGCGCTTGTCACGGTCGGCGACCGAGACGAAGACGACGCCGTGCTTCGGCAGCCCGCCGTAGGCGGCATCCTGGCTCTTGGCGAACGCTCGAGGGAAGTCGCGGTCGATGCCCATGACCTCGCCCGTCG
>SXMG01000072.1 GCA_005778835.1 Actinomycetota bacterium
CCGAATCGCTTCACACCCAGGTACTGGGGGTTCGAGTCGCGACCGTTGCGGGTCGAGGATGCGCCCTTTTTGTGTGCCATGTCTTCTCGCGACCCTTCTTACTTGATGCCGGTGATCTTGACGCGGGTGAGGTCGGCGCGGAAACCCTGGCGCTTCTTGGACCCGGTCTTGTTCTTGAACTTCTGGATGACGATCTTCGGGCCGCGCAGGTCGCCCAGCACCTCGGCCGTGACCGTGATCTTCGCGAGCTTCTTGGCGTCGGTCGTGACCGTTTCACCGTCGACGTGCAGCACGGGGGTCAGCTGAATCGTGCCGTCTTCGCCCGCCTTGACGCGATCGAGCACGACGATCGTGCCGACCTCGACCTTCTCCTGCCGCCCACCGGCGCGCACCACTGCGTAGACCACGTTTCACCTTTGCTCTGCTTGATTGAAGCACTCTTGAGGACAACTCCTCGCCTTAGGCCTGACGCCATGAGGGAGAAATCTTGGGGGTATCGTCGCGGGCACAGCCCAGCGCACACCAACGGTCAAGAATAGCCGACGGCAGGATGCCCGGTCAAACGCGCTCGGAATGAGCACTCGCGACACCTCAGCCTACAATCACGAGCATGGCCGTGCTGATCGATGACCCCGCGTGGCCCGCGCACGGGCGCCTGTGGGGGCACCTCGTCAGCGATGTCTCTCTCGACGAGCTGCACGCCTTCGCGCGCGCGGCCGGAATACCCGAGCGCGGCTTCGACCACGACCACTACGACTACCCCGAAGAACGCCGCGACGAGCTCATCGCGCAGGGTGCAGAACCCGTGACGGGGCGCGAGCTCGTCGAGCGCCTGCAGGCCTCCGGCCTGCGGGTCAGTCAGCGCGAGAAGCGCGGGCTCTAGGCCGTCACCAGACGGGGCTGAAGCCCTCGAGCGTGCGCACGACGGCCCCGGTCTCGATGTCGACGATCACCGTCGTGATCGAGGTCGGGCGACCGTTGACGCGGCGACCGTCGGGCACAGCATCCACGACCGAGGGGGTCACCTCGACCGCGACGAACTGGTCGTTGGGCGAGACCGCGAGGCTGCCGATGCTGCCGCGGTCGTCGATCGTGCGCAGCAGCAGGCGCGAGGCGCCCGAGCCGTCGTCGGCAACGAGCAGCGTGCGGAAGGCGCCGCCCGTCGCATCGGGAATCGCGACCTTCTGCACCCAGACCTCGCCCGAGGTGAAGATCGATTCGCCGCCGAAGGCGAGCTCGCCCTCGAAGAGCGAGGGGTTGAGCCGCACCTCCTCCCCCGACTCGAGGTCGAGGTAGAGGCCGCCGAACGAGTCGGAGCCCGTGAGCTTGGTCGCGTCGGTCGACAGCCCGTAGACCGTCGGCACCTGGTCGATCGGCAGCACGAGCCCCGAGCCGGCGACGTCGACCTGTACGACGGTCTGGTCGAGCGCGTGAACGATGAGCGTCGAGCCGTCGGGCAGGAACTCGCCCGTGATGATCGAGAGCGGCGTGCCGTCGAGCCCGACAACGGGGTTCACGACGCGATCGCCGGCGAGGTCGATGACGGCGAGCGTGTTCGAGAACGGCGGGATGCCCTGCGCCTCACCCTCGACGGGAGTGCTCGTCAGCACGACCCCGAGCAGCGTGCCGATCGGCGGCGCGATGAGCTGCTGCACGCGCACGCCCTCCGGCAGTCGGATCTGCTCGACAGCCCCGCCCGCCCCGGGCTGCACCGACTCGAGCAGGCTGCCGCCGGCACCGTCGTCGCGCGCGAGCACGATGACGCCCTCGACAGGGGCGAAGTGCTGAATGCCCTCGGCGGCCACGACGACCTCGCCCCGGCCGGAGCCGAGCAGCGGGGCGCTCAGCACCTCGTCTCCCGCCTCGTCGCGGTCGAGGTAGAGCACGCTGCCGGGCGCCGTCGTGAAGCGATGGGTGAAGTCAGAGGTCGCATCGCGCGCCGTTGCGCCGACATCGCGCACCTCGACGGTGTACTCGGTCGAATAGCGCAGCCGCTGATCGAACTGCACGACGAGCAGGTCGTCCTGCACCGAGACAGTGAACGGCGCGGGCGGCGAGACCGTCACCTGCTCGGCGGTCACCTCGGTGAGGGGCTGATTGGCGAACAGGCGCAGCTGGGTTCCGGCCTGCTCGGTGACGCGCTGCGGATCGACGACGGCCGAGCTGAGCTTGGGGCCCTGCAGGGCTCCGAGCAGCAGGAAGACCGCCGAGATGACGGCCAGTGCTCCCGCGAGCATCCAGAAGGTGCGGTCGAAGCGGCGCAGAGCCCGCTGGGCACGCAGCCGGTAGGAGTGCGCCGCGACGCGCGATGCCGCCGAACCCGGCTGACCCGACGATGGCGACGCGTGATCGGACTCAGAAGAGGTAGGGCTCACGCGGCTGCTCCACCGCCTCGACCGAGTCGGGTTCGATCACGATGGCCTGGGTGCTCGACCGCGACGGGTTGCTGACGAACGGCCCCGAGACCTCGATCCAGGCGCCGGGCTCGAGCGTCGACTGCCAGCCCGGCAGATACACGGGCACACCCAGCGGCTGGGCGTCGACCGCGCAGCACGTGACGACGAACCGCGAGACGTAGAACAGGTTGTCGGGGTCGTCGCTGTCGGGCGTGACGAAGCCGAGGAGTGCCGTCGCGGGCTTGTCGTCGAAGAAGGCGAGGTCGCTCGTCTGCCGCAGCACCGACGACCACTCCCGAACGGTGAAGCGGGCGATCGCCTCGGCGTCGGCGGTCGACGCCTGCTCGAGGTCGGCGGTGTTCGTGCTCGCCGTCGCGTTCACCTCGCGCTGCTCGGCCGTCGCGGTGCTGAGCGTCGCGGGAGGGATGACCACCATGCCGAGGGTGAACAGGCCGGCAATGGCGGCGGCGGTGAGGCCGAGCATCCGTTCGCGACGGCGCGGCGGCGTTCCTTCGCGCTCATCATCGTGATCGCGGCGCGTTGTGACGGCGAGCACCGAGAGCACCACGGCGATGACCGACATGATCACCGTGAAGAGGATGTACCGCGGGTGGATGTAGAGCACGAGCTGACCGCTGTAGGCCAGCCACAGCGTGATGGCCGCCATCGTGCCGATGATGACGACGCCGCGCCAGCGCTGCACGGCACGCGAGAGACGGTCAGGCAAGGTAGTTCACCACCAGTCCGAGAGTGAGGCTCAGCAGCCCGACGACGGTAGTGAGCTGCACGAGCGTTCGGGTCGTGTAGGTCGTGCGCATGAGCGCGAGCATCTTGATGTCGACGATGGGCCCGAAGACCAGGAACGCGACGATCGAGCCGGGCAGGAAGGTCGAGGCGAAGGGCAGGATGAAGAACGCGTCGACATTCGCGCAGATCGAGATGATGAAGGCGAGCGCCATCATCGCCAGCACGCTGAAGAGCGGGTCGCTGCCGAGCGCGACGAGCACCTCGCGCGGCACGATCACCTGGATCGACCCCGCGACGAGCGCCCCGATGACGAGGGCCGGCATGAGGATGCTCGATTCGCGCACGAAGAGGTCGAGCGTCTGCTCGCGGCGGTTGCGCGAGTGCGAGTGACCGTCGTCGAGCCGGCACTGCTCGGCGAAGCGCCCGCTCAGCAGGCTCATCGGCTCGGGGTGCTTGCTGAAGAGCCAGCCGAGAATGTTGGCGATCGCGAAGCCGCCGAGCAGGCGTGCGATGAGAATGCCGTCGTCGAAGCCGAAGGCCTGGTGCGTCGTGATGATCGTGATCGGGTTGAGAATGGGCGCCGCGACGAGGAACACCATCGACTCGGGAATCGTGAACCCGCGCCGCACCAGCCCGCGCGCGAGCGGCACGTTGCCGCATTCGCACACCGGCAGGAACATGCCGAAGAGCGAGATGACCGCGCGTCGCCCCCACTGATTGCGGGGCAGAATGCGCAGCAGCCAGGTCTCGGGTATCCACACCTGCACAAGAATCGACAGCGCGATGCCGAGCACGATGAACGGCAGCGATTCGACGAGCACGCTCGTCGAGAGCGTGAGCAGGTCTTGCACCGGGTTCGGGATGCCCGCATCGAGATTCTCGGCCGTGAACGCCCGCACGGCCACGAGGCCGATGAGCACGGCGGTCGCCGATGCCGCCCACACGACGTGCACCGGGCGCATGCGCCGGGTGCCCTCGTGGTCGTGGTGACCCTCGGAGGAGTCGACCCGCTCGAGGTCAGGCTGGCTCTGCGTCACGCCGTCATCCTAGACAGCCGCGCTCGGTGTCGTCGTCAGGATGCGTCGTCGGGCGCGGCGGTCGTGATCGTGCCGCTCGACACGCGACGCGAGCCGCGCTTGCGCGTGCCAGGAGCCGGGGGCTCGGGCAGCGACTCGAGCACCGAGCCGAGCAGCTCGTCGGCCGACTTCGGGTCGAGCGAGGGGCGCACGCGCGCGGGCTTGCTCACGACGGGCAGGTCGAGCAGGTCGACCGTCTCGACCTCGGGAGCCGGGGCTGGCTCGGTCGCGGGCTCGGCAGCAGCATCCGTCGCCGCCGGGAGCGTGATCGCGCCCGTCGCGGTCGAGGAGACCGTCTTCGCCGCGATGGCCGCGAGCGCGCGGCTCACGTCGTCGGTGATGGCGTGCGTGCCGGCCGAGGGGCCCGACTTCGGGGCCGAGCCGCCGCGCTGGTTGCCGTTGCCGCCCGTGGCGCCGCCACCGCGACGACGGTTGTTGCTGCCGCCGCCGTTGGACCCTGAGTCGTTCGACGAACGGTGCTTGGTGATGGGCTCGTGGTGCACGATGAGGCCGCGGCCGGCGCACACCTCGCACGCCTCGCTGAAGGTCTCGAGCAGGCCGAGGCCGAGGCGCTTGCGCGTCATCTGCACGAGGCCGAGGCTCGTGACCTCGGCGACCTGGTGCTTCGTGCGGTCGCGGCTCAGGCACTCCATGAGCCGGCGCAGCACGAGGTCGCGGTTCGACTCGAGCACCATGTCGATGAAGTCGACGACG
>SXMG01000073.1 GCA_005778835.1 Actinomycetota bacterium
CGGCGCCGGCAAGACCACGACGGTCAAGGTGCTCACTACTCTCATCCAGCCCGACTCGGGCCGCGCCGTCATCGACGGCATCGACGTGCTCGGCGACCCGCAGTCGATCCGCCGCATGATCGGTGCGAGCGGCCAGTACGCGGCCGTCGACGAGAACCTCACCGGGCTCGAGAACCTCATGATGGTCGGCCGGCTCTATCACCTGGGCTCGAGGGTCGCTCGCCAGCGGGCCACCGAACTCATCGAGCTGTTCGACCTGACCGAAGCGCAGAACCGCCCGGTCAAGGGCTACTCGGGAGGCATGCGGCGCCGCATCGACCTCGCCGGGGCGCTCGTCATCAAGCCGCCCGTGCTCTTTCTCGACGAGCCGACGACGGGCCTCGACCCGCGCAGCCGCCTCGGCCTGTGGGACGTCATCGAGAAGCTCGTCTCCGACGGCACCACGGTGCTGCTGACGACGCAGTACCTCGAAGAGGCCGATCGGCTCGCCGACTCGATCTCGGTCATCGACAACGGCCAGGTGATCGCGCGCGGCACGGCCGACGAGCTCAAGTCGTCCGTCGGCGGGCAGCGCGTCGCGCTCACGGTCGTCGACGAGGCAGACGGAGATGCCGTGCGCGCTTTGCTCGCTTCGCATGGCACCGGCGAGCCCGTCGTGACGGGCGGCCGCACGTGGGTCGTGCCCGTCGACGACGGCCCGTCGGCCCTCGCCGCCATCATGAGCGCCGCGGCCAGCGATGGCATCGCGCTGCATGACGCGGGCATGCGCCGACCGACCCTCGACGACGTGTTCCTGCAGCTGACCGGCCACGTGGCCGAGGAGACCGACGAGACCACGGAGAGTGCGGCATGAGCAACGTGACGGTGACGACGCCCCCCAGCGCAGCATCCGGAACCCTGCAGCCGTTGCCCGGCAGCGCCCTCTCGCGCTTCCTCAGTGACGGGTGGGTGACCACCTGGCGCAACCTCATGAAGATCATCCGCGTGCCCGAGATCCTGCTCTTCACGCTCATCCAGCCGATCATGTTCGTGCTGCTGTTCACCTACGTGTTCGGCGCCGCCATCGAGATTCCGGGTGACGGGTACACCTCGTTTCTGATGGCGGGCATCTTCGCGCAGACCGTGGTGTTCGGCTCGACCTACTCGGGCTCGGCGATGGCGCAAGACCTCAAGGACGGCATCATCGACCGGTTCCGCACACTGCCGATGAACGGTGCAGCCGTGCTTGTCGGGCGCACCAACGGCGACCTCGTGATCAACGGCCTATCGATGGTCGTCATGATGCTGACGGGGTGGCTCGTGGGGTGGCGGGTGAACTCGTCGTTCCCCGAATTCCTCGCCGGTGTCGGCCTGCTGCTGCTATTCGCCTACGCGTTCTCGTGGGTCATGGCGTTCCTCGGCATGGCGGTCAAGAGCCCCGAGGTCATCAACAACGCCTCGTTCCTGATCCTCTTCCCGCTCACGTTCATCTCCAACGCCTTCGTGCCGAGCGAGCGACTGCCCGAGCCGCTGCGCATCTTCGCGGAGTGGAACCCGGTGTCGTCGCTCGTGCAGTCGGCGCGCGAACTCTTCGGCAACGTGCCGCCCGGCACGCCCGTCGGCGACGCCTGGACAGCACAGAACCCGATCGCCACCGTGCTCATCGGCGTCGCGGTGCTGCTCGTCGTGTTCGTGCCGCTGTCGATCCGCAAGTTCGCGTCGCTGTCGCGATAGGGGTTAGGCGAGCGCCTCCGCCAGAGCGCGGATGCCCCGCTCGACCTCGACGAAGCTCGTGCTGAGCGGCGAGAGGCCGATGCGCACGCCGCTCGGGTGCCGGAAGTCGGGGATGACCCCCTGCGCCCAGAGCCGTTCGACCGCGAGCGCCGAGTTCGGGTGGTCGATCGTGAGGTGGCTGCCGCGGCGCGCGGGGTCGCGTGGCGTGCTGACGACAGCAGCAGGGATGAGCACGTCGACGAGCTCGATCGCATAGCTCGTGAGCGCGATCGACTTCTCACGAATGGCCGCGATGCCGGCCTTCTCGATCTGCCGCACCATCTGCTCCAGGGCGACCATGTTCAGGATGGGGGGCGTGCCGCTCACGAGCGACGCGACTCCCGGTGCGGGCGAGTAGCCCTCGGTCATCGAGAAGGGTGCGGCCGCGCCGAGCCAGCCGGGAATCGGGTTGCGCAGGGTCTCGTGATGCCGCGCGGCGACGTAGGCCCAGGCCGGGGCGCCGGGGCCGCCGTTCAAGTACTTGTACGAGCACCCCACGGCGTAGTCGACGCCCCAGGCATCGAGCTCGAGCGGCACAGACCCGACGGCGTGCGAGCAATCCCAGATGACGAGGGCGCCCGCGGCCTGCACCACCGCGGTGACCGCGGGCATGTCGGCCCACCATGAGCTGCGGTAGGCGACCCCGCTGAACAGCGCAGCGATGGTGCGCGGGCCCACGCTCGCGGCGGCGAGCTCGGGGGTTATGCCGGCGTCGAGCGGAGCATCCACCCACCGCACCGTCAGCCCGTGATCATCAGCGAGGCGTTCGAGAATGAAGCGGTCGGTCGGAAACTCGTCGCTGAGCATGACCAGCTCGTCGCGGTCCGGGTCGGCGGCGTGCTGCGCGGCGATCGCGGCGCGCAGCAGCTTGAAGATGAGCACGCTCGTCGAGTCGGCGACGATCGTCTGACCGGATGCTGCGCCGAGGCACGCCGCCCCGATGCGGTCGCCGAGCTCTGCCGGGCGGGTGAGCCACAGCTCGTCCCAGCCGCGAATGAGTCGCCCGGACCACTCCGTGCGCACGAAGTCGTCGAGAGCGGCGGGCACGCTCGCCACCGGGCGCCCGAGCGAGTTGCCGTCGAGGTAGGCCGCGAGGTCGTCGCCCGGCACGAAGTGCGCGGTGTAGGCGGCGAGCGCATCGGCGTCGTCGAGCGAGGCTGCGCGAGCACGCAGTTCGGCGGGGTTCGCGTGCCTGGGGGCGGGGCTGTCAGCGCTGCTCATGCCGCGAGCCTAGCCGCGCCGCGTACGAGGGCAATCGCGCGGCGAACGCGAGCCCGGGGCGCTGCACCGCGAGCCGCACATCGTCGCCGACCTCGGGCAGCTCGACCGCGGCCATGCGCAGCTGCACCGAGGGCCCGCTGACGAGGTCGGCCGTGATCATCGCGTCGTGCCCGGCGTACGAGATGGCCGCGACGCGGGCATCGGCGCCGGCGGCGGCCTGGGCGAGCAGGTCGGGGCGCGGAACGATCCACTCGGGCCGCAGCATGAGCCGCACCGCGTCGCCATCGGCCGGGGTGAACCCGACGGCCGAGGCCTCGACCGAGCCGAGTGCGCACACCACGCGACCGCTGCGCCACTGCCCGGGCAGCTCGACGACGTCGCCGACGAATGAGGCCACCCAGTCGGAGGCGGGGTGCTGGTAGATCTCTTCGGGTGTGCCGAACTGCGCGAGGCGCCCGTCGTGCAGCACCGCCACGCGGTCGGCGAGCGTCAGCGCTTCTTCCTGGTCGTGCGTGACGAGCAGCGAGGTCGTGCCCTGGGCGCGCAGCAGCTCGGCGACCTCGCGGCGCAGGCCCGTGCGCAGCTGGGTGTCGCGGGCGGCGACGGGCTCGTCGAGCAGCAGCAGATCGGGGCGGGGTGCGAGGGCTCGCGCGAGGGCGACGCGCTGCGCCGGCCCGCCCGAGCGCGGGTGGGGGGCACGGCCCGTCAGGTCGCCCAGGCCGACGAGCGAAGCGAGCTCGCTGATCCGCTCGGCACGCGCGCGCCCTGCACCGCGAGGCACGGCGAACCCGATGTTGTCGCCGACCGACAGGTGCGGAAACAGCGAGGCCTCCTGCGGCACCCATCCGATGCCGCGCTTCTCGGGCGCGACGGTGCGGCCCGCGCGCGAGATCTCACGATCGCCGATAGTGATCGAGCCCGAGCGCACGGGCAGCAGCCCGGCGATCGACAGCAGCAGCGTGGTCTTGCCGAAGCCGGAGGGGCCGAGCACCGCGACGAGCTCGCCGCTGCGGATGCTGAGCGAGACGTCGTCGATCGCGAGCGTCGACCCGTGGGTCACGCTCACACCGTCGACGACGAGGTCGCTCACAACTCCTCCTTGGCTGAACTGCGCACGCCCGACAAGATCACGGCGGGCACGGCGGCGACGAGCACGAGCAGCGCCGCATAGGGCGCCGCAGCGCCGAACTCGAACACCACCGTGCGGTTCCACAGCTCGGTCGCGAGCGTCTGCACCCCGGTCGGGCGCAGCAGCAGCGTCGCGGGCAATTCTTTCATGGTCGCGATGGCCACGAGCAGGGCGCCGATGCCGACGCTCGGCAGCGCGAGCGGCACGGTCACCCGCCACCAGGCCTGCAGCGGCGACTGCCCGAGCGTGCGGGCGACGGCGACGAGTCGCGGCGGAACATCTCCGAGCCCCGCGCGCATCGTGCCGATCGCCTTGGGCATGAAGAGCACGGCGTAGGCGAAGACGAGCACGGCGATGCTCTGGTACAGCGCGGGCACCACGGCGAGCGCGAAGAACACGAGCGAGAGCCCGACGACGATGCCGGGCAGAGCGTGCCCGAGGTAGCCCACCGACTCGATCGCCGTGACGAGGCGGCCTCGGTAGCGCGAGGCGAGCGCGGCGATCGGCAGGGCCAGCAGCACGGCGAGCAGCGCAGCGGCCACGGCGACGCCCACGGTCGAGCCGACCGCTTCGAGCAGCCGCGGCACGTCGATCGCGCGCAGCGTGGCGGCGTCGAGCAGGCGCGTGAGCAGCCCGAGCAGGGGCACCGCGACGCCCACGAGCGGGGCGACGGCGACGACGGGCAGCAGTGAGATCAGCATCCCGCGTCCGACCGTTCGGGGCGCGACCGCCCGTGCAGCGGCGCGCGGCAGTTGTCGGCGCGCGCTGCGCTCACCCGCCACCACGACGAGCGCGAGCACGACGAGCAGCAGCGCGAGCGTCGCGGCCTGCGCCCGGTCGAAGCTCGCTGAGTAGGCCGCGTTGATGCCCCACGTCAGGGTCGGAAACCGCATCATCGCGACGAGGCCGAAATCGCTCAGCGCATAGAGCGCGACGAGCAGCGAACCGGCGATCGCGGCCGGACGCACGCTCGGCCAGGTCGCCACGAGAAAGGCCCGCAGCGGCCCGCGACCCAGCGTGCGCGCGACGCCCTCGAGGTCTCCGGATGCTCCGCGCAGCGCCGCGGCCACCGGCAGCGTCACGTACGGAACCGTGACGGCCGTGAGCAGCAGCCAGCTCGGCAGAAAGCCGTTGATCGACGGAAACGCGACGAGCCACCCGTAGCCCGCGAGGTACGACGGCACCGCGAGCGGCAGCGCCGAGATGAGCAGCCAGGTGCGCGCGAACGGCACGCGCACGCGGGTGAGCACGAAGGCCACGGCCGTGCCGAGCACGAGCGCGGTCGCTGTCGTCGCGGCCGCGAGGCCGAGCGAATTGGCGGCGTACTCGAGCACGCGCCCGCGCGAGAGCGTCTCGATGATCGACGCCGCGCCCGACTCGAGCGCCCGCACGAGCAGGTAGACGAGGGGGATCGAGGCTGCCGCGGCCGAGACGACGGCGGCGATGACGAGCCACGGCGGTGGAGTGCCGGGCGCCCGAAGCCGCACGGCCCCCAGGCGCGACACAGCCGCGGGGGCGCTCCGGGCCTCCGGAACCCCCGCGGCAGTCGTGCCCGCTTCGGGCGCCATGGTCATGGCTCTAGTGCATCACGTTTCTGCTGGTGGTCGGCAGGGACGGAAGTCCCTGCCGACCGGGCTGTCGCCGGCCCTCAGATGAGGCCCGCGTCGGCGAGCAGCTGCTGCGTCGTCGCGAGGTCGTCGAGATCGCTGAGGTCGAGCTCAGGGTTGAGCAGGCTCTCGAGGCTCGGCAGGCCCTCGGGCGCGTCGACGCCTGCAACCAGCGGGTACTCGAAGGTCTGCTCGACGAAGTAGGTCTGCGCCTCGAGCGACACGAGGTAGCGCACGAACTCGAGTGCGTCGGCGTCGGCGGCGGCAGGGCTCAGGATGCCCGCTCCCGTCACGTTGACGATCGAGCCTGCATCACCCGCGGCCAAGAACTTCAGCTGCGCGCGCATGTTCTCGGCGCCGACCTCGGCAGCCGCACGGAACCAGTAGTAGTGGTTGATGAGTCCCGTGTCGACCACGCCCTCGTTGACCGCTGTGAGGATCGGGGTGTTGCCCTCGAAGATCTGGGGGTCGTTGGCCGCGAGCGCGGCGAGCCACTCGGCGGCAGCATCCTCGCCATCGAGCACGCGCTGGGCGGTGACGGCCGACTGGAAGCTCGCGTTGCCGGGGGCGACCCCGACGCGACCGTTCCACTCGGGCTCGACATAGGCGTCGATCGTGTCGGGCAGCTCGTCGGCGGCGAACTCGTCGCCGTCGTACACGACGACACGTGCGCGGCCGGTGATGCCGACCCAGCTCGCGTCGGTCGAGGTGAAGCCAGCGGGCACCGCGTCGGCGATGTCGCCCGGCAGGGTCGCGAAGAGCCCGGCCTGGCTCAGGGCGCCGAGCGCGCCGGCATCCTGCGAGAGGAAGACGTCGGCCGGGGTCGCGTCGCCCTCTTCCAGCAGCAGGGCGCCGAGCTCGGCGGTGTTGCCATAGCGCACCTCGACCTCGATGCCGCTCGCCGCCTCGAACTGGTCGATGAGCGGCTGCACGAGCGCCTCGTCACGGCCGGAGTAGAGCGTGAAGGCGCCGTCGGCGATCGGCTCGGCGGGCTGCTCGGTCTCGGTCGGTGCGGGTGCGGCGCAGCCGGCGAGCAGGAGTCCGACGGCGGCGAGGGCGGTGAGTGAAAGAGGTGCGGTGACGCGCATGACGAATGGACTCCAGAAGAGTGAGAGAGGAAAGGGACCGGCGACGCTGCCGCGCCTAAGGGTAGCCTTACCTAAGCAACTGCACAACCCGCGCTGCCCTGTCGACACGGCGTCTGGCGCGCGTGCAATACGCTCGCGGCATGGACGCCATCGATTCGCGCATCATCGATCAGCTGCGGCAGAACGCGCGCGCGGGGTACGGCGACATCGGCGACGTCGTGGGGCTCTCGGCCTCGGCGGTGAAGCGCCGCGTTGATCGGCTCGTGGCCGACGGGGTGATCCGCTCGTTCACGGTGCAGGTCGACCCCGCGGTAGACGGCATGGCGGTCGAGGCGTACGTCGAGCTGTTCTGCCGCGGCACCGTCGCGCCCGACGAGCTGCGCCGCATCCTCTCGGCCGTGCCCGAGGTCGTCGACGCCGGCACCGTGACGGGCGACGCCGACGCGATCGTGCACATCCGCTCGCGCGACATCGCTTCGCTCGAGGATGCTCTCGAACGTGTGCGCGTGGCCCCCAACGTCGACCACACCCGCAGTGCGATCATCCTCACGAGACTGATCGACCGCCGCAACCAGTAGCGGCGGCGGTCGATCGGTGGCTCAGGGCTCGAGCCAGGGGTTGATCTCGACCAGTCGCGCGATGGCGTCTTGCGAGATCGCCCCGGCAGCGGAGAAGTACCGGTCGGTCACCGTGATCCACGCTCCGTCGGGTTCGAGAATGTGAACCTGGGTCCACCCCTTCACGCCCGTCGTCGGCACGACGAAGAACTCGGCGTCGCCACCGTAGAACGAGGGGCTGAGACCAGCTGCGGCATACCAGGCGCGAATGCGGGAGATGTCTTTCGCGTCGACGTCGACCTCAGAGATGGTGAAGCTCTTGTCGAGTAGTCCGGCCGACCACGAGCACGTGCGGTGCGGGTTGGTGCGGATGATCGACTGCAGGGTCGGCGAGGTCGCTCCGTAGAGCACTGTTCCGAACCGTGGAGTGTAGGGCCGCGCGGCGTTGAGTCCGGGAATGACCAAGAAGCTCGACTCCGGCAGCATCTTGGCGCAGATCGGAATCGACAGCGGCGGTCGGGCCTCAGCGGGGGCGGCGGGCGCTGTGCCCGCGAGAACTCCCGCGAGCAGCAGCGCTGCAGCAGCGGGAGCGGCAATGCGGCGGGCGAAGCCGCGACGGTCGATGCTCATGACGGAGTCCTCTCGGCGGGACGGTGTGTCCCTCTATCGTCACGACGCGCACCACCCCGAGTTCGGTTGACGCGGCCCTGTCTCGCTCGGGCCGCGTCAACCGACAACGATCAGGCGGCGACGGCCTCGCGGGTCGCCGGCTCGTCGCGCTCGACGAGGAAGCGCGCGTAGGCCGGCACCGTCAGGAAGGTCGGGAAGTCCTCCTGCAGCGTCACCGTGCGGAACACCTCTTCGGCCTCGGCGAGCTTGTGGCCCTCGGGGCGGGGCAGCGCCTCGAGAACCGAAGCGAGCATCCCCTCGACGAGTTCGCGCGTGATCTGCTCGCCCTCGACGGTGCGGTGGTCCTGGTGCATCCACTGCCACAGCTGCGAGCGGCTGATCTCGGCCGTCGCGGCGTCTTCCATGAGGTCGTCGATCGCCGCGGCGCCGACGCCGCGCAACCACGACTCGAGGTAGCGCACCGTGATCGACACGTTCGCCCGCACGCCGGCCAGGGTCACCTCGCCGCCCGCCGAGCGGATGTCGAGCAGGTCGCTCGCGGTCACCTGAACCTCGTCGCGCGTGCGCTCGAGCTGGTTCGGCCGGTCGGCGAGCACCGCGTCGAACTCGGCGCGCGCGGTCGGGATGAGATCGGGATGCGCGACCCACGAGCCGTCGAAGCCGTCGCGAGCCTCGCGGCGCTTGTCGGCGGCCACGCGCTCGAGCGCGCGCTCAGTCACCTCGGGGCTGCGACGGTTCGGGATGAACGCGCTCATGCCTCCGATCGCGTGCGCGCCCCGCTTGTGGCAGGTCTGCACGAGCAGCTCGGTGTAAGCGCGCATGAACGGCAGCGTCATCAAGATCTGGTCGCGGTCGGGCAGCACGAAGCGCTGGCCGCGGTTGCGGTAGTTCTTGATGATCGAGAACACGTAGTCCCACCGGCCGGCGTTGAGGCCCGCGCAGTGGTCGCGCAGCTCGTAGAGGATCTC
>SXMG01000074.1 GCA_005778835.1 Actinomycetota bacterium
GCGGAGGGTTTCGTAGCGCTCGGACTTGAACTGGCTGCCGTACTGCGGGTGCTTGATCCAGGTGCCGTGCAGCCGGAGCGACTCCCCCACCACCGGGTTCGTGAACGAGCCGAGGACCACGGAGGGCCGCCTGACCGACGGTCAGGGTCGCGTCGTCGACTTCAAGAACACGGTCATCATCATGACGACCAACCTCGGCACGAAAGACATCACCGGCGGCCCCGTCGGCTTCACGCTCGAGGGCAACGCCGCGGCGTCGTACTCGGCCATGCGCGCGAAGGTTGTCGAAGAGCTCAAGAAGCACTTCAAGCCCGAGTTCTTGAACCGCGTCGACGAGACGATCGTCTTCCCGCAGCTCAACGAAGAAGAGCTCATGCAGATCGTCGGCCTCTTCATCAAGCGCCTGCGCGAGCGCCTGCTCGATCAGGACATGACGATCGAGGTGTCGGATGCCGCGAAGGCTCAGCTCATCAAGATCGGCTGGGACCCGACGCTCGGTGCCCGACCCCTGCGCCGCGCGGTGCAGCACGAGATCGAAGACGCGCTGAGCGAGCGCATTCTGCACGGCGAGCTCAACGGCGGCGACCACGTCGCGGTCGACTTCATCGACGGCGAGTTCACCTTCGTAACGACGCAGAAGCAGCTCGCCGCAGTCGAGGCGGGCGCCCCGGCGTCGGCCGGTGAGCTTCCGGTCGCAGACTGACGCACGGTGGGCATCCATGAACCGGATGCCCACCTGTCGTCGCGTCGATCGTCAGGGCCGGTGCGGCTCTAGGCTGGTGCGGTGACGGCGAGACAGTTCAGCGTGCGCGAGGCGCGCACGGGCGACGTGCGGGCGATCAAGCGCCTCGTCGAGCCGCTCGTGCAGCAGCGCATTCTGCTCGGCAAAGAGCTCGTGGTGTTCTTCGAGTCGCTGCAGGAGTTTCGCGTGGCGGTCGATGAGGCGAGCGGCGAGGTCATCGGCTGCGGCGCGCTACACGTGATCTGGGAAGACCTGGGCGAGGTGCGCACGCTCGCCGTCGCCGACGCGTGGCGCGGCGCGGGCGTCGGTCACGCGCTGCTGACCTCGCTCGAAGCCGAGGCGACTCGGCTCGGACTCGAGCGGCTGTTCTGCCTCACGTTCGAGGTCGACTTCTTCGAGCGCCACGGGTTCACGGCCACCGACGAGCAGCTGCTGGTCGACCCCGAGGTCTACAGCGAGCTGCTGCGCTCGCCCGACGAAGGCATCGCCGAGTTTCTCGATCTCTCGCGCGTGAAGCCCAACACCCTCGGCAACACGCGCATGCTCAAGTCGCTGACGGGCTAAGAGCCCACTGCGAGTACGGGCCACGCCGCGCGAGCATCCCGCCGCCGCCGCCCGACGGGCCTACCCTGTGGTCATGTCGACGCTGCGTCATCCGGTCGGACCGCAGCCGCCCGAGGTCTACTGGCGGCGCCGCCTCATCGTGGGCCTGGGTCTGCTCGCGGTCATCGTGATCATCGTGCTCATCATCGTGCGCCCCGGGTCGGGAGACCCTGCGGCCGAGCCGACGCCCGACCCCGAGACCACCGAGACGGGCGAGCCCGGTGGAGAGACCGACCCGACTGACCCGACCGACGTCGTCGCGTGCACCGCGACGCAGGTCGTCGTGACGCCCGTCACCGACGCGGCGAGCTACCCCGCCGACCAAGAGCCGCTGCTGTCGTTCACGCTGCTCAACACCGGCGCGGCCCCGTGCTCGCTCGAGGCCGGCCCCGACGTGCAAGAGTTTTTGATCGTCTCGGGCAGCGACCGCATCTGGGCCTCGACCGACTGCCAAGAGCCCGGGGTGCCCGCACCACTCGTGCTCGAGCCCGGCGACGAGGTCGAGAGCACTCCCTTCGCGTGGAGCCGCACCCGTTCGGCCCCCGACGACTGCGACGTCGCCGACGATCGCCCGAGCGTCATCGCGGGCGGGGCGACCTACCGGCTGAGCGTCACCGTGGGCGAGTTCGAGAGCGCCGAAGACCGCCCGTTCATCCTCAACTAAGCCCCGTAGTCTGATCGGGATGCCCAAGAAAAAGCCCCCGAAACGCTCTGGTTCACCGGCGCGAGGTGCGGCCGCCGCCGCGCTGCCGCCCTCGACTCTGCCGCCCGAGCACCGACTGGATGCCGCCCTCGAGCGCCAGGATGCCGCCGCCGTGGCGTTCGCCCTGCGCAACGACCACGTGATCGTGCCGCTGCTGCCCGTCGAGGGGCCGCCGCAAGTGCGTGTGTTTCGACGGGGCGAGGCCGACAAGTACATGCTGCTGCTCTTCTCGGCGCCCGAGAACTATGCCGCGATGACCCCGAGCGAGCCCGAGCATCGCGTGCTCGCCTACGACGGTGCGACGCTCGCCGAGTTTCTCGAGCAGAACATCGGCGTGCTCGAGGCCGTGTGGTTCGACGTTGCCGGCCCGCACGCCATGCAGGCCGAGCCGCAGGACGTGCTCGACGCGCTGCGGCTGCCCCGCGAGTAGCTCAGAACTCGGGTACGTCGAGCTTCTCGTCGTGCGCACTCGCGAACGCGCGCCGCACGGCTTCGCGCAAGTGCAGGGCCGAGGCGTCGATCACCGTGGTGTAGCCGAGGCGCGCGCCTTCGGCCGCACGCTGCGAGGCGCCCGAGACCGCGCGGATCTCGCCCGCGAGACTGATCTCTCCGATCGCGGCGAGATGAGCATCCAGAGCCTTCTCGCGTCGGGCGCTCGCGACGGCCAGCGCGATCGCGAGGTCGGCGGCGGGCTCGGTGAGGCGGATGCCGCCGACGGTCGACACGTAGACGTCGAACCCGCTCAACGGCATGCCGCAGCGGCGCTCGAGCACCGCGAGCAGCATGGCGACGCGCGAGGAGTCGACGCCGTTGACGACGCGGCGAGGCTGTGGAGCGTTCGAGGCGACGATGAGCGCCTGCACTTCGACGGGCAGGGCGCGACGGCCCTCCATGGCGATGGCGACGCACGTGCCGCTCACCGGTGTGGTCGAGCCCGAGCGGAACAGGATCGAGGGGTCGGCGACCTCCGCGATGCCGTCGCCCGTCATCTCGAAGCACCCGACCTCGTCGGTCGGGCCGAACCGGTTCTTGAGTGCGCGCACGAAGCGCAGCGCCGTTTGGCGGTCGCCCTCGAACTGGCACACGACGTCGACCAGGTGCTCGAGCAGGCGTGGGCCGGCGATCGTGCCGTCTTTCGTCACGTGGCCGACGAGCACGACGGGGATGTCGCGGTCTTTCGCGACCCTGATGAGCGTCGCCGCGACCTCGCGCACCTGGCTGACCCCGCCCGCGAGCCCGTCGACGAGCGATGACGCGACGGTCTGCACCGAGTCGACGATGACGAGCGCGGGCTGCACCTCGTCGATCTGGCCGAGGATCGTCGCGAGGTCGGTCTCGCTTGCGAGGTAGAGCTCTGGGGTCAGCGCGCCCGTGCGCCCCGCGCGCAGCCGCACTTGCGCCACTGACTCCTCGGCCGACACGTAGAGCACGCGCTGGCCGAGCTTCGCTGCGCGAGCGGCGACCTCGAGCCGCAGGGTCGACTTGCCGACTCCGGGCTCGCCCGACAGCAGAATGGCGGCACCCGGCACGATGCCACCGCCGAGCACGCGGTCGAACTCGGCGATGCCGGTGGGGGTGTGGCTCTCGCCGCGGGGCTCGATCGACGTGATGGGGCGAGCGGCTCGGCCTTCGGCAACCCGGGCCGGCGCGGTGTGCCGCGTCGGGGCATCCTTCTCGATCACGGTGCCCCACTGCTGGCACTCGCCGCAGCGGCCTGCCCACTTCAGGGTCGTCCACCCGCACTCGGTGCAGACGAAGTTCGCGGTGGGTTTGGCCATGGTGGCTTCAGAATACGGCGCTGCACCGACCTCGGCGCGCCCGCGCACGGTTGCCGGTCACGAGTGCCCCCCGTAGGGTCGACGCAACGCACCCGAGCGGAGGATTCATCATGCCGACCCGAGCTGCCCGCCTCGCGACTGCCCTCGCCGCCCTGATTCTGCTGAGCGGATGCTCGCCCGCCGCGCCCGAACCAGAACCCGACCCGGCCCCGGTCGTCGAGTCGACCGAGTCGCTGAGCGAGATCGCTCAGCAGGCCGCGCAGTCGTGCGCGCACGAGGCTCCGCCGGTCGAGGCGGGCGCGCCGCCGCTCATCGACTGCATCTTTCCCGACGAGGAGTTCTTCATGTTCTGCTCGGGGGCCAATCGCCAAGTCCCTCTGGTCTTCAAGTGGTCCACGGCCGGCGCCGAGACGGTCTGGTTCGCTCTCGGCCGCGTCGACGACGCAGAAGCCACGAGTTTCAGTGGACCCCTCGAGCCCAACGCCCAGTACAGCGGCGAGCCGGCCGACTCACTGCGGTTCGACTGCCAGTGGCCGTTCACCGACTACACGATGACGGCCGAAGGGCCGGGTGGTCGCACGACCGAGCAGTTCTCGCTCTTCCGGCGCATTCCCTAGGAGCGCAGCTGCCGCTCGATCGGCACGGTGCGCTCGACGACGACATCGCCCGTGTGGGCCGTCGTCACGGTCTCGATGAGCACGATCTCGACCTCCTCGTCGGCGATCGGGTTGTGCCGCACACCGCGCGGCACGACGAAGAATTCGCCGGGGTCGAGCACGACCTCGTCGCGGCCCTCCAGCTGGATGCGCAGGCGGCCCGAGACGACCCAGAAGAGCTCGTCCTCGTTCTCGTGCGCGTGCCAGACGAACTCGCCCAGCAGCTTCGCGACCTTCACGTACTGGTCGTTGACCTGGCCGATGATCCGGGGCGTCCAATGGTCGGTCACCTGCGCGAGCTCGGTGGTGATGGTCGTCTTGTCGATCACAGTGGCGTACTTCCTTTCTCTCGTGCGGGATCTCATCAACTCGCTGAATGCAAGGCACGCACTCGCTTCGCGAGCGCGCCAGCGAACGCCGACTCCCACACGCGGTAGCCGAGCGCGGAGGGATGGAACTGGTCCCACGAGAACTCGGGGAACGACCCCCAGCCGCGCCGCTTCTCAGTCACGCGGTGCAGCGGGGCGAAGGGCAGACCGCGGGCGAGCACGACGTCGGCGATCATGCGCGAGGCGATCACGGCATCCCTCTCCCGTTCTCCGACGTGGAAGCACGGCAGGTCGGCAACGATCGCGTGCCGCGGCAGCGCCCCGACGATGCGCCCCATGTCGGCACCGAACGCGGCGGCATCGAAGTGCGCCATGTCGTTCGACCCGATCGCGACCGTGACGACGTCGGGCTCGAGGCCGGCGAGTGCGGGCAGCTGCCGCTCGATCGCGTCGTCGAGGCGCGCACCGTAGCGCGAGAGGTTGACGACGCGCACCGTGCGCCCGCTCAGCCGCTCGAGCCGCGAGGCCAGCCTGCCGACGTAGCTCGCGTCGAGGCGGCGCGCACCCACGCCCTGCGCCGCCGAGTCGCCGATCGCCACGTAGAGCAGCTCACCGGGCTGCCGGCCCCGTCGCGCCCAGGCCCGCCGCCGCGCGTTCGTGAACGGAGTGCGCAACGACCAGGCCATGCACGCATCGTAGCCACGGCGAGTGGATGCTCGACCGCGGGCGCCCCCCGGTTCGACCCGCCCGCGCGCCTGCGCTAAACTCTCCCGCGGTGACGTGTCCGAGCGGCCGAAGGTGCAACTCTCGAAAAGTTGTGTGGGTGTTGAGCCCACCGTGGGTTCAAATCCCACCGTCACCGCCATTGTGATGTCTCACGACATCTGCAACGGCCGAACCTATTTTCGGGTTCGGCCGTTTGCCGTTTCTAGGGGCTGATAGTCGCGGCTGGTATCGATCGTGAGTTCGCGTAGCTGATGCGGCCGGGCTTCGTGCCTATCCGTCTTCCTGTCCGGCGGTCGAGCTCGCCGGGGAGGCGAGAGTTGTTCCACCACCACACCCATTCCAAGGTCGCGAGCTCGACTTGCTCGAAGGTGCGCCACGGCCCGTGGCGGCGAATCAGTTCGGTCTTGAACAGGCCGTTGACCGCTTCGGCGAGAGCGTCGTCGTAGATGTCGCCGATGCTGCCCGTGGACGGCTTCGCTCCAAGCTCGAGCATCCGATCCGTACAGACCACGGCCAGATAGTTCGACTCGCGATCGGCGTGATGCACCAGCCCGGCAAGATCCCCGCCGGCATCCCACGTAGCCAAATCGAGGGCTTGCAGCCGCAACACGTCGGCCTTCAACGTCGCAGCAACTCGCCACCCCACGATGCGGCGCGACAACACATCCGTGACGAACGTGACATAAGCGAATCCGCTCCACGTGGCGACGTCGGTGACGTCTGCCACCCAGAGGCGCCGCGGCGCGAGCGCGTTGAACTGCCTATTCACCAGGTCGTCGGGCTTCACCGCCGCCGGGTCGGACCTGGTCGTCGAGGTATGCTCGCTGCGCCCCACGCCTTCAATTCCAACGAGCCTCATGAGCTGCGAGGTCTGGTCCCGGCCTACCTGCCATCCTTGGCGACGCATCTGAGCTTCCATCTTCCGCCGCCAGTAGAACCCGTAGTTCTCCGCCTGCAGGCGGGCCACTTCGGGCACTAGCAAGCCATCGCGCAGTTGCCGCACGGACGGCTTGCGAGCTTTCGCGCGCGATAGCCGCGAGCGGAGAGAAGCCCACTCACTGCCGGCCGCAACACGCGGCAGAGGAGCTCAACCCCGAAGCGATCGCTCATCTAACCGATGAACAGAGTCACACGAGAGTGGGGTGGTCGAGCTCCTTTGCGAAAAGCAGGCTCGCGGCTTTGAGGATCTCGTTGGCTTTTCGCAGCTCCGCGTTCTCGCGTTTAGTCGTCGAATCTCGATCTTGGCCTCCGAGGTGATCCCGAGGGCAAGGCCCGCGTCGATCTCCTCGCGACGGACCCAGGTGCGCGGCGCCTCCGGGCTCGTCCCGAGCACCCCGCCCCGTGCTTCTTAACCTCAGTCTTGGTCGGATGGTCGGGCAGGGCTTCTGGGAGTATCCGCAGCTCACTCGACTTCACTACTGGCTCAAACGTCTTCGGCATCGTGGTCCATCCTGGATCAGAGGACGGCACTGGACCCAGGCCGAGTCACTAATGGCGGGGCCGCAGTGACATCTGGCCCCGACGGGAGAGTTCGGGCAGAGTTGGCAGATGGATGACGCCGTTGGTAGCAAGCCAAGCAAAGCCGACGTCGGGTTTCTCTTCGTCCACGGGATAGGAGCGCAACGCAAAGGCGAGACGCTCAATGAGGCCGGCAACGCCTTACTTGCGACCATGAAGGAGCTTCCGTCGTTCGGAGTGACGGAAGAGATCGACTGTGTACTCCAGCGGGTTGAGACTTGGGGTGACGCACCGGCCCACGCGGAGATGAGAGCCGAGATCGACGGCAAGCAGGAAGCGTGGCTACTCGCCGAATCGCATTGGGCTGACGTATTCCAGCCGCCCAAGGCAGCGCAGACTCTGGGCTGGGCGCTCCTGGTGAGTCCTGGCCTGCTACTCGCCCGCGCAGGCGAGGGCTTCGTCTACTCCCTTGCCTCATGGGCTCCATACCCCCTTCACTGGTGGAGGATCCTCCTAAGCCTGATCTGGATGATCGCGGTAGTTCCACTCGGACTGGTGCTTGTCGGCACGCTGACACTCGCTGTATTGCTCCGGGCGATCATGCCGATCCAGGGACTCAGGGACATGCTTGCCCGACTCGAGGTCATCATCACTTCAGCGCTCGGCGATAGCTACCTGTTCTCAGAGAATCAGATCAGTCGCGGCGCGATGGAGTCCAAGGTGATCCTGGAACTCGAGTGGCTAGAGGCACGCGCAGAAAGGGTCATTGTCGTCGCCCACTCGCAAGGCGCCGCGGTTTCATTCAACGCCTTGCAACGATCGGGGCCGGTTGACACGCTCATCACTTTCGGAGCAGGAATAAGCCAGCTGGATTGGGTAGCCGAGGGAGCAAGGGACCGTGTAACGGTCGTCCAGCGCTGGGTTCTGGTTGCCTTCTGGATTGCACTTCTAGGGGTATCCACCCACATTTTTTTTGACCTTGCCGCAGTCGCGGCCGGTGGCGAACAGTCGGATCTGCTCATTTTCATCTTCCTGGGAGGCTGGGTGGCTCTCGGAGGGATCGTTGGCTGGCTCTTCAAGAGGGTGCTGGAGCAACGCCGTGGGGCTCGACCTTCACTCGCCATACAACATGGACGCTGGTGGGATATCTGGGCCTCGGCAGATCCTGTCAGCGGTGGCCCGGGCACCTCATGGGCCTATCCCCAGGCCGTCGTCAGTAAGAGAGTCTTCAACCAAGGTAACGTCCTGACCGATCACACGACCTATTACGGCAACAGGGAGGAGTTCGTGTCACGGATCCTGCTCGCGGCGCTCTCGAAGCCTGAGCCTGTGCCTCAGTCTGGCGTTGCCAGGACGCTCGAGATGTCGATCGAGTACCGAGCCCTGACTCGGCAGCGCCGAGGACGGTGGCTTGAGGCAGTCCGGGCCGCGCTGGCATTGCTCGTCGCCGCGTTGTCGATTGGGAGCCTCGCGTTGGCGACCGAGGTCACACGTCCGGTCGCCGACTCCGTCGCTCTCATCACAACGTGGCTGAGTGGTCTACCTATTCCGGAGTGGGTCCTGGAGGCAATTGAGGCTCCGGCCACGCGGGCTTCGGCGGTTGTGGCGCTACTTCTCATCTCCGTACTGGGCGTCTACATCCTGTGTGTGCTCGGGTGGAAAGTCTGGGCCTGTATCGACGCCAAGGCTGGAAGGGGTGCCGTGACGTCCGGGCGACTGGCGATGGAAGGGCCGCAGGTGTATTCGGCGATCCAGCGGGCCGCACTTGCGGTGGCCGCCTCAACCCCGTCGATTGTGTTGGCACTGACGGTCGTTCTCCTCATCGCGCCAGACTTGATTGCGACCCTCTCTCTAATGTGGACAATTCTGGTGCAGGTCTTGTTGGTTGCCGGTCTTTGGGCGATCGTCTTCCGCATCTCGTCAAGCCTGGTGCGGCCGCCACAGACCAAGTCTCGAGTAAGGGCGATCTGGCGCAGCGTTCTTCCTCAGACCGTCCTCGTTTGGCTGATCGTGTGGGGGGTAGCGTTCGCGATCGCGGAGTGGGGGTTGCCGCCCGACCGGTGGTTCCTCATCTCGTGGACCAACATCTGGAGTGCTGTGTGTGTGATGGCCGCGATCAGTTTCCTCCTGATCGCGGTGCGCTTCACATCGAACAAGCCAGTTCCAGACGCCCGTGCGCGATGGGTGCGGGATCCGGCTCTCTATCGCCCCTTCAAGTACGAGAAGGATGAAGTCACCGAAAGTGTTTACCAGGGTTTGGGGAGCGTAGCGGCCCTCGGCGTTCAACTGGCGACGGTCGCCACCTTCCCTGCGTATGCCGATTGGTTTGGGTTAATCTATGGTATTGGCATCGCTGGCGTCTTCTTGGCGGTCTTTGCGGGTTTCGGTGCCAGAAGACGATCCGCGTGGATCTTCGGCGTCGTCGTCGCATTGCTGCACGTTTCGTTGCTCGCAGTGTTCACCGGGTTGCTCACTGCGTCCTAAGCGTCCCGGCTGAGAAGGCCTGCCGTCGGTTCGATCTTTCCTCTTCCCGTTGAGACAATCGCTTGGGTGTACAGCCTTCGAATAGTGAAGTCGAGTCGGCTCACAGCGTGGCCGCTCACGATCGCCGCAATTGCGTTCCTCTTCGCGCTTACCATGTACACCATCTCGAGGCCCGACGCACTGGACGTGCGGGGCTTCTTCGAGGCCGAGTCGTCGTGCAGACCGTCGGCGCCACCATACTGACGGTCTTCATCGACTCTCTCCCAGTGCTTGACGCGGAGCGAGCTACTGGTGATGTTCGATGCTTTGACGACGCGATGTCGTGGGCCTTCGTCGCCCTCACCGCGGTCGGCTACGGCGACCGAGACCTCGTCGACGGGCTCCTCGCTGAGTAAGCCCGCGAGAAAGGAGGCGTCGTACCCGATCCCTCGGTGCACATCCTCTAAAGGTCGAGATCCGCGGAATCACGGGCGAGCACACCCCCGCACAGCCCGGAAATGTGTCTGTGTTTGAGATCAAATCCCACCGTCACCGCCACTGTTCTTCTGAGCACACCGTGAAGCCCCCGTCGAGAGATCGGGGGCTTTCGTGTACCTGCGAAAACGCCGACGGCAGCATTCGAGCGCCAGCGCTGTGGTTACAATCGTCGGGTCAAGGGGAGTACTCCCTCGAAGCCGCTCGTCATTACGTGCACGCCATCGTGCTCCGGGCCGCTTGTCTCGCAGCAGCGAGGCGGAAGAGACCTTGGTCATTCATCGACTGACCAAGGAGTGCCTCTATGGGTGTCACCCCCCTCATCTGGATCATCACGATCGCCGTCACGGTCGCCTTCTTCATCTGGGAGTTCTACGCGCATGTGCGAACGCCGCACGAGCCGTCGATCGCCGAATCGGCGAGATGGTCGGCGTTCTACATCGCGCTCGCACTGCTCTTCGGTGTCGGCATCGGCATGGTCTCGGGCTGGCAGTTCGGCGGAGAGTACTTCGCCGGGTACCTGACAGAGAAGGCGTTGTCGATCGACAACCTCTTCGTCTTCCTTCTCGTCATGAGCGGCTTCGCGGTGCCGAAGAAGTACCAGCAGAAGGTGCTGCTGATCGGCATCGCCATCGCGCTCGTGATGCGCGGCATCTTCATTGCCGTGGGTGCGACGCTCATCGCGAACTTCTCGTGGATCTTCTACATCTTCGGCGCGCTGCTTCTCGTGCTCGCCTACCGTCAGGCCTTCGCCTCGCACGACGAAGACCCGCAGAACTACCGGATCGTGAAGCTCGCGCGCCGCATGCTGCCTCTGACCAAGGAGTACCACGGTGACAAGCTGTCGGTGAAGATCGACGGCAAGCGCTTCTTCACCCCCATGCTGCTGGTGATCGTGGCCATCGGCTTCGTCGACCTGATCTTCGCGGTCGACTCGATTCCGGCGATCTACGGCTTGACCGAAGAGGCCTACATCGTCTTCACGGCGAACGCCTTCGCGCTCATGGGTCTGCGCCAGCTGTACTTCCTCATCGGCGGTCTGCTCGAGCGGCTCGTCTACCTGGCGCAGGGGCTCGCAGTGATCCTGTCGTTCATCGGCCTCAAGCTCATCTCGCACGCACTCAAGGTCAACGAGCTGCCGTTCATCAACGGCGGTGAGCCCGTGGCCTGGATTCCCGAGATTCCCATCTGGTTCTCGCTCGGATTCATTGCGACGACCATCACCGTGGCGGCCGCGTTGAGCCTGCTCAAGACGCGCAACGACAACAAGGTGACCGACGAGGTCGCGCGCTAGGCCCAGTGCGGGTAGTGCGCCTCAACCACGTTGGGGTGCGAGCGCACGCGGCTCTTGAGCCAGTTCACGCCGAAGACGGGGTGCAGGGGGTTGTCGGGGTCGAGGGTGACGCCTCGAGCCTCCGCCGCGAGCTCGGGCGGCAGCGCGATCGTCGGAATCTCGGCATCGAGCGCCGGCCCGAAGAAGAACGGCACTGAGATGCGCGCATCGCCGGGCTCAGGCGACTGCACGCGGTGCAGGGTCGCCTTGAGGTAGCCGTTCGTCGCGATCTCGAGCAGCTCGCCGATGTTGACGACGAAGGCGCCGGGCACCGAGGGGGCGTCGATCCACTCGCCGTCTTTCTCGACCTGCAGACCGCCCTTGCCCTCTTCGACGTAGAGCAGCGTGAGTACGCCGAGGTCTTTGTGGGCGCCGACACCTTGCGTGCCCTCGGTGCGCTCGCGGCCCGGGTAGCGCGCGATCTTCAGGTGCGGCGAGGCGTCGCCGGCGAAAGCGGCGTCGAAGGTGTCGGCGGGCGCCCCGAGCGCCTCGGCCCACGAGCGCAAGAGCGTCACACTGATCTCGCCGAGCCGGTGCATCCACTCGGTTGCGACCTCGCGCAGGGCGGGCAGCTCGGCCGGCCAGAGGTTCGGGCCCTCGAGCGCCCAGAAGTCAGGTACTCCGTCACCGAGCGGCACAGCATCCCGCTCGGCACCGATATCGATCTGCTCGCGCCAGTCGGTCGCGCCCTGCGTGAGCTCGCCGCCCATGCGGGTGTAGCCGCGGAAGTGCGGGCTGTGCGTGTTCTCTATAGCGAGCTTCGCGTCGACCGGCAGGGCGAAGAAGTCGTGCGCCGTCGCCATCATGCGGTCGATGAGGTCAGCGCTCAGGCCGTGGCCGACGAGGTAGAAGAAGCCGACCTCGTGCGTGGCACGACGCAGCTCGTCGCGGAAGCGGGCGGCGTCATCGGCCGAGCCGGCGAGAAGGGAGAGGTCGAGAATGGGCAGAGTGCGCATGCGGATTCCTGTTCGTGAGTCGTGCTGTCGGGAGGGGGCGCAGAGAAGGCGCACCGAGGGTCTAGTTCGCGAAGGGAACTAGCGACAACAGCGACAACAGAACAGAGTGCTCACAATGCGATGAGAGTAGCAGGAGCGGAGGTGCCTTTACGAGCCCAGCCTGCTCGCCACATCGGGCACGTGCCGGTGCTGCTCGCGCGGGGGCCGCTGGTAGTCGGTGACGGGCGGTCGGTCAGGAATCGCGACCGTGTCGGGCTCGGCCCGTTCGTGGCGGATCTCGCTGAGCAGGTGGCTGATGACATTGATGCGGGATGCCCGCTTGTCGTCGCTCTCGATCGTCCACCAGGGCGACTCAGGCAGGTCGGTGGCGGCGAACATGATGTCTTTCGCGCGCGAGTAGTCTTCCCACCGCCGGATCGATTCGAGGTCGGTGGGCGAGAGCTTCCAGCGCCGCAGCGGGTCTTCGACGCGCGACGCGAACCGCTTCTGCTGCACCTCGTCAGAGACCGAGAACCAGTACTTCACGAGGATGATGCCGTCGTCGACGAGCAAGCGCTCGACGACGGGCACCTGCTGCAAGAACAGCTGGTACTCGTCGTCACTCGAATACCCCATGACCCTCTCGACGCCGGCGCGGTTGTACCACGAGCGGTCCAGTCCACATCTGGGGCCTCGCCCACCCTCTATCGCTGACACAGTCATGAGGTATGGCTGTGACCTTCAGACCTGAGCTGTCCAGGCCCAGGAAACAGCTGGACCTCGCTGTGAGGCCCC
>SXMG01000075.1 GCA_005778835.1 Actinomycetota bacterium
AACCCCGACCAGCTCGAGCCCGGCCAGCGCTGCGCCTCGACGAGCAACCGCAACTTCGAGGGCAGGCAGGGCAAGGGCGGACGCACGCACCTCGTGTCGCCTCTCGTCGCCGCATCCACGGCCATCCGCGGCACGCTCTCGAGCGTCAGCGACCTGATTGCTGACGGCATTGCTGTCGACCCGCGCTTCGCGACGATTGAAGGGGCACAGGTCTAGCCATGGAGAAGGTCAGCACGATCACGGGCGTCGCGGTGCCGTTCCGCCGCAGCAACGTCGACACCGATCAGATCATCCCCGCCGTGTTCCTCAAGCGCGTGACGAAGACGGGCTACGACGACGCGCTGTTCTCGGCGTGGAGGCAAGACCCCGAGTTCATCTTGAACAAGCCGGAGTACGCGAACCCGCGCATCCTCATCGCCGGCCCCGACTTCGGCACCGGATCGAGCCGTGAGCACGCGGTCTGGGCGCTTCGCGACTACGGCTTCGCGGCCGTGATCAGCCCCAAGTTCGCCGACATCTTCCGCGGCAACGCGGGCAAGCAGGGCCTGCTCGTCGGCGTCGTCGACGAACCGACCGTCGAACGACTCTGGGCCGAACTCGAGGCGAGCCCCGGCATGGAGGCGACGGTCGATCTCGAAGCGCGCACCGTCACCGTCGGGAATATCACGGTCGAGTTCGAGATTGACGACTACACGCGATGGCGCCTGCTCGAGGGCCTCGACGACATCGGCTTGACCCTGCGCGATGAGCACGCCATCACCGATTTCGAATCCCGCCGCGAGAGCTGGCGCCCCACCACCCTTCCCGCCCGCTGAGGGCCGACCGACACCACCACCTGAGGTCACATGAATTCGCTCTCGAAAGACTCGCAGAAGGCCGCCGCCCGCGTCGGCCTCACGTCTGACTCCATCGTGATCCACGGCGGCAAGCCGTTGCGCGGCCGCATCGAGGTGCGCGGGGCCAAGAACCTCGTCACCAAGGCGATGGTCGCCGCGCTGCTCGCCGACACTCCGAGCGTGCTGCGCGGTGTGCCCGAGATCAGCGACGTTCATGTCGTGAGCGGGCTGCTCAAGGCCCACGGCGTCGAGATCACGACGACGGCGCCGGGCGAGCTCACGCTCGACACGAGCAACGTCGTCGGCGCGCACTTCGCCGAGATCGACGCGCACGCCGGGTCGAGCCGCATTCCGATCCTCTTCTGCGGTCCGCTGCTGCACCAGCTCGGCGAGGCCTTCATTCCCGACCTCGGCGGCTGCCGCATCGGCGATCGGCCGATCGACTTCCACCTCAACGCGCTGCGCGCGTTCGGAGCAGTCGTCGAGAAGTCGCACCAGGGCATCCATCTGACGGCGCCGCAGAAGCTCGTCGGTGCGCACATCGAGCTGCCGTTCCCGAGCGTGGGTGCGACCGAGCAGGTGCTGCTCACGGCGGTGCGCGCTGAAGGCACGACCGAGCTCAAGAACGCCGCGATCGAGCCCGAGATCATGGATCTCATCGCGATTCTGCAGAAGATGGGCGCGATCATCTCGGTCGAGCCGAACCGCGTCATCGTCATCGAGGGCGTCGAGACCCTGCGCGGCTACACGCACACCGCGATCGTCGACCGCAACGAGGCCGCCAGCTGGGCCGCCGCCGCGCTCGCCACGAAGGGCGACATCATCGTCGGCGGGGCGAAGCAGCAAGAGCTCATGACGTTCTTGAACGTCTACCGCAAGGTCGGCGGCGAGTTCGAGGTGCTCGACGACGGCATCCGCTTCTGGCACCCCGGCACGCCGCTCAAGCCCGTCATGATCGAGACCGACGTGCACCCCGGCTTCATGACCGACTGGCAGCAGCCGCTCATCGTCGCGCTCACGCAGGCCGAGGGCGAGTCGATCGTGCACGAGACCGTCTACGAGAACCGGTTCGGCTTCACCGAGGCGCTCAACGAGATGGGCGCGAACATCGTCGTGCACCAGGCCGGCATCGCGTCGATCACGCGCCGTGTGCCGCGCCGCCCGCTCGAGCAGGCCGCCGTCATCACGGGGCCGACGCCGCTGCACGGCGCATCCGTTCGCGTCCCCGACCTGCGGGGCGGCTTCAGCCACCTCATCGCGGGCCTCGCGGCCTCCGGCACCTCGACGATCAGCAACGTCGGCATCATCAGCCGCGGCTACGAGCTGTTCATCGACAAGCTGAAGGCTCTCGGCGCAGACTTCGAGCTGGTCTGAGCCTTCTCACGTCGACCGCTTCACGCACTACCCTGGAGCCGTGCCTGACTCTGCAACGAAGCCGAAGCGTCGCCGCGAGAAGACGCTCTTGTGGCACTCGATCGCTGCGCTCTGCCTTCCGCTCTTGACCCTCATGGCGCGGTACCCGGTCATCGACGGCGAGAAGCTGCCGAGGCAGGGCGCCTTCATCCTCGCCCCCAACCACTACAGCGAGATCGACCCCGTCATCATGGGGCGCTTCATGTGGAAGCTCGGGCGCGTGCCGCGCTTTCTCGCCAAGGCGAGCGTCTTCAAGATTCCGGTGCTCGGCGCGATCTTGCGCTGGTCGGGGCAGATTCCGGTCGAGCGCGATGCGCGGTCGGATGCTCCGCTCAAGGCGGCGCAGCAACTGGTCGATCGCGAGCTCGCGGTCATCATCTACCCCGAGGGCAGCCTGACGCGCGACCCCGACCTCTGGCCCATGCGCGGCAAGAGCGGCGCCGTGCGCATGGCGCTGCAGGCCGGCGTGCCGATCATTCCCGCGGCGCACTGGGGCACGCAGCAGATCATGGCGCGCTACTCGAAGAAGATCAGCTTCTTTCCGCGCAAGACCATCTACTGCAAGATCGGCGACCCCATCGACCTGAGCGACCTGGCCGGGCGCCCGCTCGACCAGGCGACGCTCGCCGAGGGCACCGACCGGGTCATGGCCGCAATCGCTGCGCTGCTGGGCGACCTGCGGGGCGAGACTCCGCCCGCCGAGCGGTGGGACCCGATCAAGAACGGCCAGAGCGAGACGGGTCGCCTGTGAGCGTGGCGCCGGGCGACGAGACCGGGCGCAACGGCGAGACGGAGCATCCACCGCTCACTGAAGCCATCTCGGTGCCGTCGGCGGCCGCCGGCCCGGGCGCGATGCGCATCGCCGTGCTCGGCGCCGGCTCGTGGGGAACGACCTTCGCCAAAGTGCTCGCCGATGGTGGCGCCGACGTGCTCGTGTGGTCTCGCCGGCGCGAAGTGGCGCTCGAGATCACCGAGACCCACCGCAATTCGGGCTACCTGCCCGGCATCAATCTGCCGAGCAACCTGCGCGGCCATGATTCGCTCGAGCACGTGCTCGCGGGCGCCGAGCAGGTCTACCTCTCGGTGCCGAGCCAGAGTCTGCGCAGCAACCTCGCGTCGATCCGCGACATCCTGCCGGCCGAAGTGCCCATCGTCAGCCTCATGAAGGGCGTCGAGCGCGGCACGGGCCTGCGCATGAGCGAGGTCATCGAGGGGGAGCTCGGCGTCGAGCGCGAGCGCATCGCGGCCGTGAGCGGCCCGAACCTCGCGCTCGAGATCGCGCGGCGCGAGCCGACCGCGGCGGTCGTGGCGAGCATCCACCACGCGACGGCGGTGGCGGTTGCGCAGGCCGCCACCAACGACTACTTCAGAACCTTCGTCAACACCGACGTCATCGGCACCGAGTTCGGCGGCGTGCTGAAGAACCTCATCGCCGTCGCAGTAGGTATCGCAGACGGTGTCGGCTACGGCGAGAACACGAAGGCCTCGATCATCACACGCGGGCTCGTCGAGCTCACCGACTTCGCGGTCGCCTTCGGCGCGCGGCCCGAGACGATGATCGGCCTCGCCGGGCTCGGCGACCTCATCGCGACGTGCGAGTCTCCGCTCTCGCGCAACAACGCGGCCGGGCGTCTGCTCGGGCAGGGCTACGGCTTCGAGCAGGTGATCGCGCAGATGAACCAGACGGCCGAGGGGCTCGCCTCGGTCGGGCCGATTCTCGAGCTCGCCGCGACCAAGGGCGTGTCGATGCCCATCGTGGCCCAAGTGGCTCAGGTGCTCGACGGCACGCTCGACCCGCGCGAGCTGGCGCCGCACCTCGCGACCGACTCGGACGAGCCTCAGGCGGAGTAGCGCGCGCCGCGCGCCGCAGGCGGCACGACGCCACTCGGTAGGCTGTCAGTGTGATCACCTCTCTCGCCGGCGGCCGCGTGCTGGCCGAGAAGCACGGCGCGACACCGCCCCGGGTCGTCGCCCTGCACGGCTGGGGTCGCGACGGCACCGACTTCGCGACGGTGCTGAGCGGGCTCGATGCGGTGAGCATCCACTTGCCCGGTTTCGGCCCTGCGCCCGCCCCCGACGACGTGTGGGGCACCGAAGACTATGCCGACCTCGTCGCCGAGGCGATCGCCGCCTACGCCCCCATCGTGATCGTCGCCCACTCGTTCGGCGGCCGCGTCGCGGTGCGGCTCGCGGCCCGCCGGCCCGAGCTCGTGCGCGCCCTCGTGCTCACGGGAGTGCCGCTCGTGCGCCTGGCGCCGCCGACGCGTCCTCCGCTGGCCTTCCGCGTGGCCCGCTGGGCGAACGCCCGCGGTCTGCTGAGCGATCAGCGCATGGATGCTCTGCGCAACGAGCGCGGTTCGGCCGACTACCGCGCCGCTCAAGGAGTCATGCGCGGCATCATGGTGCGCGCCGTGAACGAGAACTACGACGACGAGTTGGCGGTGCTCGCGGGCACGACGCTGCCGATGCGCTTCGTGTGGGGTGCTGGCGACACCGCGGCGCCGACCGAGGCCGGCCGCGTCGCGGCTGAACGCGCGGGTGCGCCGTTCCGCACGGTCGACGGCTGCGCGCACCTGCTGACCGGTGACCTCGAGCTCGCCGTGCGCGAAGAGCTGCTGTCGGTGCTCGCCGAGACCGAGGATCCCGCGTGATCGACCTGCTGCTCTACCCCGCGACGCTCGTGTCGGTGCTCGTCGGTCTCGCGGCCGCTGTGCCGGTCGCGGCTCGCTGGTTGCGTGTCGCCCAGCGCGAGCACTACGTGCCGAGCACGGTGTCGCGCATGGCCTGGCTCTGGGTCACGCGCGAGCCGCTCACCGCCGTGCTGCTGGTGCTCGCGATCGGGGCGACGTTCGCCGCCGTGCTCAGCGGGGTGCCGCCCCTCGGCCCCTACTGGGCCCTCGTCGCGACCGCACTCATCGCCGCCGCACCCCTCGGCCTGCCCGTGCGCGGACGCTCGAAGAAGTTCGCGATCACCGGTCGGGTGAAGCGGCTCATGGTGTGCTTCATCTCGCTGCATGTCGGCCTGCTGCTCGTGCTCGTGTGGCTTCTCGACTATGGGGCCGCGGCTGCTCCCGCCCTCGTGCTCCTGCTGAGCGCGCCGCTCACCGACCTCGCCCTCGCGATCATGGCGCCGATCGAGAAAGCAGCCTCGCAGCGCTACGTGACGCAGGCCCAGAAGAGACTGAAGCAGACCGGGTCGCGCGTCGTCGCCATCACGGGCTCGTACGGCAAGACGAGCACGAAGAACTACGTCGCGCACCTCTTGAGTGCCGCGTTCACGACGGTCGCGAGCCCCGCGTCCTTCAACAACCGCCTGGGTCTCGCTCGTGCCGTCAACGACAAGCTCGTGCCCGGCACCGAGCTCTTCGTCGCCGAGATGGGCATGGCCGCCCCCGGGCAGATCGCCGAGCTCTGCCGGCAGTTCCCGCCCTCGATCGCCGCCATCACGGTCATCGGCGAAGGTCACTTGCAGCGCATGCGCACGACCGACGCGATTCTGCGCGAGAAGTCGTCGATCACCGAGCTCGCACCCGTCGTCGTGCTGCCGATCGACGACCCGCGTCTCGAGGCGCTCGCGGAGCAGTGCCGTGCGGCCGGCAAGACTGTCGTCACAACGACGTGCCGTGCGGGCGTCGGCGCCGACGTCGCGCTGACACCGCCCGCAGATGATGCAGCGGATGCTGAACCCTGGTCGATCCGCCTGGGCGAGGGTGCCGAGCCCGTGCCGGTGAGCATCGGCAGCACGGGGCATGCCGTGAACGTGGCGGTCGCCGCGGGTATCGCGCTCGCGGCCGGGGTGCCCGTGGCGGCGATCGCGGCCAGGCTCGGAGACCTGCCCGGCTCGCAGCATCGCGCCGAAGTGCAGCAGGCTCCGACCGGCGCGCTCGTGATCGACGACACCTACAACGCGAATCCGGTCGGGTCGCTCCGCGCCCTCGAGGGCGCGGCATCCCTCGCCGAAGAGCGAGGCGGGCCGCTCGTGGTCGTCACCCCCGGCATGGTCGAGCTCGGGCCTGTGCAGGTCGAGCGCAACCGCGCCTTCGGTGCCGCGATCGGCGCGGCCAACGGGTTGCTCTTCGCGGTCGCGCGCACGAACCGGGCGGCCCTGCTAGCGGGCTACGCGAGCACCGCGACGAGCGAGGCTCCGGGTGCCATCGCCGTCGACACCCGCGAGGCCGCCGTCGCGCGCGCGGTCGAGGCCGCGGGTGACCGGGGCGTTATCCTCTACGAGAACGATCTGCCCGACCACTACCCCTGATCGGCCGCCCGGGCAGGGGTACGACTCTCGCGGCGAACGAGCATGTTAGGTGATCATGGCTGGTACCGCCCCCTGGGCCGTCGTCTTCGGCGGCCCGAGCCCCGAGCACGAGATCTCGATTCTCACCGGGCTGCAGGCCGAGCGCGTGCTGACCGCCGCGGGCCACTCTGTCGTGCCGGTCTACTGGTCGCCGACAGGGGAGTGGTTCCGCGTTCCCGACGCGACCGAGGCGAAGGACTACCTCGAGGGCGCGCCGCAGGGTTCGACTCTGCTCGAGGCACGCGTCTCGGGGGAGCCCGGGCTCTACCGCCGCAAGCGGCTCGGCGCTGAGCGCCTCGAGATCGAAGCGGCGCTGCTCTGCCTGCACGGCGGGGTCGGCGAAGGCGGAGGCGCGGCCGCGGTCTTCTCGCTGCTCGGCATCCCTGCCACGGGTTCGACCCTCTTCGCGGGCGCGGTCGGTATGGACAAGCTCGCGTTCGGTGGCCTCATGGCTGCCGCGGGCATCCCGAGCCTGCCGCGCGAGGCGGTGTCGAAGCTCGTCGAACCGAGCTTCGCGGGCCCCTACATCGTCAAGCCGCGCTTCGGCGGCTCGTCGATCGGCATCGAGATCGCCGATGACCTGGATGCTGCGCGCGCGCTCGCCGCCACGAGCGTGCATCTGCGCACGGGCGCGGTGGTCGAGCCCTACCGCCCCGAACTCGTCGACCTCAACATCGCTTTCCGCACCTACCCGCAGCTCGAGATCACGCAGCTCGAGAAGCCGCTGCGCGGCGAAGCCGGCAGTGCGCTCTACTCGTACGCCGAGAAGTACCTCGCCGGTGGCGCAGGCGCCGAGGCGGGCTTCATGAGCGCCCCGCGCGAGTTTCCGGCCGACGTGCCCCAGGCCGTGCACGCCGCGGCTCGGTCGTTGGCCGAACGTGTGGCCGAAGTCACGCGCCTCACGAGCATCGTGCGCGTCGACCTGCTGCTCGACGAGAAGACGGGCGAGTTGTTCGTCAACGAGGTCAACTCCATTCCCGGCGCGCTCTCGCTCTACCTCTGGGCACCGCAGCAGCCGGCCGCGACCGTGCTGCTCGACGCCTTGACAGAGGCTCGCGACCGCCGCGTCGTGTTCGCGCAGGCCGGGTTCGGTGGGGGCGCCGCGCTGCGGGCCGCGGGTGGCATCGCCGGCAAGCTCGTCGGGCTCGACGGCCCCCTCGCCTAAGGGCTACGGGGTCGGCTCGGCCGTGGGGCTCACCGTGCCGCCGCCGAAGACGTCGGTCGCGGCGAGGCACCGGGCATCAGCATCCACCACCGAGACGGCGGTGCTGAGGGTGCGCACCGCGTCGGCTCCCGCGATGTAGGTGATGTCGACGATGACCTCGGTGACGGGCGTGCGGCCGTAGGTCGTGAACACGTAACGGGGGGCGTTCGACTCGTCGAGCAGCCAGTCGACTCCGTCGACGTCGAAGCAGGGCAGGTCGCTCGGCCCCTGCTCGGGCAGCCCGCACCGGTAGATGACCGCGGCCGGATCGCCCCATGCCGCGGTCGCCTGCGCGTTCGTGGTGCGGCGCTCGAGGTCGCCGACACGGTCTGGCACCTGCACCGAGATCGCCGCACACTCAGGGTTGTTGGCGTCGGGCCCGGGCTCGAGCGGCACCGTGCCGGCGCAGCCGGCGAGGGCAAAGGCCGCCACGGCGAGCATGACGGATGCCCGGCTGATTCGGGCGGGTGAAGTGCGTGTCGACATCGTCACCACGCTATCGCGGCGCAGGTGTGCGCACGCTCTCCGTGCTCGAGCGCTACAGCGACTGGTTGGTGGCGTCGAGAAGCCCCGACACGAGGATGAAGCCGACGAAGACGATGATGAACACCGCGATGACGCTCACGAATGACAGCAGCGCGCCGACGCCGATGATCGTGCCCGTGCGATTGCCCGGCTGCATGCGGGCGAGGGGACGCACGAGCGCTCGCCAGACGACCATGTGCAGACCGAGCACCAGCAGGGTGGGGCCCAGGAAGGTCAACAAGAGCACGGCGAACTCCCCGAGCTCACCGAACTCGAAGACGCTGCCTCCGGTGCTGACCTGCACGATGATCGCGGCGAGGCACAGCACGAATCCCGCGACCGGCAGCACGATCGCGAGCAGGCCGAGCGTGCGTCGCGCGCGCGTGACGGCGGGCGAATCGCCGTCGGTCGCGGGTGCGACCGTCGGGTCGGCGGCGGGCTCCGCCTCGGCGCTCGCGCCGAAGAGCTGCTCGACCCCGTCGGCGGGGCCGTACGGAGAGGCAGGCTGCGGCGCCGTCTCATCAGGCGTGCGGTTGTCGGTCATGGCACGACAGTACTGGCGCAGCGCTCGCCGGACTAGCGTTGAGGGGTGACCAGCGCCTCGCATTCGCAGCCCGACACCCTGGGTTCGGTCGGCGAGCTCGCGGCGCTCTCACGCATCATCCCGCTGCTGCCCGAGAGCGAGTCGACGCTGCTCGGCCCGGGCGACGACGCTGCCGTGCTCGCGGCGCCCGACCGCCGCGTCGTCATCACGACCGACATGATGATCCACGGCCCCGACTTCCGCACCGCGTGGTCGACGATGCACGACCTCGGATTCAAGGCCGCGGCCACGAACCTCAGCGACGTCGCGGCGATGGGCGCGCGGCCCACGGCCCTCGTCGTGGCGCTCGCGGCCCCCGCCGAGACCGCCGTCGCCGACCTCGAGCAGTTCGCCGTGGGAATGCGCGATGCGTGCGAAGCACTGGCGCCGGGCTGCGGCGTCATCGGGGGCGACCTCAGCGTCTCGTCGGCACTGACCATCGCCGTCACGGCGTTCGGCGACCTCGACGACCGCGAGCCCGTGACGCGCTCGGGCGCTCGGCCGGGCGACGTGATCGCGGTCTCCGGCCCGCTCGGGCTCGCGGCCGAGGGGCTCGGTCTGCTGTTCGAGCGCGGGGTCGATGCAACGGGGGCTCCGGATGCTGATGCCGCGGCTCGACTGCGCGCCGAGCATCCCGTGCCGCTCGCCGCCCAGCTCACGCCGCACCCGCCGATCGCGGACGGCGTCGCCGCCGCGCTCGGCGGAGCCTCCGCCATGCTCGACCTCAGCGACGGCCTCGCGCTCGATGCGCGCCGCCTCGCCCGTGCGAGCGGCGTGTCGCTCGACCTCTCGAGCGAGCAGGTGCGCGAGGTCGCGCTCGCGCACGGCCTCGACCCGGCCGCGCCGATGGCTATCGCTCTCACGGGGGGAGAGGATCACTCGCTGCTGGCGACCTTCCCGCCCGATGTCGCGCCGCCGCTCGACGCTCTCCCAGGAGGGTTTCGGGTCATCGGCCGCGTTGTCGAGTCTGACCGGCACGGCCCCGCGGTGCTCGTCGACGGCCGCCCGTTCGACGAGCGCGGCGGATGGGACCCGTTCGCGGAGTGGAGCGGGCAAGCCGGTTAGCGCCCGAGCTGACCCTCAATCAGTGGGTTCTGGAATCAGCCAGTAGATCGCCGTCTCCCCGTAGCGCGACACCTTGTCGAGCGCGAGCCCCGCGGGCCAGGCGGGCACCGGGGTTCGTGACGAGCGCTCGAGGGCGACCACCGCATCCGGAGCCAATCGCGGCACGAGACCCTCGAGCACGTGGTCGAGCTCGAGCCCACCCACCTCGTAGGGCGGGTCGATGAAGACGAGGTCGAACTCGTCGAGCGCCGACGACAGGTACGAGGTGGCGGGCTTGCCGATGATGCGGATGCTCGGCCGGTCGCCGCGCCCCGCCCGACCGCTCGGTGCTGTCTGATTCGCCCGCCCTGCACGGGCGGCGACAAGCGCGGCATTGGCCTTGCACACCTGCACCGCCGCGTACGACTTCTCGACGAGCACGGCCGAGGCGGCGCCGCGGCTGATCGCTTCGAGCGCGAGGGCTCCCGAACCGGCGTAGAGGTCGAGCACGCGCGCCCCGACGATGACGTCGCGGGCCTCGAGCGCGCTGAACAGGGCCTCGCGCACGCGGTCGCTCGTGGGCCGCGTGCCCGCACTGGGCACCTTGAGCGTCAGCGAGCCCGCGAACCCGGAGATGATGCGTGTCACGCCTTCCACGCTACTGCGCCGTGATGCGGCGCACGCGCCGCGGCGCAAGACCGTCGGGCGGCGCGAGTAGCGTTGAAGCTGTGAACACCGGTCCGCTCGACGCGAAGCTCAGCAGCGCGGTGGGCGACCGCAGCGCGAACTCGCTGAAGAAGGCGTTCGGGATGCTCACCGTGGGTGATCTGCTCACCCACTATCCGCGGCGCTACGCCCGGCGCGGCGAGCTCACCGCGCTGAGCGAATTGCGCGTCGACGAGTCGGTGACGATCGTCGCCGAGGTCATCGAGGTCGTCGAGCGGTCGATGAAGCAGCGCAAGGGCAGCATTCTCGAAGTGCGCATCACCGATGGCAAGGGCATTCTCGTGCTGACGTTCTTCAATCAGGCGTGGCGCAAGAACGATCTGAAGCCCGGGGTGCGGGGCATCTTCGCCGGCAAGGTCGGCGAGTACCGCGGTACGCGACAGCTGGCGCACCCCGACTACGAGCTCTTCGAGGCGGGCGATGAGCGCGACTCGGGGCCCGAGGCGAAGAAATGGGCGATGATGCCCATTCCGATCTACCCGGCCACGTCGACGGTCGCCAGCTGGCAGATCGCCAAGGCGCTCGGGGTCGTGCTCGACACGCTGCCGGTGCTCGACGACCCGGTGCCGGCCGAGGTGCGCGCGGCTTTGCGGTCGCCCGATGACGAGACCCCCGAGCTGCTCGACCTCACGACGGCGTACCAGTACATCCATCGGCCCGAGAACGACGGCCAGTGGCGCCGCGCGCGCGACACCCTGCGCTTTCACGAGGCCTTCGTGCTGCAGGCCGCCCTGCTGCAGCGGCGCGCGGCCCTGCGCGAACAGCCCGCGACGCCGCGCACGCCCGGTGCTGAGCTCGCGAGCTTCGACGCCGAGCTGCCCTTCACGCTGACCGATGACCAGGTGCTCGTCGGCGATGAGATCGCGCGCGACCTGGCCGCTGACGCGCCCATGAACCGGCTCGTGCAGGGCGAGGTCGGCTCGGGCAAGACCCTCGTCGCGGTGCGCGCCATGCTCGCGGTGGCCGAGAGCGGCGGCCAGAGCGCCCTGCTCGCTCCGACCGAAGTGCTCGCCGCCCAGCATCTGCGCAGCATCGTGCACACCCTCGGCCCCGATCGCGCGGCCCGCCTCAGGCCCGTTCTGCTCACGGGGCAGCTGCCGATGGCCGAGCGGCGCAAGGCGCTGCTGGCGATCGCGAGCGGAGCATCCCGCATCGTCATCGGCACCCACGCCCTGCTCGGCGACCAGGTGCAGTTCGCCGACCTCGGCCTCGTCGTTGTCGACGAACAGCACCGTTTCGGCGTTGAGCAGCGCGAGAGCCTGCGCCGCAAGGGGGCTCGGCCGCCGCACGTGCTCGTGCTCACGGCGACGCCGATTCCGCGCACGGTCGCGATGACGGTCTTCGGCGACCTCGACATCTCGACGATCGCGATGCTGCCCTCAGGCCGCACGCCCATCGTGAGCCACGTCGTGCCGCTCGCCGACAAGCCCGGCTGGTGGAACCGCGTCTGGGAACGCCTCGGCGAAGAGCTCGAGCAGGGGCGCCAAGGCTTCGTCGTCGTGCCAGCGATCGACCCCGCGACGCGTGAAGACGACCCCGATGCTCTGGCCGACGATCCGACCGACGGCTCCGCCGACGACGTGGATGCGGTGGCCCGCCCGCCCGCGACCGTCGCCGAGCTGACGCCTCTGCTGCAATCGCACCCCGCGCTCGCGGGGCGCCGAGTCGAGCCGTTGCACGGCCGCATGGCGACCGACGAGAAAGACGCGACGATGCAGGCCTTCGCGCGCGGCGAGATCGACGTGCTCGTCGCGACGACCGTCATCGAGGTCGGCGTCGACGTGCCGAACGCGTCGACCATGGTCGTCGTCGACGCCGATCGGTTCGGCGTGAGCCAGTTGCACCAGGTGCGCGGCCGCGTGGGGCGCGGCGGCGTGCCCGGGCTGTGCCTCTTCGTGACCGCCGCGGTGCCCGAGAGTCTGGCGCGCGAGCGCGTCGAGGCTGTCGCGGCGACGCTCGACGGCTTCGAACTCGCGCAGATCGACCTCGAGCTGCGGCGCGAGGGCGACGTGCTCGGGGCCACCCAGAGCGGCGGACGCTCGAGCCTGAAGCTGCTGCGAGTCGCGACCGACGGCGACCTCATTCTCGCGGCTCGCGAGGCCGCCGCCGGGGTGCTCGAGGGCGATGCGGCACTGAGCGGGCATCCGGCGCTCAAGGCCGCGCTCGATCGCCGCCTCGACGACTCGTCCCGCGAGTTCTTGGCGAAGAACTAGCGTGCCGACGATTTCGCAGCGAGACGCGCGAGAGAGAAGATAGGCCTGTGAGGGTCATCTCGTACAACCTGCGCAAGCACGCCGCACGTGGCGAGCTCGAGAAGCTCGTCGAGACCCACTCGCCCAACCTGCTGTGCCTGCAAGAGGTCGACACCGAAGACCTGCCCCGTGAGCTCGGCCCGCTGCATCTCGCCGACGCGACCAAGCTGAACCGGCTCGGTCTGGCGATCTTCTACAACCGCGAGCGCTTCGAGGCGTTGAGCACCAAAGCCTTCGCCTTGAAGCGCTCGCTGCACGATGTCATCGCCAAGCCGGCCCACGAGCGGCTGCTGGGCAGTCACCTGATCGATCGCGTGCACGATCGCGAGCTGGTGGTCGGCTGCTTCCACGCGGCACCGCTCACGGCGCTCAACTCGCTGCGCCGCACGCAGATCCGCGCCGCGCACGTCGCGCTCGACAGCTTCGGGCCGACACTGCCGACGCTCATGGTCGGCGACTTCAACTACCCGATCTTCAAAGACCACCTCTCGACGAGCGTGCAAGAGACGGGCCACGAGGTCACGCTGAGCGATTCGCGCACCTACACGCGCTACAAGTTCTTCCGCGGCCACTTCGACTTCGCCACCTCGATCGGTCTCGACATCACGAGGGTCACGACGCTGCCGCAGGGCGAGTCAGACCATCTACCGATTCTGGTGACGGCGAACTACTCTGACACCGACCGCACCGACACGGGCTCCATCGAGACACTGACCCCCGACGACGAAACCTCCGTGTGATCTGCGCTCGCTAGGGTGGGGGCATGAGCACCATTGCTGTTGTTCCCGGGTCGTTCGACCCCGTCACCCTCGGCCACCTCGACGTGATCGAGCGGGCGGCCGGCATCTTCGACGAAGTGCACGTCGTCGTCGTGCACAACCCGGCGAAAGAGGCGATGCTGCCGATCGCGCAGCGCGTCTCGCTCATCGAGCAGGCGGTCGCCGATCGAGCACTGCCCGACAGCATCCTGGTGACGAGTTGGAGCGTCGGGCTGCTCGTCGACTACTGCTCTGACGTGGGAGCGAGCGTGCTCGTGAAGGGCGTGCGCAGCCAGGTCGACGTCGCGTACGAGACGCCGATGGCGATCGTGAACCGCAACCTCGCGGGGGTCGAGACCATCTTCATGCTGCCCGACCCCGCGCACGCTCACGTCTCGAGCTCTCTCGTGCGGCAGGTCTCGGCGCTCGGCGGCGATGTGGCGCCCTACGTGCCGCGCGCTGTGGCCGAGTACCTCGATACGGTCGACCGAGACTAACGTCGAGCCCGATCGGCTCAGAGTGCTCTGAGGCCGTTGCCCACGAGCACGACGCCCACGAAGAGCAAGATGACGCCGAGCATCGCCGAGTTGTGGCGGATCATCCAATCGCGAATGCTCTCGAGCCCGCTGTAGACCCGTTCGCCCGCGATCAGGAAGGCGATGATGGGCGCTCCGAGCGAGATCGACGACACCCCGAGGAAGACGCCCAGCACCACCACGGCCTGAGCGCCGACGAGGCCCGCCGTGCTCGCGGCGACACCCGACCCGAACGCCAGAATGATGTTCTTCGGCTTCGTCGCGGAGAGTGCGGCGCCGAGTGCGAATGATCGCAGGGCCGAGAGCCCGTCGATGCGCGACATCCACCCCGGCAACTCGACATGGTCGTCGGCGCTCGGCCGCCCGCGCCACTGCCGTGCGGCGAAGCCGATGCTCACGCTGCCGAGAACGACGAGCGTAACGGGGCCGACGATGCTCACCCCGCCCGCCCCGTCGGGCACGAGCTCGGCGAGCAGGTAGCCGGCCACGCCCACGACGGCGATGCCCGAAGCCCACCCGAGAACGAAGCCGATGCTCGTCGCACGCGGATAGCTCGAGAGCAGCATGACCACGACGGCGACGACGCCGAAGGGGCTGAAGGCGATGGCGATCGCGAGCGGCAGCGTCTCGCCGATGACGGTCAGCACGTGCGACCGTTCACGCGCCGAGCGTGCTGAGCGCCTTGCCGATGAGCAGCACACCCACGAGCAGCAGAATCACGCCGACCACCGCGGAGTTGTGGCGCACCATCCAGTCTCGCAGCCGGTCGAGCGCGCCGCTGATGCGCTCGAGCGCCACCAGCGAGAGCACCACCGGCACCATGATCGGTATCGATGAGACCACGGCGACGGCCACGAGCACGATCGCTGCCTCGGCGGCGCTGACCATCGTCGCTTCGACGCTCACGCCGAGACTGATGCTCAACAGCAGGTTCTTGGGCTTGATCCCCCCGAAGAATGCGCCGAGCGTAAAGGCCGAGGGGGTCGAGATGCCTTCGACCTTGGCGATCCACCCCGGCAGTTCGAGCTCGTCGCCGGGCTTTGGTCGCGCGCGCCACTGCCGCACGGCCAGCACGATCGCCGCGATGCCGAGGAAGAGCAGCAGGTAGGGCGCTGAGATCGACGTGTCGTCGTCGCTGTGCGGCAGCACCGACGCGAGCAGGAAGGCCAGCGTCGCCACGACGGTGATCGAGACCACGAAACCGATCAAGAAGGCGAAGCTGGCCGCCCTCGGCTTGCTCGACAGCAGCATGAGCACGACCGAGGCGATGGCGAGCGGGCTCAGGGCGAGTGCGACCGCGAGCGGAAGAACGGTGCCGATGGCATCGAGCATGGCGGGGCCTCCTCGGGCCGCGGGTGCGATCGCCTGCGCGAACGCGCGAGCACCTCACAGTGAACACCAGTCATGCCCGGGGCACCAGTGGCTAGGGTGGCCACCATGGGTGCATGGGGATCAGGTGCGTTCGAGAACGATGCGGCGATGGATGCCGTCGACGAACTCGTCGACGGAACCTTCTCGTTCGACGAGCTGCGCGAACTCATGGCCTCGGAGTACCTCGAAGAGCCGGGCGGCTCGATCGCCCTCGCTCTGACCGAGGTGGCGCTCACGGCGCTGGGTCGCATCGACCCGCCTGCCGCGCTCGACGAGGTCGACATCAGGCTGATCTCGACGCAGTTCGACGACCAGACCTACGACCTCATCCTGACCGCGGCCGAGCGGGCGGTCGGCTCCGACGGCTCCGAGCTCTACGAGCTGTGGGAAGAAGCGGGCGACGACGACCTGCGCGAATGGCGCACGGCATCCCTCACCTCGATCGAGACGCTGCGCGCCGCGATCTCGGAATGACCTCGACCACTCAACGGACGGACGCACGATGACGCACCCCCTCACTCTCGGCTACAAGGCCTCGGCCGAGCAGTTCGACCCGCGCGAGCTCGTCGAGATCGCGGTCGCGGCTGAGGAGCACGGCATGGAGAGCGTCGCCGTGAGCGACCACTTCCAGCCGTGGCGCCACACGGGCGGGCATGCTCCGTTCTCGTTGACGTGGATGTCGGCGGTGGGCGAGCGCACGTCGAGCATCCGCATCGGAACCTCGGTCATGACGCCGACCTTCCGCTACAACCCGGCCGTGCTCGCGCAGGCGTTCGCGTCGATGGGCGTGATGTACCCGGGGCGCATCTTCCTGGGTGTCGGCACGGGCGAGGCGCTCAATGAGATCGCGACCGGCTTCGCCGGAGCGGGTGAGCAGGAGTGGCCCGAGTTCAAAGAGCGCTTCGCGCGCCTGCGCGAGAGCGTCGACCTCATGCGGCAGCTGTGGAGCGAGGATCGCGTCAACTTCCGTGGCGAGTACTACTCGACGCACGACGCCTCGATCTACGACCGGCCCGAGCAGCCCATTCCCGTCTACATCGCCGCCGGCGGGCCGTTCGTTGCACGCTACGCCGGCCGAGCAGGCGACGGCTTCATCTGCACGTCGGGCAAGGGTGTCGAGCTGTACACCGACGAGCTCATCCCCGCCGTGAGGGAGGGGGCGGAGAAAGTCGGCCGCGAGTTCGAGCAGATCGACCGCATGATCGAGATCAAGCTCTCGTACGACACCGACCTCGACGCGGCCCTCGAGAACACACGGTTCTGGTCGCCGCTGTCGCTCAGCAAGGAGCAGAAGCACGACATCACTGACCCGGTCGAGATGGAGAAGGCGGCGGATGCTCTTCCGATCGATCAGATCGCGAAGCGCTGGATCGTCGGCAACGACCCCGACGCCGTCGTCGCCGAGATTGCGAAGTACGTGGAGTACGGCATGAACCACCTCGTGTTCCATGCCCCGGGCCATGACCAACGGCGCTTCCTCGAGCTGTTCGAGCGCGACCTTGCCCCCCGATTGCGGGGGCTCGCGTAACACAAGCGGAATACGCACGGAATCGCGCAGGAACAGGGCGCCTCTAGCGTCGACTCGAGTCCGCATCCGCGGCAGAGGAGACGTCATGACAGATCCGGCACTCGAGACCGTTGCGCCTGCGTCACGACCGCCCAGCTCACCGCCGACCGCTCCCTCCGGCTGGAGCGGGGCGGCGATGGCGCTGCACGCTATCCGGCGCATGCCGAGCCCCATGATCGTGAGCCTGCGACCCGACGCGCTCGACCCGATGCTCGTCGACATGCGCGGGTACGTCTACCAATGGACGATGCCGCTCGAGCAGTTTCCTGCACGGCCCGACTCGGTCGTCATCGGCACACGCGCGATCGAGGGGGCCGAGCCGGCCTTCGCCGGAGCCGACTACTCGTACTCGCGCCCGGCGTTCGTCGGGCAGCCGCTCGACACCCTGCTCTGGCTCATCGGCACGCACGCGTTCGACGGCGGGCGAGCGTCGTGGTTGCGTGCCGGCGACCGCTATCGCCTCTACCGCTGGCCCGAGCTCGAGAAGCTGCCCTTGACCGACGAGCAGCTGCGCATCATCAAGACGAGCGCCAAGGGGTTCATGACGGTCGAGAAGCTCGCGGCGAAGGCCGGGCTCGACCGTGAGGTCGTGCAGCGAGTCGTCAACGCGCTCAGCCTCATGGGCCTGCTGCGACGGCACCCGGCCGCGAATGCGGCTCCCGATGCGCCGCCTCCGCCACCGCCGGGGTCGCTGCCGCTCGCGTGACGGTCGTCGCCCAGGGCTGCGAGAGGCGACGCTGGTATCCTGCACGACGGCCATTCGCGCGACAGCGTGCCCGATGGCCGTTGCCCAGGGGGATTCCGCATCATGTCGAAGCACCGTCGTCACGCGCCGCGAGCGCCTTACCGACGCCACGCCTGGTCGACGACGCGCACGGTCTTCACGTCGATGATCGCCGGTCTCGTGCTCATGGCGAGTCTGGGGTTCTCGACGCCGACGCGTGAAGAATTGTTCGCCGAGTACGTCGACGAGGCCTCGCAACCGCTCGTCACTGCTGCGGTGGATGCTCTGCCGATCGCCGAACGTCACGACTTCGGTGCCACTCCCGGGTATGAGACGTTCATCGCCGGCGGTACCAATCATGACTGGGCGAAGCTCGTGCTGCTGATGGGCGACTTTCCGCTCACTGACAGCAACGTGACCGTGGTGACGCGGTGGATGCGCCAAGAGAACTACGTCGACGCCTGGTGGACCCGCAACAACCCGCTCAACAACGGCTGGGGCTCGGGCGGCGGCGGCGGAACGGGTCGCTATGCGACGCTCGTCGACGCTGCCGAGAATGCTGCCGAGGCGCTCAACACCCTCGGCCGGTACAGCGAGATCGTCGCGACGCTGCGTGCGTCGGCGCCGACCGCCGAGGTGGAGCGCGCGATCTGGTTCTCGGGCTGGGCCACCGGCATGTACAACAACGGCGCGCACTGGTCGTACGTCGACGTTCCGGTGATCGAAGCCCCGCCGAGCGCCTGGGGCAGGTAGCCGCCAGGCGCCCGGCTCAATGCTGTCATCGCTCGCGCTAGCGCGGCGGCAGCAGTTGCAGCATGAGGCGCTGCGTCTGCCGTTCGCGCTGCTCGGTCGACAACTCGCGCTGCACGCGTCGAGCCAGCTGGTCGCGCGAGTCGAGCTCGCGCGGCCGTCGGCTCCAGGCGACGAGCGCCACGCCCAGCCGCAGGGCCAGACGGTCGACAAGGCCGACGCGCCGCGCAGGAGCGCGGTTGGTGAGCGTCGGACTCGGGGGGTGCTGCTGCTGACGACCCGGTCGGGTCGCCGTCATGGTGGTGTTCATCAGAAGTGCTTCCTCACTGCCGTCGGGCGCACGGTGGTGCAGCCCTGTCGAGATGCTCTGCTCATGGCACAGCGGGGGAAGGCGGCGCGCACGGTCGCGCACGCCGCCCGAGGGCCCTGCGCAGCGCGACCTCGATCAGGTGCAGCCGTCAGAGCCGTGGCGGATTCGAGAGAGCTCGAATCGGGCTTCGAGAGCGTCGCCACCGGCATGGAGCGGGCGGCGGAGGAGCTGCTGCCCGATCAGGCGGTGAAGACGCCGACGAAGCCGGCGGTGGTGGGGATCATCCCCTGGGTGAATCGAATCAACACGCTCGGCCTCCTTTCGTCATATGGCGCTCACAGAACCTAGCGCCCGTGACCGCCGACGCGCAACGACCGAATGCTGCCGTACCGCGACCGTTGCCGTTTCGTTACAGTGAGCGCATGACGCAGGCTTCATCCCCGACTGTCGACCCGCGCCGTCCGGGTGGTGTGACCGTCATCGGCGTGCTCGCGTATGTCGGCGGCATCGTCGACATCATCGGCGGCTCGATGCTGCTCGTGCTCGTCACCGGTGCCGCGATCGTGCAGAACCCGGTGCCGGGCGGGCTGCTCACGGCGATCACGATCATCATCGCCGGCATCGTCGTCGTGGCCGTCGCCGGCGGACTGCTGCGCGGAAGCACACTCTCGCGGCTCATCTTCACCGTCGTGCGCGTCGTCTCGATCGTCACCCAGATCATCGCCCTGTCGTCGGGCGGCATCGCGCTCTTCGCCGGCATCGTGAGCGTGCTGATCTCCGCCATCGTGCTGAGCTGGCTCTGGACGCCGCGCGCGAACGCCTACTTCGCGCTGGAGCGAACACCGAGGTGAAAAATACCCCCTGGGGTATGCAGTAGAATGATCGTGACGCGACAGAAGGAGTCACGATGTGCCAGCAGATCACGTGCCGCAAATGCGGCAAGGCCACCTGGACCGGGTGCGGTCAGCACGTCAACCAGGTGATGCGGGGCATCCCCCAGCGTGACCGCTGCCAGGGCCACGAGAACGAGCCTGGCTTCTTCGCGCGCCTCTTCTCGCGCGCGTAGCGGCAGCCGATCAGGAGAGCGAGAGCGCGTACGCCGCTCCGGAACGACTGCGGTGCGGCGGCTTGCCTTCGCGCAGACGGCCGAGCCCTTCGATCACCAGATCGACCATGAGCGCGTACTCCTCATCGTGATCGTGGTGCTCGCGGATGGTGCGGCTGATCCCCGGATACTCATCGGCCAGTTCGCCCTCGTAGAGCGCCTGCACGCGCTCGCCGAGGGCCTCGGCGCTCGGCCGTCGAGCCTGCTGGGCGGTGAACCCCATGATGGTGCCATCGACGATGTGCAGCCCGTGGTGGGCGAGCTGGGGCGTGAAGCCGCCGTCGAGAAGGGCGGTCGTGACCGCTTCCGCATAGCGCAGTCGGGCGTCGCCGACGCGGGGTCGCACGGTGACCAACTCGACTGCCCACGGCCGCTCGAGCAGGGCGCGGTGGGCGCGGTGCATGATCGACGCGAGGCGAGCGCGCCAGTCATCGGCCGCGGGGTGCGCGTCGTCGACCCAGGTCTGCACGATGGCGTCGACCATGGCGTCGAGCAGGGCGTCCTTGTTGGGCACATGGCGGTACAGCGACATCGCCTCCACCCCCAACTCCGAGCCGAGACGGCGCATGCTGAGCGACCCGAGTCCGTGCACGTCGGCGAGGGTGAGAGCGGCTTGCAGCACGCGTTCGTAGCTGAGGGCATCCCGAGGCGGGGTCATGCGGCCTCCTTGACAGGGCGGTCAGTCCACCATTAGCTTACGACGTAAGCATACAGTGTAAGCAACTCGGCGCAAGCCTGGAGGAGTTCGTCATGAAGTCAGTCATCGCCACCACGTACGGTGGGCCCGAGGTGCTGCGGGTCGTGGATGCTCCGACTCCCGTCGCCGGTGAGGGCCAGGTGCTCGTGCGCGTCGCCGCGAGCTCGGTGAACCCGCTCGACTGGCACGAGCTGCGCGGCAAGCCCTATCTGGTGCGGATCATGCGGGGCCTGCGCGCCCCCAAGACGAGCGGCCAGGCCATGGGATCAGACGTCGCGGGTGTCGTCGAGTCGGTCGACCCCGGCGTCACGCGGTTCGCGGTCGGCGACGAGGTGCTCGGCTTCGGCAAGGCAGCCTGGAGTGACGTGATGGTCGTCGGCGAGGCCGGCCTCGTCCGCAAGCCCGCGGACCTGTCGATGACCGACGCGGGAGGCGTGGGCGTCGCGGCGATCACCGCCCTGCAGGGTTTGCGCAAGGGCGGGCTGAGCGAACCACTCACGTGGTCGACCGGCGAGGTCGAGCCGATGCGCCCTCGCGTGCTCATCATTGGCGCGTCGGGTGGCGTGGGCACTTTCGCCGTGCAGATCGCGAAACTGCTCGGCGCGCACGTCACGGCGGTGACGAGCACCCGCAACCTCGAGCTCGTGGCGCGACTCGGGGCCGACGACGTCGTCGACTACACGACGACCGAGGTGACGCAGCAGCTGCCGCGCTTCGATCTCGTGTTCGAACTGGCGGGCACGCGGAGACGGCGCGAGCTCGCGCGCATCCTGAGTCCGACGGGCACCCTCGTCGCGTGCGGCGCACCGAGAGGTCAGTGGATCGGGCCTCTCGCAGCACCGGCCGCGCTGGCGATCGCATCTCGATTCTCGAAGCGCACCTACACATCGTTTCTCGCGAAGCGCGACACCGACGACCTTCAGCAACTGGCTGCCTGGCTCGGGACGGGCGCGCTCCGGGTCGTCGTCGACGAGGTGTATCCGCGTGACCGTGTCGCCGAGGCCGTCGAGCACTCCGAGGGCGGTCATGCACGTGGCAAGGTGATCCTGACCCTGTAGTCCTGTCGCCCCTCGCCTTTACGCTGAAACCGTGGTCGCGAACTCCGAAAAGCCCGTGCTGCTGTTCGAGAGCGTCGAGGCGTGGGAGTCGTGGCTCGCCGAGCACCCTGACGACCCCGGCGTTCGGCTGAAGATGCGCAAGAAGCGTTCGACCGCGCCCGGCATCACGTACGACGAGGCCCTCGAGTCGGCGCTGTGCTTCGGCTGGATCGACGGGCAGATCTACGGTCTCGACGACGACTACTCGCTGCAGGTGTTCACGCCCCGCCGGCCGCGCTCGGTCTGGTCGCAGCGCAACGTCGGCATCATCGAGCGGCTGACCGAGGCAGGTCGCATGCGCCCGCCGGGTCTCGAGCAGGTCGAGCGCGCCAAAGCAGACGGGCGGTGGGATGCCGCTTACAGCCAGAAAGGCATGGTCGTGCCGGCCGACCTTCAGGCCGCACTCGACGCCTCGCCTTCGGCCGCCTCGACCTTCGCCGCGCTGAGCTCGCCCGCCCGATTCGGCATCGTCTTCCGCCTCGACGGCGTCAAGCGCGCCGAGACCCGCGAGCGCAAGCTCGCCGGCTACCTCGAGCAGCTCGAGCGGGGCGAGTCACCGATCTGAGTCGAGACGACGCGTTGACGGTAGCCCGATCGGCCTCTAGCGTGGTCGGCATCGCCGTCGAGGGGAGTGGCTAGATGGATCTCGGAGTCTTTTCACTGAGCCTGAATGTGACCGACCTTGAGGCATCGAGGGCCTTCTACGCGAAGCTCGGTTTCTCCGAGTTCGGCGGTGACGCGTCGCAGGGATGGCTCATTCTGAAGCACGACAGCGTCTTGCTCGGGCTGTTCGTCGGCATGATCGACCGACCGACCCTGACCTTCAACCCCGGCTGGTCGGCCGACGCGGCGGCGTACGACCCCTTCACTGACGTGCGAGACCTGCAGAAGCGCCTGCGCGAGCAGGGTGTGGTGTTTTCAGTCGAAGCTGATGAGTCAACGAGCGGTCCGGCGAGCTTCGTAATCGTCGACCCCGACGGCAACCCGATCCTGGTCGATCAGCACCGCTGACAGACGAAGCTCGTACGAGCAGGCTCGCCCTCAGCGGCCCGCCACCACGACGGCGATCGGCTCGGTGCGCGCGGTTTCGCGGTCGCGGTGCTCCCTACGCAGCGCGGTGCCGCCGATGATGAGCGCGCACGCGATGATCACGAGGTTCTTGACGATGTACTGACCCTCGAGCGTGAGGCCCCACGGTACGACCGTGAAGGTCACCGCGGGAAGCAGCACGAGGGGCAGAAACGTGGCCGGCATCTGCGGGATGAGCAGAAGCAGGGCCAGGCGCGTCAGGGGCGGGAACAGGAAGGCGACGCCGATCGCTACCTCCCACAGGCCGATCAGAGGAATGATGATCTCGGGCGTGAGCCAGTAAACCGTCGCCGCCACGAGGTCGTAGGCAGGGCTCAACTCGCCGATCATCTTGAGCGCTCCGAACCAGATGAAGACGATGCCGAGAGCGAGGCGTGCGAACCGGATGCCGAACGCGTCCATCGCCCACACAACCAGCCGGTCGAAGCGGTCGAGCGCGGCGGTGATGGTCGTCATGACGTCATGGCTTTCTGTTCGGGTGATCGTGACCTCAACGCTAGGTGGGCGACCTGGAAGCCGGATGCTCGCCCGGTGTGCACCGACTGACCGACCCGGTCAAGGCTGCCCCATCCCTGTACACCGTCGTGAGTCGCGGTCTTGACCGACCGCCGCCACCGAACGGGGCGCCTCACTCGGTGAGTGTGCCGCTGGCGGCATGTGCCGCAAGAGGCACATAGCCCCAGCAGGGTGTCGCCTCGGCGCGCGGCGGGCGAACGGACCACACAACCTGACCGCACAGTGACGACGTGCACAGCGCACAGGGGCAGAATGGGCGAGTGACCGAGCTGCGCGTGTGGGGAATTCCGGGTCTGCCCGAGATCACTCCCGGCGACGACCTGCCGCGGCTCATCGCGGACGCGGCGCGGGAAGCGGGCGTGATGCCCGGCGACATCCTCGCCGTCACGAGCAAGATCGTCAGCAAGGCCGAGGGCCGCATCGTGCAGGCCGCCGACCGTGAGCAGGCGATCACTGACGAGACCGTGCGCATGGTCGCGACCCGAGCGCGCGCCGACGGCGGCACGACGCGCATCGTCGAGAACCGTCTCGGCCTCGTCATGGCCGCCGCCGGCGTCGACGCCAGCAACACGGCCGACGGCACAGTGCTGCTGCTGCCGATCGACCCGGATACCAGCGCCGCCGCCATCCGTGCCGCCGTCGAGACGGCCGTCGGAGCGCCGATCGGCGTCGTCATCACCGACACCGCCGGGAGGGCCTGGCGAGAGGGCCAGACCGATATGGCGATCGGTGCGAGCGGCGTTCGGCTGCTGGATGACCTCCGAGGCTCGCGCGACGCCGCCGGCAAGCTGCTCGAGGTCACAGCGCCGGCCGTCGGCGACGAGATCGCGGCCGCCGCCGACCTCGTCAAGGGCAAGTCGAGCGGCGTGCCCGTGGCGGCCGTTCGCGGACTCGGGCGACTGCTCGACGACTCAGCACCGGGCGCCCGCAGCCTGGTGCGCCCGCTCGAGGACGACCTCTTCACCCAGGGCACGAAAGAAGCGTGGGACGACGGCTTCTCAGCCGGCGTCCAAGTGATCGGCCACAACTGATCATGCCGCCGCGGTCAGAAGACTCCCAGAGCGCTCTCTGCCCGACCGTGGCAGAGTCGAGGAATGAGCATGATGACGACGTCGACGGCTGAAGGCCTCAGCGCTGAGGAGTTCGCCGCACTCGGTGCGGGCATCCGCAAGGCGATGAACGGCGTTCTCGACGGCAAGCCCGAAGCGGTCGATATCGCGCTGACGGTTCTGCTCGCCGAGGGGCACTTGCTCATCGAGGATGTTCCGGGCGTCGGCAAGACGATGCTCGCCCGCGCACTCGCCAAGTGCATCGCCGGCACGGTCAATCGCATTCAGTTCACACCCGACCTGCTGCCCGCCGACATCACGGGAGTCAGCGTCTTCCGGCAGCAGCTCGGCACCTTCGAGTTCACGCCCGGTCCGGTCTTCGCCCACATCGTCATCGGCGACGAGATCAATCGCGCGAGCCCCAAGACGCAGAGCGCGCTGCTCGAGTGCATGGAAGAGCAGCAGGTCACGGTCGACGGCCGCACCCACCACCTCGAGAGCCCGTTCCTGGTCGTCGCGACGCAGAACCCCATCGAGATGGAGGGCACCTACGCCCTGCCCGAAGCGCAGCGCGACCGCTTCATGGCGCGCATCTCGATCGGCTACCCCGATGCCGAGAGCGAAGCGCTCATGGTGCGCGATCGCGAGCACGGCAGCCCGCTCGACCGGCTGTCGCCCGTCGTCGACGTCGCGGGCCTGCGCCGCATGATCGCCACGGTGCGCGAGGTCTACGTGAGCCCCGCCGTCGAGCGGTACGCCGTCGCTATCGTGCAGGCCACGCGCGACGACTCCGCCCTGCGACTCGGCGCGAGCCCGCGCTCGACCCTGCAGCTCGTGCGCGCGAGCCGTGCCCGCGCCGCGCTCGACGGCCGCGACTTCGTCGTGCCCGACGACATCGACGCCCTCGCCACTACGGTGCTCTCACACCGCATGCTGCTCGTGCCGCGCGCCCAACACCCCGACGGCCGACCGGTGCGCAGTGTCGACGAGGTCGTCGACCGCATCGTCGCGGCCACCGCGGTTCCCGTGCCGTCGTCGCGGGCCTAGGTCGCACCGTGCCCCGCCTGACCGCGCGCGGCATCGCGTTCCTCGTGGTCGGAGTCGCGATCGGTGTCGTCGCCTACGTCATCGAACGGCCCGAGCTGCTGCCGGTGTCGGCAGTCGCGGTCGCGGCGCCCCTCATCGCCCTGCTCGCCGTGGCCACCTCGAAGCCTCGAGTCCGCGTCACGCGCCAGCTCGACCCCGTGGTCGCCATCGAGGGCGAGACGGTGCGGGTCGATGTGACCGTCAACGGCCGCGCTCGAGCGGCCGAATGGGTCGAGCGCGTGCCCATGCACCCCGGTTTCGCCGGCCCGGGTCGTCTGCGCGAGGTGCGGTCGACGCGGCCCGCGACGTTCGGCTACCGCTTCGCACCGGGTCGGCGCGGGCTCGTGAGCGTCGGCCCGCTCCTCATCGAGAACCGCGACCCCTTCGCCCTCGCAGTGCGGGTCAGCGACACGATCGCGACGACGACCCAGCTCGTGATCCCGGCAGTGACACCGCTGGCCGTTGGTCCGATGCCTGACCCGTCAACCGAGGCGGGGCCGCGCACGACGCGCTCGCGTGAGCGCTCCGACGACGACGTCGTCACGCGCGAGTACCGCGACGGCGATGCGCTGCGCCGCGTGCACTGGCGCGTGACGGCGCGGCAGGGCGAGCTCATGGTGCGGCAGGAAGAGCCGCAGGCCGGGCCTCACGCCCGGCTCATCGTCGACACCCAGGCCTCGTCGTACGCCGACGCTCGTAGCGTGCGGGCCTCCCGAGGTCGCGCGCCGTCGAGCGACGACTTCGAGTGGATCGTGCGCATGGCGGCCTCGGCCGCAGTGCACCTCGCCGAGCGCGGCTACACGGTCGAGCTGACGACGCCAGACGGCCGCGAGGCGCTCGACGACGAGCAGGCTCCGGTCGCCGACGGCCCCGTCGGTGACGTTCTGGGGGCGCTCGCGATCGCCGCGCTCACCCCGGCCGACAACGATCTCGATGCGAGCCTGCCCTCGCTGCTGCGCTCGGGTTCCCTGCCGATCGTCGCGCTCTCGGGAGCGCCCGACGCCGAGACGACGCGATGGATGCTCGCTCAGCGCGCATCCGCCGCCCCCGCCATTGCACTGCTCGTGGGCACGCCCGCCCCGGTCGTGCTCGATGACGGGTCGATCGACCCCGACCCGGCACGGGACGCGTTCGAGCGCGCCGGTTGGACCGTCGCTCGGGTGCCTGCGCGCTTCGCGCCCGACACCGCATGGCTCGCCCTGCTCGGCGTGCCCGAGCCGAGCCTGCCCGACTGGGCGGTCGCGCCCGAGGCCTCGCGTGTCTGAGCGGGCGACCTCGCCGATTCCGCAGCGGCGCTCGACCCTCGGGTTAAGCGCGGCGGCGCTGTTGGCCGTCGCGGCCGCCCTCACGGGCTTCGGGGTGCTGCTCGACGAGGGACTCTGGGGCCCGACGGCGCTGGTCGTGGCCACCGCGGCCATTGCGACCGCGGCGCTCGTGCGCGTCGCGATGCGGCGGGCTCGCCGGCTCTTCTCGGTGGTCGCCGCGCTCGGCGCCGCGGGCATCGCTGCCCTGCTCGCGCTCACGCTGCTGTTCGCCGCTGATACGGCGCTACTCGGGCTCGTGCCGACGCCCGACACCCTGCAGCGGTTCGTCGAGCTGATCCGCGCGGGCGAGCTGTCGATCGCCGAGCAGTCGATTCCGGCGGTCGCCGACGAGGGCATCCGCTTCCTGCTCGCCTCCGGAGTCGCCGCCTTCGCGGTGCTCGTCGACACCGTGGCGACGGCGAGCCGACGCCCGGCGGCTGCCGCCATCCCGTTGCTGGGCATGCTCGCTGTTCCGGTGATCCTCGCCCCCGGTGCACTGCCGCTGTTGACGGTGCTCGCGACGACCGCGGCCTTCCTGCTGCTGCTCGCCCTGCATCGGCCCGCGGCGAGCGGCGGCGCACCGGCGTTCGGACGCGCGGTCGCCGTCGCCGCCTCGGTGCTCGTCGCGGCGCTCATCGTGCCGCCCCTGCTTCCCTCGGTCGTGGCGGGCGCCGCCCTGCCCGGCGGGGGAGTCGCGGGCCTCGTCACGGGCATCAACCCCGTGCTCGAGCTCGGCGACGACCTGCGGCGCACCACGCCCGTCACCGCCCTGCGCTACAGCACCGACGCCGACGGGGGCCTCTATCTGACGCTCTCGCACCTGGCCGAGTTCACCGACGATGCCGTGCAGCCCGTCGTCGCGGGTGAGCAGGTGCAGCCGGGCACGATCGGCCCTCCCGGTTGGCTCGGTGCTGCGGTCGAGACCACCTCGGTGTCGACCCGCATCCAGCTCGAGAATGTGCGCACGCGCTGGCTGCCGCTGCCCAGTGCCCCTGAGAGCGTGAGCGGGCTCGCGGGCGAGTGGCGAGTCAACGAGGCCGGAGTGACGCTCAGCACGGTCGAGGGCAGTGTGCGCGAAGGTGCCTACGAGGTCGAAAGTCTGGTTGCGCAGCCGACGCCGGAGCAGCTGCGCGGTGCTCTCGTGGCCGCACCGCGACTCGAGCCCTACCGTGCTCTGCCTGAGGGCATCGACCCGATCATCGCGCTCACGGCGCAGCAGGTGGCCGATGCGGCCCCCGGCGACTCGGCGTACGACGACGCGCTCGCGCTGCAGCGGTACTTCACGCAGGGCGACTTCGTCTACTCCGAGTCGGCGCCCGTCGAGCTCGGCTACGACGGCACGAGCGCCGACATCGTCGCCGTGTTCCTCGAGGCGCGCGCGGGCTACTGCGTGCACTACGCCTCGGCGATGACGCTCATGGCGCGCACGCTCGGCATTCCCGCGCGCATCGCGGTCGGCTTCCTGCCGGGCGTGCGCAACCCCGACGTGCCGAGCGAGTACATCGTCAGCACGGACGATCTGCACGCGTGGCCCGAGCTGCACTTCGACGGGCTGGGCTGGGTGCGGTTCGAACCGACGCCCTCTCGTGGAGCCGTGCCCGGGTACGCCTCGGCCGATGTGCCGGCTCCCGATGAGGTGCCCGAGATCGACCCCGAGACGGGCGAGCCGATCGACGCAGAGCCCGAAGCTCCAGCGCCAGGCACGGAGACCGACCCGGTCGACCGCGTCACCGGACCGACCGACGCTCCCGACGCCGGCGGACTCATCGACGGCGGCAACGACGGGTCGGCCGATGGCTCGGGCGCGCCCGGCGTGCTCGACGGCGGAACGGATGCTCGCGCTCTCGCCGCGGCCCTCACCGCGCTGCTCATCGCTCTCGTCCTCGCCCCAGCGGTCTGGCGGGCGCTGCGTCGCGCGGCGCGGCTGCGCTCGCCGGATCCTCTCGACCAGTGGCGCGAAGCGCGCGACACGGCGCGCGATCTGGGGCTGCCCGCCGACCCCGAGCAGACGCCTCGCCAGCTCGCCGAGTCGTGGTCGTCGGAGTGGTTGCCCGACGAGGTCGCGCAGCTCGACACGGTGCGTCACGCGCTCGAGCAGCGGGCGTTCGCAGGCGGTGCTCTTCCGGCAGCGGCGATCGCGGACACGGCCGATGTGCTGCGCGCACTGCGCGGCTCCGTACCCTGGTGGGCTCGCGCAGTTGCGCGCATCGCCCCGGTGTCGCTGCTCGACCGCACGCCGCGTGACGAGCGGTTCGCGGTCGATTCGGCCTCGATGGCCGGCTCGGTCGACAACTAGGCTCATCCTCATGTCTGCCCGCACTTCGCTCGTGATCCCGGTGCGTCCGGCCCTGAGCGCGAAGGTGCGGCTCGCCGTCGACACCTCGCCCGAAGCGCAGGAGCGTCGCGTCGCCCTGGCCGCGGCGATCGCGCTCGACACGGTCGAGGCAGCCCGTCGGTCACCGAGCGTCGGCGAGCTGTTCGTCGTCGGGTCGCTCGCCGAGCCCGTCGACGGGGTGCAGGTCGTGACCGACCCGGGCTTCGGGCTGCTCGTCGCGATCAGCGAAGGGCTCGCGCGCTGCGACGACGCGCTGCCCACGGCGGTGCTGCTCGGCGACCTGCCCGCACTTCAGCCTGCCGACCTCGATGCGGCGCTGCTCGGCGCGAGCGAGCACCACTGGGCGTTCGTGCCCGACGCCGATGGGGCCGGCACCACGCTCGTCGTCGCGCAAGAGGGGCTGCCGCACTCGCTGCGGTTCGGCGACGACTCGGCCGAGCAGCACGGCCGCAGCGGGTACGCCGAGCTCGAAGTCGTGCAGACCTCGGGCCTTCGCCGCGACGTCGACACGCTCGCGCAGCTCGACGAGCTGGTCAGGCTCGACGCCGAAGGGGTCGTCGTGCTCGGCCCCCGCACGCGGGCCCTGCTCTAGGTCGCGCTAGGCGCCGTCGCGCACGTCGGCGATCGTCAGGGCCAGTCGACGGCCTGTCGCCGCGTAGCCCTGCTCGCGGTGCGCCTGGGCGACTGCGACACGTTCGGGGCTCGGCGTGCCGTAGGTCGTCGTGCGCTGGCGTGCGACGCGTCCGATCGACGCGGCCATCGCCTCGAGCTCGGCGACCGTCTTCTCCGACCCGTTGTCGGCGCCGGCCATGCGGCTGATCGTCTCTTCCATGAGGGTGCCGCCGACGTCGTCGGCTCCGCCCTGCAGCATGAGTCGGGTGCCGTCGTCGGTGAGCTTGACCCACGAGGTCTGGATGTGGTCGATGCGGCCGTGCAGCATGAGGCGCGCGACGGCGTGCACCGCACGGTTCTCTTGCGGCGTCGGGCCGGGCCGCGCCACACCCGCGAGGTAGACAGGCGAGTTGGCGTGCACGAAGGGCAGCAGCACGAACTCGGTGAAGCCTCCGGTGTCGTCCTGCACGCGAGCGAGGGTGCGCAGGTGGGCGACCCAGTGGTGGGGAGCATCCACGTGCCCGTACATCATCGTGCTCGACGAGCGGATGCCCAGCCGGTGCGCGGTCGAGACGATCTCGATCCACTCGGCGGCGGGCAGCTTGCCCTTCGTGAGCACCCAGCGCACCTCGTCGTCGAGAATCTCGGAGGCCGTGCCCGGAATCGAGTCGAGCCCGGCCTCTTTCGCCGCCGTCAAGAACTCGGCGAACGACAACCCGGTGCGGGATGCTCCGTTCACGATCTCCATCGGACTGAACGCGTGCAGATGAATCTCCGGCTGGCGCTTCTTCACCTCGCGCGCGAGGTCGAAGTAGGCGGTGCCCGGAAGGTCGGGGTGGATTCCGCCCTGCATGCAGATCTCGGTCGCGCCGAGCGCCCAGGCTTCGTCGACCCGGTCGCCGACCTGCTGCATCGAGAGCGTGAAGGCGTCGGCGTCGGTGCGCCGCTGCGCGAAGGCGCAGAAACGGCAGCCGGTGTAGCAGACGTTCGTGAAGTTGATGTTGCGGTTCACGACGTAGCCGACCGAGTCGCCCACAGTGTCGTGCCGCACGCGGTCGGCGAGGTGCGCGAGAGCGTCGAGGTCGGCGCCGTCGGCCGAGAGCAGGGTCAGGTAGTCGGCGTCGGTCAAGTCGGCCGGAGCATCCTCGGCCCGCCGCAGCACCGCGCGCACGCCCGTGCTGACGGCGACGGATGCTCGCCGCGACTCGTTCGTCGTGCGCGGCCCCCGCGCCGCCGCCGTGGTCTCGCGCAGCTCTTCCCAGTCGCCGTAGACGTCGTCGAAGTCGCCGCGGGTCTCGGTCGCTCGGCCGACGGTGTCGATCTCGACGTGCAGGTCGGTGCGTCCAGTGCCCTCGCGGGTCGCCCAGTCGGGGTCGGGCTCTTGCCACGGGATTCCCCGTAGCTCGGCGGACTCGTCGGCGAGCCCGTCTGGGCCCGCGAGCGCGCGCACGTGCGGCACGATGCGCGGGTCGAGCCACGGCTCTTCGGCGCGCACGTAGTGCGGGTGCGCGGTGAGGCGCTCGCGCAGAATGAAGCCCGACTCGGCGGTGAGGCGCGCGAGCTCGTCGATCTGCGGCCAGGGTCGTTCGGGGTTGACGTGGTCGGGCGTCAGCGGGCTGACCCCGCCCCAGTCGTCGATGCCGGCGCGCACGAGCAGCTGCAGCTCTTCGGCGTCGGTGAGGTTCGGCGGCGCCTGCACGCGAGCGCCCGGCCCGAGCACGAGGCGGCTGACGGCGACGGCGGCGATGTACTCCTGCAGCGCGAGGTCGTCGGTGGCGCGCATGGCCGTGCGGGGCTTGGCGCGGAAGTTCTGGATGATGACCTCTTGCACGTGCCCGTGCCGACGCGCCGTCGCACGGATGGCGAACATGCCGTCGACGCGCTCGGCGTAGGTCTCACCGATGCCGAGCAGCAGTCCGGTCGTGAAGGGTATGGCGCTGCGGCCCGCATCTTCGAGCACTCGCAGACGCAGCTCGGGGTCTTTGTCGGGGCTGCCGAAGTGGGCGAGCCCGCGCGTCTCGAACAGGCGCTTGCTAGTCGTCTCCAGCATCATGCCCATGCTCGGTGCGACGGGCTTGAGGCGCTGCAGCTCTTGCCAGGTCATGACGCCCGGGTTGAGGTGCGGCAGCAGCCCGGTTTCTTCGAGCACGAGGATCGCGACGCTGCGCAGGTAGTCGATCGTTGAGTCGTAGCCGCGGGCGTCGAGCCACTCGCGGGCGGCGGGCCAACGGTCTTCGGGTCGGTCGCCGAGGGTGAAGAGCGCCTCTTTGCAGCCGAGCGCGGCACCCTGACGGGCGATCTCGAGCACCTCATCGGGGGAGAGGAACGGGGCTTTGCCTTGAGCTGAGAGCTGGTTGGGGGTTTGCACGAACACGCAGTAGTGACAGCGGTCGCGGCAGAGGTGCGTGAGCGGGATGAACACTTTGCGCGAGTACGTGATGACGCGGGGGCGTCCGGCCTTCTCGAGCCCAGCATCCCGAACGCGACCGGCGACCGCGAGCAGCCGGTCGAGGTCGTCGCCACGGCAGTGCAGCAGCGTCTCAGCCTCGGTCGCGTCGAGCGTCACACCGCTCTCGGCACGCTTGAGCGCGCGCGACAGGGCGGATGCCGTCGGGGTGAAGTCGAACGCAGTCACAGTGCGCTCAGCCTACGCCCGGCGTACCGGTGCCTCCTGAGTCGACTCAGTGGCTCAGGTGCCGCAGTAGGTCGTGTACGGCTCGAACGTGGCGGGGGCGGGTTCGGCGTACCGCTCGAGCCCGGCACGCTCGTCAAGCGGGCGGCCGACGGCCTCGAGCAGTCGGTCGAAAGGCGCCAGGTCGCCGTCGGTCGCCGCCCCGAGCGCCTCTTCGACGAAGTGGTTGCGAGGGATGTACACGGGGTTGACGCGGTCCATCGCGTCCGCGTGGGGTTCGAGAGCGAGCCACCGCTCAGCCCACGCCTCGCCTGCGGCACTCTCGAGCACGTCGGGTCGAACGCCGCCGCGGGCGGATGTCGCCAGCGCACGGAACGTCGAGGTGTAGTCGGTGCGCGCTACTTCCATGAGCCCGAGCAGGTCGGTGGCGAGTGTCGCCGTGATCTCGTCGGAGACCGCCTCGCCGAGGCCGAGCTTTGCGCGCATGAGCGCGACCCACGCGTCGGCGTAATGCGCGCTGAACCGTTCAAGCGCTCCGGTCGCGAGTTCGATGGCGTGCTGAAGGTCGTCGTCGATGAGCGGCAGCAGTGTCTCGGCGAAGCGGGCAAGGTTCCACTCGGCCACGATCGGCTGGTTGCGGTACGCGTACCGGCCGCCGTGGTCGATCGAGCTGTAGACGCTCGCGGGGTCGTAGCCGTCGAGAAAGGCGCATGGGCCGTAGTCGATCGTCTCGCCCGAGATCGTCATGTTGTCGGTGTTCATGACGCCGTGCACGAAGCCGATGCTCATCCATCGTGCGATGGTCGCCGCCTGGGCCTCGATCACGGCGTCGAGCAGCGCGAGGGCCGGCCTTTCGGCGCTGGCCGCCGCCGGCGCATGGCGGGCGATCGCGACGTCGGTGAGACGGTGCAGCAGGTCGCGGTCGTCCTGCGTCGCGACGTACTGGAACGTGCCGACGCGCAGGTGGCTGCTGGCGATGCGGGCGAGCACTGCTCCGGGCAGCACCGTCTCCCGGCGCACCGGTCGACCGGTCGCCACGACGGCGAGCGATCGCGTGGTCGGCACCCCGAGGGCGTGCATGGCCTCGCTGACGAGGTACTCGCGCAGCATGGGCCCGATGGCGGCGTAGCCGTCGCCGCCGCGGGCGAACGGCGTCGGGCCCGATCCCTTGAGGTGAAGGTCGCGGAGCGTGCCGTCGGCATCGGTCAGCTCGCCCAGCAGCAGCGCGCGGCCGTCGCCCAGCCGTGGGCTGAAGCCGCCGAACTGGTGGCCCGCGTAGGCCTGTGCGACCGGCGTCGCTCCCTCCGGCACGGCAGCGCCCGTCAGCAGCGCGATGCCCTCGTCCCCGCGAAGCCACGCCGGCGCGATGCCGAGCTCGCCGGCGAGCGGCTCGTTGAGCGCGACCACTTGCGGGGCGGGCGCGGCCTCCGCCGACCACGGGATGCTCAGCTCGGGCAATTCGCGAGCGAAGCGCCCCCCGAGCACGACAGGGCGAGTGCCCGTGCGTGCGGTCTCGCTGCGCGTTGTCGTCGACGAACTCATCCCAAGACCGTACGCCGACCACCTGAGCGCGTCGAGCACGCCGACCGCGTCGATCAAGTGCTGAGTGACCGCCTTGGGCTCGTCGAGCATGCCGTCCGAGCGCTGACCGCATGCTTCCACCTGAACCAGCGCCGTCTCGCAGCACGGCGAGTCCCCGAGCGCCTCCACCCCCAGACACTTCAACGGATGCGGAAGTAGACGAATACTATTCACGAAGTTCCGCATCCGTTGAAGTGCATTGAGGTGCACTGGTGCAGGTGCAGGTGCAAGTGCAAGTGCAGGTGAAAGTGCAGGTACTGGGGCGGGGGCCGGGGCTGGCCGCTTGAGTGACACAGGCTGCGTGTCCTCCCCAATCGCGAACGGGCCGCGCTCGTCCCAGCCTTGACCGCGTGCGCCATCGGTACGCGACCGGCACGTCACGATTGCCGCATGGCTGGGTTCTCAGGGTTCGATCCCGTCATTCGTCGGCTCGGCGGCATCGCGTCTCGGCGTGAGTTGAGGCACGCGGGGTGGAGCGAGACAGATCTCTGGTTCGCCTGGCGCTACGGCAATCTCGATCGCATTCGCATCGGGTGGTACGCGTCGAACGACCTGCCGCCCGAGGCGCGTGCGGCGTGGGTCGCAGGCGGGCCGCTCGCGTGCGTCAGCGCCCTTCAGTACTACGCGATGCTCCCGCTGGAGGAGAGTGCTGACCAGCACGCACTGCACATTGCTCTGCCCGTCGATGGTCACATCGGGCGCCATGCGCCCGATGACCTCGTCGTGCACTGGAGCACCGCCGACCGGTACTCGGGCACACGTCAAGCAGTGACGCCGTCGGTGGCGCTCCGTCAGGCACGGGGGTGCTCGAGCCCCGCGGCGAGGGCGGCCGCGGCGAGGGCTGCCGAGGTGTCGAGGTCGCGCATCCAGAGGGGCACCGCGGTGGCGGCGACGCCGTCCGCGCGCAGTCCGGCGACGAGCGGCTCGTCCTCGACGCCGACGAGCCAGGCGTCGAGCAGGCCGCCCGCTGACCGGGGACCGTAGTGCCGAGCGACCTCGGCGGCATCCGTCTCGACACCGATCGCCGTGAGGCATGCGTCGGCCATGCCGCGCACGGCCGCGCCGGCGATGATCGGTGACACGCCCACGACCGGCGCGGCGCCCGAGCCTGCACCGAGCACGGCGTCTCGCATGCCCGGGATGCTCAGGATCGTGCCGATCGAGACGACCGGGTTCGACGGGGCGACGAGCACGATGTCGGCCGCCTCGAGCGCCGCGAGAGCGCCGGGGGAGGGGCTCGCGTCGTCGATGCCATCCTGCTCGAAGCGGGCAGCAGGCAGGGCCGCGCGGTGACGAGTCCACCACTCCTGGAAGTGCATGCGGTCGCCGTCGGTCGTCACGACGTAGGTGTCGACCTCATCGTCGGTCGCAGGGTGCAGCGTCACACCCAGCGGCCAGCGCGCCTGCAGTCGGGACGAGACCTCGGAGGGAGTGAGGCCCGAGCGCAACCATGCGGTGCGCGCGATGTGCGTGCCGAGGTCGAGGTCGCCGAGGGTGAACCACTCGGGTGTCACGCCGTGCGCTTGCAGCTCGGCGGCCACCCGCTCGGTCTCGCCGACCCGGCCCCAGCCGCGCACCTCGTCGTTCTGACCGCTCAACGTGTAGAGCAGCGAGTCGTGATCGGGCGCGATGCGCAGCCCGGCGAGCCACCAGTCGTCGCCCGTGTTGACGATGACGTCGATGGCGGCGTTCGCGAGCGGCGCATCCGTCGCACGACGCACGGCTTCGCGCACTCCGCGCACGAAGCGCGCTCCGCCCACGCCGCCCGCGAGCACCACGATCCTCATGCGTCAACGCTAGCCCTGAGCGACCGGTGCTCATGTGCGCGGGCATCTGTTCAGATGCGCGGATGCGCCATAGCGTGTCAGAGAGACGTCATTGGGCGAAACGCGCCGGTAACAGCGCGAGCGCACACTGGCCCCTATTCACCGTTGCAGAGGGGAACCACCACCCATGACCACGATCCGCGCCGCCATCACCCAGACGACCTGGACGGGCGACAAAGAGTCGATGATCGCGAAGCACGAGCAGTTCGCGCGCGACGCCGCTGCCGACGGGGCTCAGATCATCTGCTTCCAAGAGCTCTTCTACGGGCCCTACTTCGGCATCATCGAAGACGCCAAGTACTACGACTACGCCGAGCCCGCCGACGGGCCGATCGTGCAGCGCTTCGCGAAGCTCGCGAAAGAGCTCAAGCTCGTCATGGTCCTCCCGATCTACGAAGAAGACATGCCCGGCGTGTACTACAACACCGCCGTGGTGGTGGATGCTGACGGAACGATTCTCGGAAAGTACCGCAAGCACCACATTCCGAACCTCGACCGGTTCTGGGAGAAGTTCTACTTCCGCCCCGGCAACCTCGGCTACCCCGTGTTTGACACGGCCGTCGGCAAGGTCGGCGTGTACATCTGCTACGACCGGCACTTCCCCGAAGGATGGCGCGAGCTCGGCCTGAACGGCGCCGAACTCGTGTTCAACCCGAGCGCAACCAAGCCCGGCCTTTCGAACCGCCTCTGGGAGCTCGAGCAGCCCGCCGCAGCCGCCGCGAACCAGTACTTCATCGCCGCGAACAACCGCATCGGCACCGAGAGCGACGAGTTCGGCGACCTCGCCGTCACGTTCTACGGCAGCTCGTACTTCGTCGACCCGCGCGGCAACTACGTCGGCGACGTCGCGAGTCAAGATCAGACCGAGATCGTCACGCGCGATATCGACCTCGACCTCATTCGCGAGGTGCGCAACAGCTGGCAGTTCTACCGCGACCGTCGCCCCGAGTCGTACACCGCGACGGTGAAGCCCTAAGGAGGCCCGGCCATGACCACCACCCTCATCACCGGCGGCACCGTCGTCTCCGCCACGGGCCGCGGCGCGGCCGATGTGCTGCTCGACGGCGAGACCATCGCGGCCGTGCTCGCGCCCGGATCGATGCTGCTCGGGCACGATCTCTCGGCATCCGTCGACACCGTCATCGACGCGACGGGCAAGTACGTGATTCCCGGCGGCATCGACGCGCACACCCACATGGAGCTGCCCTTCGGCGGCACCGCCGCGATCGACACCTTCGAGACCGGCACGATCGCCGCCGCGTGGGGCGGCACGACGAGCATCATCGACTTCGCGGTGCAGACCGCGGGCCAGAAGGTGTTCGACGGCCTCGCCGCGTGGCACGAGAAGGCCGGCGGCAACTGCGCGATCGATTACGGGTTCCACCAGATCGTCGGCGGCGTCGACGACGACTCGCTCGCCGCGCTGCCGAAGCTCATCGACGAGGGCATCACGAGCTACAAGATGTTCATGGCCTACCCGGGTGTGTTCTACGCCGACGACGCGCAGATCCTCCGCGCGATGCAGGTGGCCGCCGAGCACGGGCTCATGACGATGATGCACGCCGAGAACGGCCCCGCCATCGACGTGCTCGTCGCCCAGCTGCTCGCCAAGGGAAAGACCGACCCGTACTACCACGGGGTCGCGCGCGCCTGGCAGATGGAGGAAGAGGCGACGCACCGCGCGATCATGCTCGCCAACCTCACGGGGTCTCCGCTCTACGTCGTGCACGTGAGCGCGAAGCAGGCCGTAGAGCAACTCGCGGCTGCCCGCGACATCGGGCAGAACGTGTTCGGCGAGACGTGCCCGCAGTACCTGTACCTGTCGCTCGAAGAGCAGCTCGGCGCGGTCAGTGAGAAGTACGGCGCCTTCGAGGGCGCCAAGTGGGTGTGCTCGACGCCGCTGCGGTCGAAGGCCGAAGGGCATCAAGACCACATGTGGCAGAGCCTGCGCACGAACGACATCCAGATGGTCTCGACCGACCACTGCCCGTTCTGCATGAAAGACCAGAAAGAGCTGGGGCTCGGCGACTTCTCGAAGATCCCCAACGGCATCGGCTCGGTCGAGCACCGCATGGATCTCATGTACCAGGGCGTCGTCACGGGCCAGATCACGCTCGAGCGATGGGTCGAGATCACCTCGACCACGCCCGCGCGCATGTTCGGCCTCTACGGCAAGAAGGGCGTCATCGCTCCCGGAGCCGACGCCGACATCGTGGTCTACGACCCGAACGGCCACACCTCGATCGGCATGCCGGTCGATGAGGCCGGCAACCCCACGGGCCGCAAGCACCACATGAACATGGACCACGCGGCGTGGGAGGGCTTCGAGATCGACGGCAAGGTCGACACCGTCATCTCGCGCGGCTCGGTGGTCATCCAGAACGACGAGTTCCACGGGCGTGCCGGGCACGGGCAGTACTTGCGCCGCGGCCTCTCGCAGTACCTGGTCTGACCCGACGAGCAACGAGAGACGAGCATCCATGGATTTCGGCGCTGTTCTGCAGACCAACCCGCCCGCCAGCCGCACGGTGCACCTCGCCAAGCTGGCCGAGCAGTACGGGTTCAGCCACGTCTGGACCTTCGACAGCCACATCCTGTGGCAAGAGCCCTACGTGATCTACTCGGCGATCCTGGCCGAGACGAAGCGCATCACAGTCGGGCCGTTCGTGACGAATCCCGCGACGCGCGACTGGACGGTGACCGCGAGCGTCTTCGCGACCCTCAACGAGCTCTACGGCAACCGCACGATCTGCGGCATCGGCCGGGGCGACTCGGCCGTGCGCGTGACGAACGGCAAGCCGACGACGCTCGCCGAGCTGCGCGAGTCCATCCACGTCATCCGCGAGCTCGGCAACTCGCGGGCGGTCGAGTACAACGGCTCGACGCTGCAGTTTCCGTGGAGCCACGGCAGCGAGCTCGAGGTCTGGGTCGCCGCGTACGGTCCGCTCGCGCTCAAGCTGACCGGCGAGGTCGGTGACGGGTTCATCCTGCAGCTGGCCGACCTCGACATCGCGAAGTGGATGATCGAGACGGTGCGCACCGCGGCCGACAACGCGGGGCGCGACCCGATGGCCATCAAGTTCTGCGTTGCGGCGCCGATGTACATCGGCACCGACTGGGACCACATGCGCAACCAGGTGCGCTGGTTCGGCGGCATGGTCGGCAACCACGTCGCCGACATCGTGGCCAAGCACGGCGACAGTTCTGACGTGCCGAAGGCGCTCACCGACTACATCGCGGGCCGTCAGGGCTACGACTACAACACCCATGGCAAGGCCGGAAACGACCACGTCGACTTCGTGCCCGACGAGATCGTCGACCGCTTTTGCGTGCTCGGCGACGGCAAAGACCACATCGAGAAGCTTGAAGCGCTGCGCGACCTCGGCGTCGACCAGTTCGCGGGCTACCTGCAGCACGACAACAAAGAAGAGACGCTGCGCGTCTACGGCGAGCACGTCATTCCGGCGATGAAAGGCAGCAAGGCCGCACGGGTGTGATCCGCACGGCGAGTGTGCCTGTTGCGCGCGACCGTGCCTGTGCGGAACAGGCACCGTCGTGCGAGACGGGCACATTCGTGTTCGGGATGCTCGCGGCGAGTATCCCGAACCCTCTCAGCCGCGCTGCCGCACGATGAGGGCATGACGTTCGAACCCGCGCGCGCCGCCGGGCTGGCACGGCTCGCCGACTTTGTTCCGCGTGCCGGTCGCGCCTACGCCGCTGAGCGCAACACCGACCGGGGCCCGGGGGATCGCTCGAATGTCTCGACCCTCTCGCCCTGGGTGCGGCACCGGCTCGTGACCGAGCGCGAGGTCGTGGAGGCCGTGCTGCGGCGGCACTCGCTCGATGCGGCGGGCAAGTTCGTGCAGGAGGTCTACTGGCGCACCTACTGGAAGGGGTGGCTCGAGCTGAGGCCGAGTATGTGGGCGCGGTACTCGGCGAACGTGCCGCCGGCGCTCGACGCCCTGAGCGCGGCCGAGCGCGCGACCTACGACGACGCGATTGTGGGCCGCACGGGCATCGAGGGTTTCGACGACTGGGCACGCGAGCTCGTCGAGCTCGGCTACCTGCACAACCACGCGCGCATGTGGTTCGCCAGCATCTGGATCTTCACGCTGCGCCTGCCCTGGCAGCTCGGCGCCGACTTCTTCCTGCGCCACCTGCTCGACGGCGACCCGGCCTCCAACACGCTGAGCTGGCGATGGGTCGCGGGCCTGCAGACCGTCGGCAAGACCTACCTCGCGACGATGCAGAACATCGAGTTCGCGACCGAGGGGCGCTTCCGGCCGCGAGGGCTCGCGGAGAGCGCGCCCGCGGTCGAGGACGACGCGCCCATCCCGACGCCGGGCCTCGCGCCGCGACCAGAATCTCTGCCGAACGGCCGCGTCGGCCTGCTGCTGCACGAGGACGACCTGCACACCGAGAGCCTCGAGCTCGGCGCCGCCGAAGTTGTCGCGGTCGCGAGCCCGAGGGCGGGGGAGCCCCGCACGACGGCAGATGCTCCGGCGTCACCACTCGTGACGGCCTTCACCGCGGCGGCGCTCGCCGACGGCCGCGCACGCGCCGCCGCGCACTTCGCAGCCGCAGCGAGCGCGCTCGACGGGCTCACGGCATCCGCGATTCGCGACTGGGCGAACGACCACGACCTCACAGCGATCGTGACCCCGTTCGCCCCCGTCGGGCCCGTGCGCGACCGCCTCGATCAGCTCGACGACGAACTCGGTGACGACCTCACCCTCGCCCGCATCCTGCGCCCGTGGGATGCCCTCGCCTGGCCTCATGCCACGCGCGGGTTCTTCCCGTTCCGCGAGCGGATCCCTGCACTTCTGCGCGAGCAGCAGATCGGGCTGGAACGCCACTGAACAGCGCAGACCGGCGATAATGGGCGCTATCCCATTCCTGCGACTCAAGGACCGATAACCATGACCGACACTCTGAACCGGTCACACACTCCCGCCCCCGCTTCCGACCCGGCCGACGGCACGCGCGCCTACGACCTCGATCGCGAGTACGTCTTCCACTCGTGGAGCGCGCAAGGGGCACTGAAGCCCTTCGTCGTCGCGAGCGCGCAGGGCTGCGAGGTCTTCACCTACGAAGGCGAGACCTACCTCGACTTCTCGAGCCAGCTCGTCAACACCAACATCGGCCACTCGCACCCGAAGGTCGTCGAGGCGATTCAGCGCCAGGCGGCCGAGCTCGCCACCGTCGCGCCCTCGCACGCCAACCTCGCGCGCGGCGAAGCCGCCAAGCTCATCGTCGAGAAGGCCGGTGACGGCTTCGCGAAGGTCTTCTTCACCAACGGCGGTGCCGACGCGATCGAGAACGCCGTGCGCATGGCGCGCCTCACCACGCACAAGCACAAGGTGCTGAGCACCTACCGCAGCTACCACGGCAACACCGGCGCGGCCATCGCGGCCACGGGCGACTGGCGGCGCATGCCCAACGAGTACGCCTACGGCCACGTGCACTTCTTCGGTCCGTTCACCTACCGCAGCGAGTTCTACTCCGACAGCCCCGAGCAGGAGTGCGAGCGCGCCCTGCGCCACCTCGAGCGGACGATCGTCGCCGAGGGGCCCGGAACGATCGCGGCCATCCTGCTCGAGTCGGTACCTGGCACGGCGGGCATCTTCGCTCCGCCCGCCGGCTACCTCGAGGGCGTGCGCGCGATCGCCGACAAGTACGGCATCGTCTGGATCGCCGACGAGGTCATGGCGGGCTTCGGCCGCACGGGCGACTGGTTCGCGTGGCAGAACGAGACGATCAACCCGAGCCGGGCCACCCCCGACCTCATCGCCTTCGCGAAGGGCGTCAACTCGGGCTACGTGCCCGTGGGTGGCGTGGTCATGAGCCCGAGCATCGCCGCGGCCTTCGACGAGCGCGTCTTTCCGGGCGGACTCACCTACAGCGGGCATCCGCTCGCCGCCGCCTCGATCGTCGCCTCGATCGACGCCATGACCGACGAGAAGATCATCGAGAACGCCCGGATGATCGGCGAGCAGCACCTCGGACCGGGCCTTCGGGCACTCGCCGAGAAGCACCCGATGATCGGCGAGGTGCGCGGCCTGGGCGTGTTCTGGGCCCTCGACCTCGTGACCGACCGCGCGACGCGCGAGCCCGTCGGCCCCGAGATCATCGGTGCGCTCAAGGCCGAGCTCATGGCGCGCAAGGTGCTGCCCTTCGCGGCCGACAACCGCATTCACGTCGTGCCGCCGTGCATCGTCACGGCCGACCAAGTCGCAGTCGCCTTGCAGGCGTATGACGGCGCTTTCACGGCCGTTGCGCAGGCGCACGGGTTGAACTGACGTCTGGTCGCGGGCATCCCGAACGATCGGGTGAAGGATGCCCGCGGTCGCAGACTTCCGCGCAGCTCGCGGCGCTAGACTGGGCCGCTATGCCTGCCCCCTCCAGCCTCTATCGCGTCAATGTGCGCGACATCGTGCACCGCCCCGGCGAGATGCGCGAGAAGACCGTCGACCTCGTGACGCCCGAGCAGCTCGGTGCCGGTGCAGCGATCGTGCCGGCGGGTGCTGAGCTCGAGCTCGACCTGCGACTCGAAGGCCTGCACGACGGCATTCTCGTGACCGGTCAGGCTCGCACGACGGCGGTCGCCGAGTGCGTGCGGTGCCTCGACGAGGTCGCGATCGATCTTCAAGTCGATTTTCAGGAGCTTTTCGCGTATTCTCCTGAGGTTGCCGATGACTACCAGGTTCACGATAACCACGTGGATTGTGAACCGGTCGTTCGCGACGCGGTAGTGCTGGCGTTGCCGTTCCAGCCGGTGTGCCGAGACGATTGCCCGGGGCTTGACCCCGAAACGGGCGAGCGCCTGGCAGACCATCCGGAACGGCAGCCGAGCGAGACCATCGATCCCCGGTGGGCTGCGCTCGAAGGTTTCCAAGCCGAATCAGACTGACCCGCAGGTGCGCGCACGCGCACGGCGGCAGAGACAGAGAAGAGAGACATCATGGCTGTTCCCAAGCGGAAGAAGTCGCGCGCCAACACCCACGCACGTCGTTCGCAGTGGAAGGCCGAGGTTCCCACCCTGGTCAAGACCATCGAGAACGGCAAGGTCGTCTACAGCCTCCCGCACCGCGCGAAGGTCGTCGAAGACTCCGCCGGCACGCCCCTGTACATGGAGTACAAGGGCCGCAAGGTCGCCGACGTCTAGTCAATCAACGGTGGTTCACTCCACTCTCGAGCAGGCTCTCGGCGTCACCATTGAGCCAGAACTGCTCGACCTGGCGCTCACGCATCGCTCGTGGGCGTATGAGAACGGCGGCGTCGCGACGAACGAGCGCCTCGAGTTTCTCGGCGACGCCATTCTCGGGCAGGCCGTCACGGTCATGCTCTACACGACCTACCCCGACTTGAGCGAGGGCGACCTCGCCAAGCGTCGGGCGTCGCTCGTGTCGGCCGTCGCGCTCGCCGAGGTCGCGATCTCGATCGGTCTGGGCGAGCACCTCAAGCTCGGCAAGGGCGAAGAGCTCACGGGCGGCCGCGAGAAGTCGTCCATTCTCGCCGACACCGTCGAAGCGCTCATCGGCGCTGCCTACCTCGACCTCGGCGGCGAGGTGGCCACCGATCTGGTGCTGCGGCTCATCGCGCCGCTGCTCGCCGACCCCGACCGGTTCGGGGCGGGCATGGATCCGAAGACCTCACTGCAAGAGCTCGCCGCCCGCCTCGGGCTCGGCCTGCCGACGTACGAGATCGCCGATGACGGCCCCGACCACTCGAAGGTCTTCACGGCCACGGTCGTGCTCGCCGACAAGCCCATCGCCACGGGTCAGGGCAGCAGCAAGAAGCAGGCCGAGATGGGCGCCGCACTCGAGGCCTTCACCACGTTGCAGTCGCGGCGCTGAGCCGTGCCCGAACTGCCCGAGGTCGAGGTCGTTCGACACGGACTCGAACCGGCCGTCACCGGCGCGCGCATCGACGCGGTCGAGGTGCTCGATGAGCGCTCGCTGCGCCGTCATGTCGGCCCGAGCGAAGACTTCATCGAACGGCTGACCGGCGCGACGCTGCTGGGTGCCGTGCGCCGGGGCAAGTTCCTGTGGCTGCCGATCGCGGGGCCTTCGGTTCTGGGGGCGGAGCCTCCTCAGGAGGCCCTCGTCGCTCACCTAGGTATGAGCGGCCAGGTGCTGCTGCGCGACGTCGACGCCGAGGCCTCCGCACTCACGCGCGTGCGGTTCGCACTGACGCATCCGGTTCACGGCCCGCTGCGGGTCGACTTCGTCGATCAGCGCATCTTCGGGTCGATGGCGATCGACGGGTTGCTGCCGACGCCCGACGGGGCGGCGGCGGGGTACGGGATGCCGCTCGCGAGCATCCCGAGTCAGGTCGCTCACATCGCGCGCGACCCGCTCGACCCGGCCTTCGACGAGCGGCTCTACCGGCGCCGGCTCGCGGCGAAGCGCACGACGGTCAAGCGCGCGCTGCTCGATCAGACGCTCATCAGCGGCATCGGCAACATCTACGCCGACGAAGCGCTGTGGGCGGCACGCGTGCACTACGACCAGCCGACCGAGACGCTGTCGGCGCGCAAGAGCGGCGAGCTGCTCGCCGAAGTGCGCACGGTGCTGCGGCGCGCGCTCGTCGAGGGCGGCACCTCGTTCGACGCGCAGTACGTGAACGTCAACGGAGCCTCGGGCTACTTCAGCCACTCGTTGCGCGCCTACGGCCAGCAGGGCACTCCATGCGCGCGATGCGGCCGCCTCATCGTGCGCGAGCAGTTCATGAACCGCGGCTCGCACTTCTGCCCGCGTTGCCAGAGGATTCGCTGACCGTCACAGATCTTTGCGCCACGCCCCCTCATAGACGAAGGGCACGAACCCGAGGGCCTCGTTCACGTCGAGCATGGGCCGGTTCTCTTCGGCGTTGTAGGTGACCACCGACGGATGCCCGGGCCGAACCCTCTGCAGGTGCAGCAGGTTCGCGGCCTTCAGCAGCAGGCCAAGGCGGTGCCCACGGTGCTCGATGAGCACGATCGTGTCCTCCTGGTCGACCGGTCGCGTGCCGTCGTCGGGCGCGACGAGCTCGGTGAACCCCGCGAGTCGGCCGGTCGGCACGTGCTCGACCGCAGCGACGAAGGCCGTGCGCGGGCCATCCGCCTCTTCCTCCTCATCGGCGAGCAGGCGCTCGACGGTCCACGGGTCTTCGGGCTCTTCGAGTCCGGCGGTCGGAGCATCCGTGCTCATACGGGTCAGCAGGTGCGCGATGTCTTCGCGCCACTCCGGGGGAGTTCGATCGCCCCAGAGATGCACCCGGTAGTCGGGCCCGGCGAGCTCGGCGGCTTCGTCGTGCACGAGCTGCAGCGCCTGCTCGTCGAGCGGCAGCGGCAGCTTGCTGCCGCGTTCGACCTGCTCGAGCCTGAAGCCCAGGCTGAGCAGCAACCGGGTCTCGGCGGTATCGGCCGCCACATCGCCGAACCCGGTCGGGGCGGCGAGGCGCTCTCCGCCGACCTTCCAGCACGGCGCGTAGGCGATCGCTCGACTCTTGCCATCAGCGCGGGCGATGCCCTCGACGTGCTCGGCCAAGGCGCGACCGACCCCTCGGCCGCGCGCTCCGGGCAGCACTTCGGCGTGCAGCCAAGCGGTGTCGATCGCGTCTCCGAGCCGGTACTCGGCGAGCCCGCGACCGACGACCTCGCCGCCGCGGCGGGCGAGGAAGAGCCGCTTGGGCTCGAACTGCTGCTTGCGCCAGCCGGGCAGCATCTCCTCCGGAGGCCGCGCTTCGTCGTCGGTGCCCGAGTCGTGAGCGTTGACCTCAGTGCGCACCCTCATCGCCGCGATGAAGTCGGCGGCGTCGGGCGCGTCGACGTTCTCGGGAATGACCACCTCGGTGATGACGATCTCGTCCATCTCGACTCCTCTGCGCCAGGCCAGCCCGCCAGAATAGCCGCCGCCGCTCCGGTACGGTAGCCCTGACCGTTCTGCGCCCTGCGGCGGTCGTCGTCGACCGTGCCGAGAGGGGGCAGCGCGTGCATCTGAAGAGCCTGACCCTCAAGGGCTTCAAGTCGTTCGCGCAGCCGACCACCTTCCAGTTCGAGCCCGGCGTCACGTGCGTCGTCGGCCCCAACGGCTCGGGCAAGTCGAACGTCGTCGACGCGCT
>SXMG01000076.1 GCA_005778835.1 Actinomycetota bacterium
CAACAATCGCGAAGATCAACGGTGCAGGTAGTGCAACCGAAATTGCCAGCCACGCGGTGATCAGTGGCCCAACCGTGAAGATTACCTCCTCGGAGATGCTCTCGAGGGCAAAAGCGGTACGTAGCTTCGGTGAAGACGTGGCGGCCCGCTCGGCCGCGCCGAGGTGCTGCTCACGATCGACAACGCCGACGGCGCGCTGCCCATCGAGTACAGCGAGGTCACGATCTCGCGCACGCTCTTCCGCAACGGCGGCAGCGAGTACGCCATCAACGGCACGGCCTGCCGCTTGCTCGACGTGCAAGAGCTGCTGAGCGACAGCGGGCTCGGCCGCGAGATGCACGTCATCGTCGGGCAAGGCCAGCTCGATGCCGTGCTGCACGCGAGCCCCGAAGATCGTCGTGGGTTCATCGAAGAGGCGGCGGGCATCCTGAAGCATCGCCGTCGCAAAGAGAAGACGGTGCGCAAGCTCGAAGCGATGCAGGCGAACCTCACGCGCTTGAGCGACTTGGCCGGCGAGATCCGGCGTCAGTTGACGCCGCTGGGGCGGCAAGCCGAGATCGCTCGCGAGGCGCAGACGATCGCGGCGATCGTGCGGGATGCTCGCGCGAGGCTCCTCGCCGACGAGGTCGTCGCCCTGCGCGATTCGCTGGCCGATCACGCCCGCACCGAGAGCGAGCGCACGAGTGAGCGCATCGTCGTGCAGAGCCAGCTCGACCAGACCCGCCTGAGGGTGCAGCGCATCGAGTCGCAGCAGGTGGGTGACGCCGTCGATGAGGCCCGCCGCGTGACGTTCGAGCTCGAGCAGGTGCAAGAGCGCGTGCGCAGCCTCGCGAGCCTCACCCAGCAGAAGCTGACCCTGCTCAGTCAGCAGGCCGAGCTGCCCGGCATGTCGACGACGATCACGCAGGCGCAGGTCGATGAGGCGCGCGCTGAAGCCGAGGCGCTGCGCGAGGGAGTAGCCGCCGCCGAGCAGCAGGTCGGCGAGGTCGCCGCCCGCACCGCGACCGCCCGTGCTGCGCTCGATGCCCTCGACGACGAGATCTCGGCGCAGAGCGCGCTCGTCTCGCAGCACGACCTCGAGCTGGCGGCGCTCGCCGGGCGCGTCGACGTCGCGCGCTCGACGCTCGCGGCTGCGCGCGGCGAACTGCTGCGGCAGCAGAACGCCCTCGAGTCGGCGACGGCCCGGCAGCAGGCGACCCGTGCCGAGCTCACCGCCCTGCCCGAGCTCGACGAGGGCGAAGGCACCGACGAGTCCCGTGCTCTCGATGCGGCGCTCGCCGATGCCGACGCCCGCGTGGCCGAGATCACCGCGCGACTCGACACGGAGCGCGACACCGTGCACGCCCTCGAGCGCGAGCGCGATGCACTCGCCGCCCGGGTCAGCGCCCTCTCGCAGGCGATCGACACGGGTGATGGCGCGAGCGGGCTCGTGGGCTCGACGGGCATCCGTGGCCTCGTGAGCGATCACCTGCAGGTGACGCCTGGCTTCGAGGCCGCCATCGCCGCCGCGCTCGGCACCCTCGCCGACGCCGCGCTCGCTGACGACCTCGACGCGGGTCTCGCCGCACTCGAGCGCGCGCACGCGGCCGAGGCGGGCCGCGTCGACGTCGTGCTCGCACAGATCGGCGGTTCTGCGGCCACGCTGTCTGCGGTGGGCGGTCTCAGGCCCGCCACCGAGGTGCTGACCGCGCCTGACGGCGTGCTCGCCCTGCTCGCCCGCACTTTCATCGCCGACGATCTTCCCGCCGCCCGTGCCGCCTGGCCCGCGGTGCAGAAGCTCGACGGCGCTGACTCGGTGAGCATCGTGACCCGCGAGGGCGATGTGCTCACGCGCTCGGTGCTGCGAGGCGGCTCGGGTGCGGGGCGCAGCCGACTCGAGCTCGCGGCCGAGCGCGATGCGGCCTCGGTGCGGCTGACCGAGGTCTCGACCGGCATCGAGCGGGCTCGCGGTGTGCTCGACGAGTCGCGGGCATCCCTCGCCGCCGCCCAGCAGCAGGCGGCCGACGCGCTGGCCGCCGTTCGTGATCAGGATGCTCAGCGCGCCGCCCGCAGCGAGCAGGTCTCGCGGGCGCGGGCGCAGGCCGAGGCCGCCGAAGCAGAAGCTGCCCGGCTCGCCCTCGGGGTGGACGCGGCGCAAGAGTCGGTGCGCGAGGCCGAGTCGGCCGTCGAGCGCGCTCAGGCCGAGCACGAGGCCTTCGCCGCGCGGCCCCGCCCCATGCTCGACGCTTCAGCGCGCGACGCCCTGGTCGTCGACCTCGAGGCGGCGCGGGCCGCCGAACTCGAGCGCCGCATCGAGCTCGAGACCGTGCGTGAGCGCGTGCGCGGCGCACGCGACGCCGCCGAGCAGCTCGAGAAGCGCCGCCTGGCCGAGAAGGCGGCGGCCGACGAGGCCGCACGGCGCACGGTACTGAGACAGCGCCAGGTCGAGCGCGCGACGGCTGTCGCGGTCGCCCTGCCTGCCGTGCAGCAGTCGATCGACCGCTCGGTCGCCGAGGCGCGCGTCGCGCTCGCCCAGCGCGAGTCGGAGCGCGCGGCTCAGAACGACGAGCTGCTCGAGCTGCGCCGCACCGAGAGCTCGCTGCGCGAGCGCCTGAGTGCGATCACCGAGGGCGTGCACGGCCTCGAGTTGCAGATCTACGAGAAGAAGCTGCACCTGACGCAGCTGCTCGAGCGCGCGGGCGACGAGCTCGGCCTCGTCGAAGACGTGCTCGTCGCCGAGTACGGCCCGCACGTGCCCGTGCCCGACGATGACGCGCTCACCGCAGCTGCGCGCGCCGTCGCCGACGCGATCGCGGCCGAAGCGGCGTCGCGCGTCGACCCCGACCCCGATGCGCCCGCGTTCGACCCGACGACCGATGACGAGTCCGAGCGCGTCGCGGCGATCGTGGCCCAGTCGCGAGCACTAACGTCTGCAGAATCTGCTGTCCGCGACGCGAACGACACCGGTGCGGCAGATCTGCCGACAGAGGTGCACGCCGCCGGCAAGCCGTTCGACCGCGCCGAGCAGCAGGCGCGCCTCGCGCGCGCCGAGCGCAAGCTCAGCCAGCTCGGCCGCGTGAACCCGCTCGCCCTCGAAGAGTTCGCGGCGCTCGAGCAGCGCCACAAGTTCTTGACCGAGCAGCTCACCGACCTCGCGAGCACGCGTCGCGATCTGCTCACGATCATCGACGAGGTCGACGCGACGATGCAGACGATCTTCGCCGCGGCGTTCGCCGACACCCAGGCTGCCTTCGATGTCGTGTTCCCGATCCTCTTTCCGGGCGGCACCGGCAGCCTGCTGCTCACCGACCCCGAGAACATGCTCACGACGGGCATCGAGGTCACGGTGAAGCCTGCGGGCAAGAAGATCGAGCGCCTGAGCCTGCTGAGCGGTGGCGAGCGCTCGCTCGCGGCCGTGGCGCTGCTCATCGCGATCTTCAAGGCGCGCCCGAGCCCGTTCTACATCATGGACGAGGTCGAGGCCGCGCTCGACGACGCGAACCTCGGTCGCCTGCTCACGATCTTCCGTGATCTGCGCCAGAGCTCGCAGCTCATCATCATCACGCACCAGACGCGCACGATGGAGATCGCCGATGCGCTCTACGGCGTGAGCATGCGCCACGACGGCGTGAGCGCGGTCGTGGGGCAGCGCGTGCAGGCGCCCGACGAGCAGGCGAGCTAGACGGTCAGCGTCGGCAGCGCGGGCTCGCCTCGACTGAGCCGCAGGGCCGAGGCGGGCAGCTCGGCGATCGCCGCGGCGCAGTGCTCGCGCGCCGCGCGCACCCCGTCGCGGCCGAGCCAGCGCGGGTCGGCGGCGCCATCGACCATGAGCGGCACGGTGAGCTCGCGAGCGACGACGGCGTCGGGCTCGAGGCCTTCGGGCACACCGTCGCGGTCGTCATCCACGACGATGCGCTCGGCAAGGGCGACGCCGTCGCGCAGCAGCCGTTGGGCGCGCTTCGCTCCGCCCGCCGAGACCTTGCCGGGGGAGGACTTGGCGACGGGCATCCACTCGCCGCCTTCATCGCGTCGCGCCACGAGCTTGTAGACGAAGCCTGCGGCGGGCGATCCGCTGCCGGTCACGACGGCGGTGCCCACGCCGAACGCGTCGACGGGCGCGCCGCGCAGGGCCGCGATCGAGGTCTCGTCGAGGTCGTTCGTCACGGTGATGCGGGTCGCGGTCGCGCCGAGGGAGTCGAGCTGCGCCCGCACCTCGCGCACGAGCGAGGGCAGGTCGCCCGAGTCGAGCCGCACAGCGCCGAGCGACGGCCCGGCGATGCGCACCGCCGTCTCGATGGCCGTCTGCACGTCGTAGGTGTCGACGAGCAGGGTCGTGCCCGCGCCGAGCGAGTCGACCTGGGCGCGGAAGGCTTCTTCTTCGCTGTCGTGCAGCAGGGTGAACGAGTGCGCCGCGGTGCCCATCGTCGGCACGCCCCAGGTGCGCCCTGCCTCGAGGTTCGAGGTCGCGCTGAAGCCTGCGATGTGCGCGGCACGGGCTGCGGCGACCGCGGCCGACTCGTTCGCACGTCGCGAACCCATCTCGGCGAGCGGGCGACCGTCAGCGGCTGAGACCATACGGGCGGCGGCGGTCGCGACCGCGGTGTCGTAGTTCAGGATGCTCAAGACCACGGTCTCGAGCACGACCGCCTCGGCGAAAGTGCCGCGCACCGTCAGCACGGGCGAGCCCGGAAAATACACTTCCCCCTCGCGGTAGCCCTCGAGGTGACCGGAGAACCGGTAGTCCGCGAGCCACGCGAGAGTCGCGTCGTCGACGACGTTCTCGTTCGCGAGCCAGTCGAGCTCGGCGCGCTCGAACCGAAAGGCCTCGACCGCCGCGAGCAGGCGACCCGTGCCCGCGAGCACGCCGTAGCGCCGCTCGCCCGGCAGCCGGCGGCCGAAGACCTCGAACACGCACTCGCGATGCGCGCGGCCCGAGCGCAGGGCCGACTCGATCATGGTGAGCTCGTACCGGTCTGTCAGCAGCGCAGTCGTCACGCGCTCAGCCTACGCGCGCGGCGCAGCGAGGCCAGAAGACCCTCGCGCGCGAGGGGGAAGCGTGGAATGCTCCGTTCATGGACGACTATCTCTGGGTTCTCAAGGGTGCCGAGCTCGACCTCATGCGCGAGCTCGAGCCGAAGCGGCTGCACCCGCTCGATGAAGACGAGCTGCTCGAGCTGCACCGCCGCGTGCGACGCGCGCGCAACAAGCACGTCTCGAACCACCGGCGCGGTGCCGCCCGCAAGGTCTCGAAGACGGGCTCGCGCGGGAAGGCGGAGTACAAGACCGCGAAGAGCAAGCTGCGCGCCGAGGCCTTCGAGGAGGCCTTGGCGATCGTGAGCGAGCGGCTCGCGACGGTGGCGCACGAGACGGCCGAAGAGCTCAAGCGCGAGCGCCTCGCCCGCGCGCAGGCCGGCCGCGGAACCGGGCCCGGGTCTGAGAACTCGCACGAGGGCGGCGTCGGAGGCGCCGGCCGGGCCCGCAGTCACCAGGGCACGACGGGCGGCGCGAAGCGGGATGCTTCCAGCCGCTCGCAGGGTGCGAAGCGGCAGGCGAAGCGCGACAGCCGCTGACTGGCACGGCGCACTCTCGGTTCGCGCGGGCTAGCCTGCCCGCATGACTGCGCCCACTCGCTGGCTGACGGCCGAGCAGCTCGGCCCGGCGTTCGACGATGGCGGTGAGATCGTGCTCATCGAGAACACGGCGGTGTTTCGCCGCCGGCCGACGCATCGGCAGAAAGCGCACCTCTACCTGACCGCCTTGCGGCATCGTGCGCGCGAACTGGGCGAGCGGGGCACCTTTCTTCAGGCGGGCAGCTATCGCACAGCTCTGACGGATGCTGGCCTCTCGGGCGAGCGGCTCGAGGTGATCGACCCGCCGTCGTGGGCCGCGCGGCGGCTCGTGCGCGAGCTCGGTGCGAGCATCCTGTCGTCGCGGGGGTTCGTGACGAGCGAGACGGAGTTCGCGAACTGGGCAGCGGGGCGCAAGCCCACTCAGCTGGTCATGGATCGGTTCTACCGCGAGGTGCGCGAGCGCACCGGGTTGCTCATGACCCCCGCAGGCCCCGAGGGCGGCCAGTTCAGCTTCGACGCCGACAATCGGCAGCCGCCGCCGAAGGGCGCGGCGACTCTCGGCCTGCCCGCCCCGTGGCAGCCGATCGAGGACGACATCGACGCCGAGGTGCGCGCCGAGCTCGACCGGCTGGAGGCCGATGGCGTGCGCTTTCTCGGTCGCGACGGGCCTCGGCAGTTCGCGGCGACGCGGGATGAGGCGCTCGCAGTTCTCGACGACTTCATCGAGACCCGGCTGGGCGACTTCGGCCCCTACGAAGACGCCATGATGCTCGGCGACGACACGATGGCGCACGCCCGGCTGAGTGTGCCGTTGAACCTGGGGCTGCTGCACCCGCTCGAGGTCGTTGAGCGCGTCGTCGCCGAATTCGAGGCGGGGCGCGCTCCGCTGAACAGCGTCGAGGGGCTTGTGCGCCAGCTCATCGGCTGGCGCGACTGGGTCTGGCACCTGTACTGGCATCTCGGCCCCGACTACACCCGCAACAACAACGCGCTCGACGCGCACGTGCCGCTGCCCGCCCACTGGTGGGCGCTCGACGGCTCGGCGACGGATGCCCGCTGCCTGTCGCACACCCTCGACACGGTCGGCGGCACGGGTTATGCGCACCACATTCCGCGCCTCATGGTGCTGGGAAACGCCGCCCTGCAGCGCGGGTACGACCCGGCGGAGCTCACGGCCTGGTTTCAGGGCGCGTTCGTCGACGGCACGCCGTGGGTCATGCCCGCCAACGTCGTCGGCATGAGCCAGTGGGCCGACGGGGGAGTCGTGGCGACGAAGCCCTACGCCTCGGGTGGTGCCTACATTCAGCGCATGTCCGACTTCTGCGGGTCGTGCCGCTTCAACCCGAAGGTGCGCGTGGGCCCAGACGCCTGCCCGTTCACCGCGGGGTATTGGGCGTTCTTGGACCGGGTCGAGCCGAGCATCCGCGGCAATCACCGCATGGCGCAACCGCTCGCGGGGCTGCGGCGCCTCGCCGACCGCGAGCAGGTCGTTGAGCAGGAGCGAGCCCGCGGCCCGATCTGAGGCGTCTGCTGCCCCCGGGAGCGGATGTGTCGCCGATGTCACATGACAACGGCGACACATACCTGTGGAAGAAGCCGCCGCCCGGCGCGCCGGCAGCGCCCGCCTAGACTTGAGCCCGTGAGCACCGCGCCGATCGGAGTCTTCGACTCAGGGGTCGGCGGCCTCACCGTCGCCCGCGCGATCATCGATCAGTTGCCGCGCGAGCAGGTGCTCTACGTCGGCGACACCGCGAACGGCCCCTACGGTCCGCTGCCCATCGCCGAGGTTCGCCAGCATGCGCTGCGCATCATGGACGAGCTCGTCGACCAGGGCGTCAAGCTGCTCGTCATCGCGTGCAACACCGCGAGTGCCGCGATGTTCCGGGATGCCCGCGAGCGGTTCGAGCAGGGCCACGGCATCCCCGTGGTCGAAGTGATCCAGCCGGCCGTCCGCACGGCCGTGCGACGCACGCGCAGCAAGCGCATCGGCGTCATCGGCACCGAGGGCACCGTGCGCTCGGGCGCCTACGTCGACGCGTTCATCGCCGACCCCGAGATCACCGTCACCCAGGCGGCGGCCCCGCGCTTCGTCGAGTTCGTCGAGGCCGGCGTCACGAGCGGGCCCGAACTCTTCTCGGTCGCCGAGCAGTACCTCGCGCCGCTGAAGGCTGCCGAGGTCGACACGCTCGTGCTCGGCTGCACGCACTACCCGCTGCTGGCCGGGGCCATCCAGTACGTCATGGGTGCCGAGGTCTCGCTGGTCTCGAGCGCCGAAGAGACCGCGTACGACGTCTACCGTCAGCTCGTGGCGCACGGCCTCGAGACGTCGGCGACGGATGCTCCGCACCACGTCTTCGAGGCCACAGGCCCCGACACCGACCACTTCCGCGCGCTCGCCGCCCGCTTCCTCGGGCCCGAGATCGAGCACGTGGAAGCTTTTCCGACCGGCACGATCACGATCCAGAGGGGCACACCATGACCACCATCGCCGAAGCGGCCGGCCTGCGCGCCGACGGCCGCACGCCCACGCAGCTGCGCCTCGTCACGATCGAGCGCGGCTGGAGCGCTCAGGCCGAGGGCAGTGCGCTCATCACGGTCGGCAACACCAAGGTGCTCTGCACGGCGAGCTTCACGAACGGCGTACCGCGCTGGCTCGTCGGCAAAGGCCGAGGCTGGGTCACCGCCGAGTACGGCATGCTGCCGCGCTCGACGAACGACCGCATGGACCGCGAGAGCGTCAAGGGCAAGGTCGGCGGCCGCACCCACGAGATCTCGCGGCTCATCGGTCGCAGTCTGCGCGCGATCATCGACACGAAGGCCCTCGGTGAGAACACGATCGTCATCGACTGC
>SXMG01000077.1 GCA_005778835.1 Actinomycetota bacterium
CGGAGCGGCGACCGCGACGGAGCCGAACGACTCGCGCGCCGCGCGGTCGCAGCCAACGGGACCCTCGTCAACGCGCGGCGCGTGCTGCTCGCCACTCTGCGCGGCGACCCCGCAGCCTCGCTGCAGGCCGCCACCGAGTGGACCGAGGCGTGGACGACCTTCCAGGCCATGGAGAAGAGCTGGGCCTACCGGCAGGACCAGCTGCCGAGCACGCACCCCGTCGTCGCGACGATCAACGACCTGGAAGACGTGCAGGTCAACTTCGACGGCATCACCAACGCCAAGGGCGGCAGCGTGCTCAAGCAGCTCGTCGCCTGGGTCGGGCAAGAGGCGTTCTTCGCCGGCGTCGGCCGCTACTTCGAGAAGCACGCCTGGGGCAACACCGAGCTGAGCGACCTGCTGCACGAGCTCGAGCAGACCAGCGGTCGCGAGCTCGGCACCTGGTCGCAACTGTGGCTCGAGACCGCGGGCGTGAACACGCTGCGGCCCGAGCTGACGGTCGACGAGGTGGGCGTCATCACGAGCTTCGCGGTGCTGCAGAGCGCGCACCCCGACTACCCGACGATCCGCCCGCACCGCATGGCGGTGGGCTTCTACGACCTCGTGGATGGTGCGCTCACGCGCACGCACCGCCTCGAGCTCGACGTCGACGGCACCCGCACGGAGGTGCCCGAACTGATCGGGATGCCGCGCCCGTCGCTCGTGCTGCTCAACGACGACGACCTCGCCTACGCGAAGATCCGCCTCGACGAGGACTCGCTCGCGGTGGCCATCGAGCACCTGGCGAAGATCGAGAACCCCCTCGCGCGCTCGCTCGTGTGGGGCTCGGCCTGGGATTCGACGCGCGACGCCGAGACTGCACCGCGCGACTACGTGCGCCTCGTGCTCGGCAACATCGCGAGCGAGACCGAGTCGACCACGGTGCGCACGACGCTCACCCAGCTGCTGACCGTGGCACGCCTCTACGTCGAGCCGGCCGCGCGCCCGGGCACGATCGCCGAGATCGGCGACGCCCTGTGGGCACTCGCCGAGCAGGCCGAGGCGGGCAGCGACAGCCAGTTCCAGTTCGTCAAGTTCTTCGCCAACGTCGCGAGCACGCCGCACCACGTCGAGACACTCGCCGGCCTGCGCGACGGCTCGATCACGCTGCCCGGCGTCGAGATCGACACCGACCTCGAGTGGGAGCTGCTCGAGGGCCTCGCGATCAACGGCGCAGCAACCCGAGCTGACATCGATGCGGCGCTGGCACGCGACAACACCTCGAACGGCCAGCAGGCCGCCGCGCGTGCCGCAGCAGCTCTGCCCGGCGTCGACGACAAGCGCGCAGCGTTCGACTCGCTCGTGGCGAGCGACGAGCTGCCCAATGTCGTCGTGCGCATGACGGCCATGGGCTACACGCACGTCAACGACCCGGCGAACCTCGAGCCGCTCGTCGCGCCCTACTTCGACGTGCTGCGCGAGGTGTGGTCGAGCCGCACGCACGCGATCGCCGAGTACATCGTGCTGGGCCTCTACCCCGCGCCGCTCGCGTCGAACGAGCTCGTCGAGGCGACGAACGCCTGGCTCGAGGCGAACAACGACGCCCCGCCGGCGCTGCGCCGACTCGTCACCGAGAACCTCGCGGGAGTCGAGCGAGCACTGGCCGCGCAAGAGCGCGATCGCACGTGATCGCCCGGCGTCGGCGTGATCGATCACTAGGCTGACGGCGATGGAGACCTTCGACTGGGCAGCCTTCTGGGCGGCCATCGGCACGTTCTTGACGACCTACGACGCGCCCTTCCGCATCGTCGGGGTGATCATCGGCGCCATGGTCCTGCGCGTCATCCTCGTCGTCATCATCCGTCGCGTCGTCGATCGAGTCGTCTCCGGTGTGAAGAAGTCGCAGAACGTCGACGACACCGTCGAACTCAACGCGTCACCGCTCTATGCGGTGCGCGTGGTGCAGCGCACGCGCACGATGGGATCGGTGCTCAACAACCTCGTCACGTGGGGCATCGTGTCAGTTGCGTTCGTGCTCATTCTCGGCGAGCTCAACTTCTCGGTCACGGCGCTCATCGCCTCGGCGGGCATCCTGGGCGCCGCGCTCGGCTTCGGCGCGCAGAACGTTGTGAAAGACATGCTCAACGGCCTGTTCATGGTGTTCGAAGACCAGCTCGGCGTGGGCGACATCGTCGAGCTGCAGTCGACGCAGGGGCCCGTCGGCGGCGTCGTCGAGACGGTCGGCGTGCGCGTGACGCAGGTGCGCGACGTCGGCGGAACCCTCTGGTACGTGCGCAACGGCGAGATCATCAACGTGGGCAACAAGTCGCAGGGCTGGGCGCGGGTCATCATCGACATTCCGGCCCCCTACTCGTCTGACGTCGACGCCGTGCAGCAGGTGCTGCTCGACACCGCGCAGGCCATGGCCGACGAGCCCGAGTACAAGCGCAAGGTGCTCGAGAAGCCCGAGGTCTGGGGCATCGAGTCAATCTCGGCCGAAGCCCTCGTCATCAGGCTGGTCATGAAGGTGCGCACCGCCGACCAGTTCGACATCGCCCGCGTGCTGCGGTTGCGCCTCAAGCTCGCCCTCGACCAGCTCGGTGTCGCCGTGCCCTCGCTCAACCGCGTGGTCATGGACGGCCTCGCCTCGCCCCTGCCGAAGTCGGGCAGCCGTCGCCCCTCGGCCGCGCCGCCGGAAGACAGCGACCTGTGATCGTCGCCGCCGGAAAGGAATAGCCCGTGGTCGAGCTCGGTCAGCGCAGCGGTGACGACCCGCAGAGCACCTTCTACGAGCAGGTGGGCGGCCACGAGACCTTCGAGCGACTCGTGCGGCGGTTCTACGAAGGCGTCGCCGCCGACCCCGTGCTGCAGCCGATGTACCCCGAGGACGACATGGAGGGGGCCATCTGGCGCCTCACCGCTTTTTTCGAGCAGTACTGGGGCGGGCCCGGCACCTACAGCGAGCAGCGCGGGCACCCCCGGTTGCGCATGCGCCACAACCCCTTCCACATCAATCCGGATGCTCGCGACCGGTGGCTCGGCCACATGAGGGCGGCGGTCGAGAGCCTGACGCTCCCTCCCCTGCACGAGGCCGCCTTGTGGGATTATCTCGAGCGAGCAGCCTTCGCCATGGTCAACACCTTCGAGGAGACACCGTGACCGACCCCGACCCCACCGCACCTCGCCCCGACCCCTACGCCTCGGCGCCGAATCCCTACTCACGGGCGACGCCGGCCGCCGCGCTGCGCGCCCCCGAGGACACTGATCCGTACACGCTCTGGATCTGGTTGATCCTGGCGATTCCGGTCGTGCAGACGCTGCCGATCTTCTTCATCGACTGGTCGAGCTTCATCGATGCGAGCCTCGCCGACCCGACCGGCCTCGGGGCGTACTCGGTGCTGTTCTCGCCCGCCTACCTCGTACTCATCGCGTTCGGCTGGATCGGCACCGGGCTGATGTTCTGGTTCGCGTACCTCGACTGGCGCGAGCTGCAGCGGCGCGGTGTGCCGCAGCCGTTCCACTGGGCGTGGATCTTCCTGACCCTCGCCGTCAGCTACGCCGTCTACACGATCGGGCGCTCCGTCGTCGTCAAGCGCCGCACCGGGCACGGCTCGGCACCGATGTGGATCACGATCGCGACCATCGTCGCGGGCATCGTCGTCGGCGTCTGGGTCACCGCCGTGATCTTCCAGACCCTGTTCGACGCCATCGCGACGATGCCGTTCGGCCCCTGAGTCGAGCCGCTCGCTACGTCACGACTCCGGCACGCTGCAGCACTCGCTGAGCGTGCCGCACGACCGGCTCATCGACCATACGGCCGTCGACCACGAACACGCCCGCAGCGCCCGCCGCAGCGGCGACCACCCGACGCGCCTCGGTGACCTCGGCTTCACTCGGGCGATACGCCGCGCGCACCGTCTCGACCTGCGAGGGGTGGATGCACGCCGTGGCCGCGAAGCCCTGGGCGGCCGCGTCGCGGGCCTCGGCCGCGAGCCGCTCGAGGTCGGCGATGTCGAGGTGCACGGCGTCGATCGCGGCCTTGCCGTGAGCACCGGCGGCGAGCAGGATGCGCGCCCGAGCGTGCACCGCGACGTCTCGGTAACGGGCATCGTCATGACGGCTCGATGAGCCGCCGAGTGACGCCACGAGATCTTCGGCCCCCCACATGAGCGCGACGACGTGCGGCTGCACCGCGAGCGCTTCGCTCGCCAGCACTCCCGCTGCCGTCTCGCACAGCGCGATGACCGCGTAGCCCTCGAGCCCGGTCGCGTCGACCGCCTTCGGCAGCATGATCGTGCGGTAGGCCGTCTGCTCGAGCGCGGCGAGGTCGAGCTCGTGGTCATGGGTGCCGAGGGCGTTGACCCGCACGATCGTCGTGGCGGCATCGAGGGGATGCTCGAGCAGCGCGCGGCGAGCATCCACCTTGTCGGCAGGGGCGACAGCGTCTTCGAGATCGAGGATGACCGCGTCGGCCCGTTCGGCGGCCTTCTGGTACCGATCGGGGCGATCGGCCGGGCAGAAGAGCAGCGCGGGGCCGACGTCAAGAGTCACGATTGCGCACCCTCGCACCACACGAGCGCAGAACGCTCTGCGGTCGCGACTACGACGCCGTCCTGATTGCGCGCGGTGTGCTGCAGCACGACGATGCCCTGCCCGGGGCGCGACGACGACAGACGCTTGCTCTCGACGAGCGTCTCGAAGTACAGCGTGTCGCCGTGCATCACGGGGTGCGGAAAGGCGACGGCTCCGAACCCGAGGTTGGCCACGATCGTGCCCTGGGTCAGTTGGGCGACGGATGCTCCGACCATGGTCGAGAGGGTGAACATCGAGTTCACCAGCCGCTCGCCGAAGGGCTGGCCCGCCGACCAGGCCGCGTCAAGGTGCAGCGACTGCGTGTTCATCGTCATCGTCGTGAAGAGCACGTTGTCGGCCTCGGTCACGGTGCGCCCCGGCGCGTGCACGTAGGTCGCCCCGACTTCGAATTCCTCGAACCAGAGTCCGCGCTGCACGATGCGCTTGCCGTCGGTCATGCGAGCCCCAACTGCCGCGAGATGATCATGAGCTGCACCTCCGTCGTGCCTTCGCCGACCTCGAGAATCTTCGAGTCACGGTAGTGCCGCGCGACCGCATTCTCGTTCAAGAAGCCGTAGCCGCCGAAGATGTGGCTCGCATCGCGGGCGTTCGCCATGGCGGCTTCGCTCGAGACGAGCTTCGCGATGCTCGCCTCCATCGAGAACGGCGTGCCGGCGACGATGCGCTGAGCGGCGTCGTAGGTGACGAGCCTGGCCTGGTGCACGCGCGCCTGCATGCGGGCGATCATGAAAGCGATGTGCTGGTTGTCGCCGATCGGCCGGCCGAAGACGACCCGCTCTTTCGCGTACCGCAATGCCTCTTCGAGGCAGCCTTGCGCCGCGCCCGTGCAGAGGGCGGCGAAGGCCACGCGCCCTTCATCGAGGGTCTTGAGGAACGAGGCGAAACCCTTGCCGCGCTCGCCCAGCAGGTTCTCGCGCGGCACGCGCACGTTCTCGAACGTCAGCGGGTGCGTGTCGGAGGTGTGCCAGCCGACCTTGTCGTAGGCCGGGTGCACGGTGAGCCCGGGAGTGCCGCTCGGCACCAGAATGGCGCTCAGCTCGGGCGCACCGTTCTCGCGCCGACCGGTCACGGCGGTCACGGTGACGAGCCGCGTGATGTCGGAGCCTGAATTCGTGATGAACTGCTTCGAGCCGTTGATGACCCACTCGTCGCCGTCGAGCTCAGCGGTCGTCTTGGTCGCACCCGCATCCGAGCCCGCCTCGGCCTCGGTGAGCCCGAACGCGGCGAGCGCCTCGCCCCGTGCGAGCATCGGCACCCACTCCTGCTTCTGCGCCTCGGTGCCATCGCGCAGCAGCGGCATGACGCCGAGGCCGAGGCCCGCCTCGAGGGTCACGGCGATCGACTGGTCGACGCGCGCCAACTGCTCGACCGCGAGGCACAGCTCGACGTAGGTCTTGCCCTGCCCGCCGTACTGCTCGGGCACCGCGAGGCCGAAGTACCCGCGCTCCCCCATCTGCCGAATGATGTCGTAGGGCAGCTCGCGCTTCGTGTCGTACTCGTAGGCGGCGGGGGCGACGACGGTGTCGGCGAACTCGCGCACCTCGTCGCTCAGTTGCTGCTGCTCGGGGGTGAGGGTGATCATGCGGGGTCTCCTTCGTGAGGACTGATGTGAGCAACGACCTGGTCTTGTCTGACCTGGTCGCCCACCGTGACGGTGAGGGTCACGGTTCCGGCGACGGAGGCGAGCATGGTGTGCTCCATCTTCATCGCCTCGATCGTCACGAGAGGGTCTCCCGCAACGACCGAATCTCCGGTGGATGCTCGCAGCGCGACGACCGCGCCGGGCATCGCCGAGCGCACGGTCGGGTCGGCGACTCCGGCCACCCGCGTGAGGCTCGCCCGATGGTCGGCGAGCTGCTCGGCGCGGCTGCGGCGGCGCAGCCGGTGGGTCGCGCCGTCGACGTGCAGCCAGGTCATGCCGGCCGCGCGCGCGACCTCGGCACGCTGGCTGCCCTGCTCGTCATCTGCGCAGACGGCCGTGCCGTCGATGTCGTAGCGCGCGGGGCGGTGCTCGCCGAGGCGCCACCCCGAGGGCATCGACCACAGGCGGTTGTCAGAGTGCCGTGCCGACTCCACGCCAGCACGGTGCTCGAGACTCGCGGCCAGGGCGCGCACCGACGGCGGGGTCGGTGCGGGGTCGAGGTCGCTGCGTTCGATGAGCCCGGTGTCGAGGTCTCCGCCGCGCACCTCGTCGAGGGCGAGCAGCGCGCGCAGGAAGGCGGCGTTGGTCTGCACACCGAGCACGACGGTGTCGGCGAGCGCAGCATCCAATCGTTCGATCGCCTGAGCGCGATCGCGACCGTGCGCGATCACCTTGGCGAGCATCGGGTCGTAGTCGGCGCCGATCACGAGGCCCTCGATCAACGCGCTGTCGACGCGCACTCCGGGGCCGGTGGGCTCTCGCAGCTTCAATACGGTGCCGACCTCGGGCACGAAGCCGCGGGCGGGGTCTTCGGCATAGAGCCGCGCTTCGATGGCATGACCGGTGATCGTGAGCGGCGGCAGGCTCAGCGGCTCGCCGGCCGCGATGCGCACCTGTTGCTCGACGAGGTCGACGCCCG
>SXMG01000078.1 GCA_005778835.1 Actinomycetota bacterium
CCAAGGTCATGAACGCCGACCGCTTCGACCTGGTGGCCAGCTAGCCGCCAGCTCGTCGGGCGACGGATGCTCGGGCCGGGGTCTCTGCGGAGGCCCCGGCCCTTGCCGTTCTGAGGCGTTTTCGGTTCATCCTGTTCGTGGCTAGGCTGCGGGAATGGCCAACAGGGATGAGTTCAGAGCCTTCGTCATCGAGGCTCTTCGAACACTCGGTGGATCCGCGACCGTGCTGGACGTAACGAAGCACGTCTGGCAGGTCCACGAAGGTGACCTGCGCCAGTCGGGCGATCTCTTTTACACCTGGCAGTACGACATTCGTTGGGCGGCGCAGTATCTCCGCAACAACGGTTACCTAAAGTCGGTCAATCGCGACAGGAAACACCCTTGGGAGCTGACTGACCTGGGCTGGCAAGTTGATCTTGTGGCCTTGGTGTCCTCAGCAAAGAAGAGGCGAAAGACCTCCAACTAGAGCGCAGCGATGAGTAGCCGGCCGATCGCTGCACCTAGTGGAATCGGTACCGCGTTTCCGATCTGACGAGCGATGTCGGTGCGGGAACCAACAAATCGATGTTCAGAGCTGAAGCCCTGAAGGAGAGCGGCCTCGTAGTGGGTGATCGCACGATTCTCCTCAGGGTGGATGTATCGCCCCTTCTCCGGCTTGAAGAACTCCGTTCGGATCGTTACGGACGGCTTGTCCCAGTGCAGTCTGCCCATCACATCGCCCGAACCCGTCTTGTGCTTGACCCAGCAGGGCGCCATCAACTCCGGATAAGGCTCGAGGTCCCGACGATTTCCACCGGCGGGGATTACCGAGAATCGCTTGAGCGAGAGCGCGGTGTAGTTTCGACTCCAATGCATATCTCGCATCGTGAACGAGCCTGCGTAGTCTCGACCCCGATACGCAACCGTTCGTTGACCAAAGACTTCATCTCGGTCAGGCGCTGACGGTACTCCGCCGAGCACATCTCTAACTGTCACGTGGGGCTGCAGACCGTCGGTCTCTGGTTTGCCGGAGTGAGTAGGGACAAGTGATCCGGGCGAGCCAAGATCACGATGATGACCGATCAAGACGGTTCGCTTTCGCGCCTGGGGAGAACCGAAGTCAGCCGCGTTCATGACCTCCGCTTCGAAGGTGTAATCCGCCAGCATGCCACCTGGCGCAGTTTCTGCGCGAAACTGGGTGTACTGAGGGGACTTCTTAAACTCCGCGACGTTCTCAACCACAAAGTATTTCGGCTGGGATCGGAGAATTGTCTCGGCGTACTCACGCCAGAGGTGATTTCGCTCATCCTCGATGTCCTGCTTACCGAGACTGGAGAACCCCTGGCAGGGGGGACCACCAACGACCACGTCGACTTGTGGAACAGCCTCCTGAGCCAACCAGTCCTTGATGTCGCCAACATGAACCAGCCCCCGTCCGTAGGTTGACTCGTACGAGGCAGCCGCAGCCGGATCCATCTCCACGGCACCGAGGACCTTGAACCTGTCGGATGCGGCGTGCAAGCCAGCCGTCAGCCCGCCCGCGCCTGCGAAGAGGTCGAGGACTCTGACGGTTGCGGCCACCGCTGAATTGTACGGGCGACCACAGACGATGAGCGCGTGCCGCGCCCACACGTCGTCTCGCGAGACGCATGTCCACCTAAATAAAGCTTGTAAGTTCTTAACTTAGACGATAAGTTATGGGGCATGGAAGCTAACGCAGCCGCCGCGCTGGCGAGTATGGGCCTTTCTATCCCCGCGCTGAGAGGCGAGCAGGGCGGAAGGACGATGTACCTGACCCTGCCCTCGAACGCCCTACTTACTGGCTTCTTCCCGTCGGAAATCGAGGGCAGTTCGGACAGATCCCAACGCCCGCTAGACCCGACACATGCGCGTCGGATCAAGGACTACATCCTCGACAATCCAACGGCCTATGCCCTTGGCGCTCTCGTGTATGCCGTTGATAAAGAGGGAGTCTTCGAGGAAGTCCTTCCTGGTACGGGGATCGGAGTTCTCCGTCTCCCACTGGACGCGAAGCTAAGGAGCATTGACGGTCAGCACCGACGCGAAGGGCTGCGGCAGTCGATCGCGACAGTCCCGGAGCTTCAGTCTCAGTCAACGGCGGTGGTTGTTTATGTCGAACCTGATCTTGCGGAACGTCGTCAGATGTTCTCTGACATGAACACGACGGCGCGGAAGGTTTCCAAGACTCTCGGTGTGTCTTTTGACAGCCGAGACCCGTTCGCGCGCGCAGCAACAGCGCTGAGTGATACCCACCCGCTACTCACGGGTCGAGTGGACAGAACAAATCCACGCGTGTTGTCTGGCAGTGGCGATATCTACACCCTCTCGGCTGTGCACGACGCCTTGAAGCGACTCTTCGTTGGTCCAGTCGGCCGCGTCAAGGACACGTCGAAGTTTGACGAGGGGGCGATCTACACCCTTGGAGGCAACTTCTTCGACGTGCTAGCCACCTCCAGGCCCGAGCTCACCACAACTTCTCCGGCTGACATTGACGGCCTCCGGGGCCGGAGCATCATTCTGAGCTCCACAACCCTTCGGGTGCTCGCTTCCGCAGTCTGGACTGCATCTCAAGCCTTGGACTCTATCGAGTCGGCGATAGAGGCCCTCGCCAAGGCGCTGCCAACGCTTGACTTTGAGCCATATGCGAGTATTTGGCAGGAAACTGGATTCGTTTCGCCTGGACACTCGACACCAAACGCTCGAAGCCAAGAGATGAAGTCCGCATCGGATGCGCTTGCATCCCTGCTGCTGGAGACGTCGCAATCCAACCGATCGAATGGAGACTTCAATTGACCGTCAATCCTGAGATGGTGGTCCGCGCGGCCCTAGAGGCCAAGACCCAGGAGGATGCACTCGGCGTCCAAGAACTGATCGCGATGTCTTTCGGCGGAGAGTATCTTCGGCCTCTCGGGGACAGGTGGAACAACTTCGGTCTACTCGCGTCGGCAGCGGACTACGACATCAAGCTCGTAGAACTGGTCACCAACATGCAGGATGCGGTCATCGAGCGAGCTGCCCTCGAGAAGTTCGGAACCCGCGCCGAAGCAGCTGCCAACCTCCCCACTCCCCAGGAGGCGGCTCGCGTACTCTTCGGGTCCCAGAACGTGGAGACACTTCCCGAAGTGACTTTTCACGAATCGGACCCGCCCGCGACGCAAAGTCACAAACTAACTGCGTGGTTTGACGACCGAGGGACTGGCATGACGAATCATTCGGTCCCGAGCTCCATCTTCGCACTTGGCGGCTCGACCAAAGAGGACGCGCCATATCTCCAGGGCGCCTTCGGTCTTGGCGGAGAGCTCATGTACCGTAATTCGGCTTTCGTGGTGCTCGTCACTCGCCGAGCGCCAGCGCTGCTCGAGGAAGGCGAAGAGGACCGAATCACGGTGGCAGTCGTGCAGTGGGATGAGCGCACAAAGACTCAGTCAGCGGTGTACCTAGTAGACCGAGAGTGGAATAAGCCGGGTGACATTGCATTGCCCTGGTCCTGCAGCGCCTCGGAGTACCCGAGTTTCGATCCCGGCACGCACATTGCACTTATCTCCTACGGCACCGCAGGGTTTCATCGCAAGCGGGAAGGCGACGAGCGAAGCTTCGACACGATCGTCAACACCAGGCTCTTCCGGCCGGTTCTCCATACTCGTTGGCGAAACTACCTAGCTCGAGGCGAATCTCGAGCGACAACACTGGTCGGCCTCAGGACCCGAATCGAGAACACGTCCTACGACTTCCCGACTGAAAACGACCTCATGCCCTTCGTTTACCGAGGCAAACAAGTGTTCCTGAACGTGACCTACGTCGTCTTCGCCGACCGAGGTCAACAGGGCGAGAGAAGAAACTTCGTTGCACACGATCACGCCGTTCTCTTCACGTCGAACGGTCAGGTCCAGTCTCATTGGACGCCGTCTCAGTTCAAGCAGAAGACGAAGCTGAAGAAGCTTGACTCACGGGTACTCGTCGAGGTCAACCTTGACGAGCTGCCGGTTGAAGCAAGAACCGCGCTAGTCACGCCGGATCGCGCCGAGACTGTGAAATCCGAGATCGCACGCAAACTCGACGAGGCAGTAGCAAGCTTTCTCAATGAATGGGACTCGCTCGTTGAGCGCAACCAGGAGATCCTGAGAGAGCAGCTTCGCGCGACGTCGGAAGTGAACACTCGGGGCGTGTCTGATCAGATTCGCCGCGCGTTTGCCGCTCGTGGTTTCGGCGGCGGAGGTGCTGGTCAAGGTGGCGGTACTGGCGGCCAGGGCAATTCGGGCGGCACAAGCAAGAAACGCAAGAAGCCGAAGCCGATCGACCTGCTTGACGATCCGACCTACATCAAAGGGCCGGAATCCCTCCAGCTCGAGACCGGTCGTGCTCGGGGCCAAAAGTTCGAGGTGAACGCCACAGACGAGTTCTTCGAGCACGGAAGGGGAGAGCTTCAAGTCGAAGCACACGGGGCATTCCCATTCACCGAGGTTTCGGACATCGTCGCGGTCGGACGCCCACATTTAGGTCGCGTCAGGCTCAGTTTCGCCATACCTGACGGCTTCGAGGGTTCGGAGTTCGAGCTGAAGCTGGTTCTGCGCGGGTGGAGCAAGAAGTCGGGCGGCATCGGGCAGGAGCTCTCACACACCTTCCGCGTTTCGCTGGTCGCAGAGATCGCCGGAAGCGGATCGGGGACCGGACGGAAGCCGACCGGCTCCCCCGGCAACACGGGAGGCCGCGGAGCGAATGCCGTTCTCCTGTGGGTGAAGGGCGAAGAGAGAGGATGGCAACCCACTCATGTAGGTGAGCTCGAACGCATGTCTGCAAGTGACGTGGCTGCTATGCGAGCCGAGTACGACGATCTCAGCGGTATGGGCGACACCGAAATCGACTGCATCACCCTTAATGCTGACTACCCGCCGCTCATCAAGTACATCGAGACCCGTGCTGAGGCAGTCACTGTCACAACCACAGAAACGCTGAAGAACAGGTTTGCGGTCGGCGTTGGCGTGCAGATGCTGGTTCTCCAGGAAGAGGAGGAACGACTACAGAAGACCGGGATCGCGATGGAAGACCCAACTCGATTTGCGTCGTATCGTGCCGCTGCTCGCGGAGTCCTCGCTATCCTTCCTGAGTTCGACAGACTGGCTCAGATCACCGAGGAGGAGTAGAACCCGCGAGACCGCCCGCAGGGACAACCCTCTGAGGCGTTCAACGAGTTCGTGTTGTGCTCCGACTTGGGATTGAGTTCTCGACACCGTCAGGGCGCGGTGGGACGATGGCCGACATGGCAGACAAGAGCCGAGCATCCACCGGCAACGACGGGTTCACCGCCGACGAGCGGGCCGCAATGAAAGAACGCGCGGCCGAGCTGCGCGCGCAGGCGAAGCGGGCCAAGGGCGCCGCGAAGGCCGAGGCAGAGCTCAACGACCTGCTCGAGGCGATCGCGAAGCTGCCCGACGAGAGCGACCGCGCGCTCGCCACGACGCTGCATGAGGTCATCATGGCGGCGGCTCCGCAGCTGGCTCCGCGCACCTGGTACGGCATGCCCGCCTACGCGCTCGACGGCAAAGTGCTGTGCTTCGTGCAGCCGGCCAGCAAGTTCGACACCCGGTACACGACCCTCGGATTCAACGACACCGCCCAGCTCGACGACGGCGCCATGTGGCCGGCGTCGTTCGCCGTGACGAAGGTCGGCGCCGCCGAGAAGAAGGCCATCACCGAGCTCGTGTCGCGCGCGATTGGGTGAGCGCGGCGAGCGCACTGTTGGTCGCGATAGGGGATGCTCGGCTAGGGTCGCGACATGAACGCTGACGAAACCATCCCGGCAGACGCGCCCATCGCGCAGCCTGACCCCCACCGGTTCGCGGGAGGCGGCGCTCCGAGTGCCGGGTACAAGGCGCTGCCCGAAGAGTCGACTGAGACCATCGTCATCGTGTCGACGAATGAAGAACTCACCCATGCTGAAATGGGCGCGTTCGACGCCGACGACTGACCGTCTGCGTCGGCACTGCGTCATCCCGAGCGTTCGGGGCCGAATAACCTAGAGCGGTGATCGTCGGCCTCGGCACCCTGCTCAACATCGCGACCATCGTCGTCGGCGCCACGATCGGCGTACTCATCGGGCGACGCCTGCCCGAGCGCACGAGCCGCGTCGTCACCGACGCCCTCGGCCTCATCACGATCGTGCTCGGCGGCCTCAACCTGGTCGCCTTGAGCGACTCAGACTTCGTCGCAGCGGTCGGCGCCGGCGGCACCTTCTTGGTCGTCATCGGCGCGCTGCTGATCGGCAGCATCGTCGGCTCGCTCGCCGGCATCGAGGCGCAGCTCGAGAAGTTCGGCGGCTGGCTGCAGCGCCGCTTCACGACGACGCGCGCGAGCGACGAGCCCACGCTGCACCCCGACGGCGCCCCGCTCGCCCTCACCGGCCGCGACCGCTTCATCACCGGCTTCGTCGACGCCTCACTCGTCTTCGCCATCGGCCCGCTCGCCATTCTCGGAGCCTTTCAAGACGGCACCGGCCAAGGCATCGAGCAGCTCGCCCTCAAGTCGACCCTCGACGGCTTCGCCGCCGTCGCCTTCGCCGCCTCGCTCGGCTGGGGTGTCGCGTTCTCGGCGATTCCCGTCGGCATCTGGCAGGGGCTGCTGACGGTGCTCGCGTTCTTCCTCGGCACGGTGATGTCGGGCGCGGCGATCGCAGCCCTCACCGCGACGGGCGGCGTGCTGCTGCTCGGCGTGGGCCTGCGCCTGCTCAACCTGCGCGCCGTCTCGGTCGCCGACATGCTGCCCGCACTCATCGTGGCGCCGCTGCTGACGGTCGGGATTCAAGCCCTCATCGGCTGAGGCAGCCGCTAGCGTGACGACATGACGGTGGTCGTGCGGCGGGTCGAGGCCCACGAGTGGCGACTCGTGCGCGACCTGCGCCTCGAGGCGTTGCGCGACGCGGATGCTGCGCTCGCCTTTCTCGACACCCTCGACGATGCCCTGGCGCGCGACGACGAGTTCTGGCAGCAGCGCACTCGCGCGGCGGCGTCGGGTGATGCCGCCGCGCAGTTCGTGGCCATCGTCGACGACGTGTGGGTCGGCGCCGCCACAGGTCTTGCTCGCGAGCCGGGCTCGCGCGACCACCTCGATCGGCAGGTCGACGCCGCGCGCGTCGACATCGTCGGCGTCTATATCGCGCCCGACGCGCGCAGCGCCGGGGTGATCGACCTACTGCTCGACGCCGTGGCCCAGTGGGCGCGCGACCTCGGTGCGCCCGCGATCGCCCTCGACGTGCACCGCGACAACCTCCGCGCGCAGGCCGCCTACCGGCGGTGCGGTTTCACCGAGAGCGGCGTGCGCTTCACCGGGCCGATCGGGCCCGAGCTCGAAATGGTACGACGGCTCAGCCCGTGACGTTCGTGAGCGGGTCGATCTCGCGGCGCAGCGGCCCGTTGGCATCTTCGACCGGGTAGCCCTCGCGCGCCCAGTACTCGAAGCCGCCGAGCATCTCTTTCACGGGCACCCCGAGCCGCGCGAGCTCGAGCGCCGCCTTCGCGCCGCCGTTGCAGCCGGGCGACCAGCAGTAGACGACGACGGGGATGCCCACGCCGAGCTCCGCCATCCGAGCAGCCAGCTCTTGCCGGGGGATGTGCAGTGCCCCGGCCGCGTGTCCCTGATCCCACGCCGCCTGGCCGCGCACGTCGACGAGGTGGAACTCGACGCCGGCCTGGCGGGCGGCCCACACATCGGAGGCGTCGGTCTCGACCGCGAGCTTTGCGGCGTAGTGTGCGGCGGTGGCACCCGCGTCGGCGAAGGCGCCCAACGGTGAGTCGGTCATGCTGCTGCCTTGCCGGGCGTGAGCGCAGCATCCGTCGCCGCGGCAGCAGGCTGCTCGACGACCGCGTTGATGTAGCGGATGAAGATGGCGATCCAGGCGAAGATGATCGCGAACGCGACGAGCTCGAACGCCGTGAGGTTGTAGTACTGCACGGGCTCGAAGAGCAACGCGCCGCCGATGAGGGCGACCGCGAAGCCGCCGCACACGACGAAGAAGCGCCGGGGGAGGCCGGTGAGGATCCACGGCGAGGCGAAGAGCATCACCAGGAAGGCCACGGCCATGCCCATGGCCGAGAGGTTGTGCAGCAGGATGCTCACCGTGAGCGGGAAGATGCCGACGCACGCGAGCATGACACCCATGACGACGAAGATGATCGACACCGTGCGGGGGGCGTTCTTCTTGACGAGCACGCCGCGGTCGACGAGCACCTGCAGGTCGCGCTGCAGGTAGAGCGCGAAGGTCGTCACGAGCACTCCGGCAATGATGAGCGTGATGTTGAAGAGGCTGCTCGAGCGGTCGCCGAACGTGCCGAGCTGGCTGAAGTGGTACTCCCACCACGCGGGGTCGCTCGCCGTGGCCATGGCCGTCAGCGTGCCGAAGGTCATGAAGAGCACGAGCAGGCTCGACAGCTTGGGGGTCGTGATCGACGAGACAGAGAGGTAGATCCAGTAGGCGCAGAGTGCCGTGACGACGGCCATCGCGATGGTCGTAAACGGAGCATCGAGCACGAGCCCCTGAAAGCTACGCTGCAGCAGCAAGAAGGTGGCGATCGCGGCGAGCACGGCGAGCACCGAGTGCACGAGCGCGACCGACGTGGCGTCGACGATGAACTTCCACGACTTGAGTTCGAGGCGCCACTGCTGCCCCTCGATCGAGCGGCTGCGCCAGTAGCCGACGTAGGCGACGATCACGCCGGCGATGAGGATGGACCCCGCCGTCGCGAGGCCCAGCGAGAGGCCGCCCCAGATGGGCGGATTGCTGCCGGCGAAGAGAATGCCGCCGACGATGAGGGTCACGACGCCCACGGCGATCGCGACCGCGAAGGCCTCGCTCTCGACATCGAGCAGGGTGCGCCCGGCGGGCCGCGGTGCTGACGGGGTCTCGGTCATGCGGTCATTCTAGGGAGGGGGCGGGAACAACGGCAGGCTTCTTCATGTTGTCGTCTGCATGACTGATTCAGCCAGCACTATCACCATGTACGGCGCCGACTGGTGCCGCGACTGCCGCCGCACCGAGGCCCTGCTCAACGAGCTCGGCGTCGACTGGACCAAGGTCGACATCGAGGCATCGGCCGAGGCCGCTGCCGAAGCCCAGTCGATCAGCGGGCGCACCAACATTCCCGTCGTGGTGTTTCCCGACGGCTCGCACCTCGTCGAGCCGAGCGACGCCGACGTGAAGGCGAAGCTCGGCGTCTAGCCGAGCTTCGCTGACGCCGGAACGGCGCCAGGAAACCAGAGTTCGCTGATGCCGCCAGGCACCAGGGCGTACGCTCAGCACTACAGGGCCGGTCAGGCTCTCAACGAAAGAAGGCCGTCATGGGCGAAAAGTCTGCGCGTAAGAACACGACCAAGACCGTCGCATCGAAGACGCTGAAGGAGAAGCGCGTCGCCAAGGCCGACAAGAAGGCCGCCAACGGGCGCATGCAGAACTCTGACGCGGTCTCGAAGGCCGCGAACAAGTAGCGCGCCTCACGCGAGCGTGCGACGGAAGAACTCGTCGATGCGACGCCAGGCGTCTGCCGCCTCGTCGGCCTTGTAGCCGAGCCTCAGCATCGGCCCCATGGTGATGCGCGCGAGCCGCGTGCCGTTGGGAATCTCGTTGAGGAACGCGTGCCCCGCCGCGGGGTACTCGACCACGTCGTGCTCGATGCCGCGGGCGACGAGCGCCGTCTCGAGCTTCTCGGCCGCGCCGCGCAGGCTGAGGTCGCGCCCGCCGAACGTGCCCACCACGGGGCAGGCACCGTCGATAACGTCATCGAGGTCGCTGGGCAGCATGCCGTAATTGACGGATGCTGCGCCATAGCCGCCCGACCCCGCCAGCAGCAGCGCGAACCCCCCGCCCATGCAGAAGCCGATGACGCCCGCGCTGTCGGTCGCGTCGTCGCGCTCGAGCAGAAGGCTGCGGGCGGCCTCGATGTCGTCGAAGGCCACTCCGGTGCCGTTGCGCAACGCGCGGAACGTCGCGACGAGGCAGCGCCGCGCACCGCCGCGGCTGTAGAGGTTGGGCATGAGCACGAGGTAGCCCATGCCGCGCAGCCGCTCGAGGTGATCGCGCATCGCGTCGTCGATGCCGAACAGCTCGTGCACGACGACGAGGGGCGTGAACGGGCCGGGGCCGTCGGGCACGCCGAGAACTCCGGTGAGCTCGCCGCCGCGCGAGTCGCCCGGCTGCGGAATGACGATGTCGGTGAGCGTCACGAGCGGATGCGCCCGAGACCCGGCACCAACCGCCCGACGCGAGCGGCGTACGCCGCGTAGTCGGGGTATTGGTCGGCGAGCATCCGTTCTTCGAACCGGGCCTTCGTCATGAGCACGCTCAGCAGCGCGACCCAGGCGAGCAGGTGCAGCCAGGATGCGCCGATGACGACGAGGCCGACGCCGAGCACGAGCAGGCCCGTGTAGATCGGGTGGCGCACGAGACCGTAGACGCCGGTCGTCACGAGCTGGCCGTCGGCCTTCGGAATCGGGCTCGGCGTGAGCGTGCGGCCGAGACCAGCGCCCGCGGCGAGCGCGATGACCACGCCGAGCGCCACGAGGGTGAGGCCCATCACGAGCGTGGCGACGCCCCGCTGCCACAGGTCGCCCCAGGGCAAGAAGCCGAGCAGCATCAAGAAGACGAACTGCAGCCCGACGAGGCCCCAGGCCGCGGCGGGGGTGAGGCGAAACGCGGGGGCGTCAGCGGTCATGAGCCCGACACTACGCCCGCGCCGCTGCGCGGTCGAGTGCTCGACCGGGCCGCGGCGCGTGACAGCAGTGGCTAGCGGCGGGCCTTCTTCGCGGCGAGCAGGTCTTTCTCATCGATCGGCGCGAGCCCGGCGCGGCGAAGCTCGGCGTAGTAGTCGCGGGCCTCGTCTTGCCGAGCCTGCTCTTCACCCTTCGCGATGTCGGCGCGAATGTGCTCGGGCGCGAACTCGAACGCGTCGGTGAGCGCACGCGCGTGCGGGCGCAGGCGCGGCAGCAGCCGGTCGTCGATGTAGTCGGTGATCGCCTGGGCGCGGTGGTCGCTCAGCCGGCCGTGAATCACGTACCAGGCGAGGTTCTTCTCAATAAGGCCGAGCCCGAACAGGTCGCGCAGCCACGTGAGCACCTGACGGTTGCCCTCGTGCTCGATCGTCTCGAGCGCCTCGGTGAAGGCCTCCCACTGCAGCAGCTCGCCGTGCGCCTTGGCGGTCTCGATGAGCGCGTTCTGGTGGCGGTTGAACAGCGCGGCGGCCTGCGGCCTCGGCAGCTTGGATGCTGAACGCAGCTTGCCCGCGAGCTCAGCCACCATCGTCTCGACCCGGTCGGTCAGCAGCTGCCGCTGCGATGCCGTGTCACGCACGTAGCCCACCGAGCGCGCGGTCGACCCGAAGTCGGCGACCGACTGCGCGAGTCGACGCAGGCCCGAGCGGTGCACGACGGCCTCGTTCACCTGGTCGGCGACGTAGTGCGCCATGACGCCGGCGTCGGCCTTGGCGAACGCGCGACTGTAGTCGGTGAGAAGGCGCTTGGCGACGAGCTGCAGCAGCACGTTGTTGTCGCCCTCGAACGTGGCGTAGATGTCGAGGTCGGCGCGCAGCTGCGTGAGCCGGTTCGCGGCGAGGAAGCCCTGGCCGCCGCACGCCTCGCGCGCCTCTTGAATGATGTCGAGGGCGTTCCAGGTGCTGAGCGACTTGAGCGCCGCGGCGAGGGTCTCGAGGTCTTCGCGGTCGGCGTCGGTGTCGGTGCGGCCCGAGAACACGGCGTCGAACTTCTCGAGGAACACCTCGTGCGCGAACGACATGGCATAGGTCTGCGCGAGGCGCGGCAGCAGCCGGCGCTGGTGGCGCTGGTAGTCGAGCAGCACGACCTCGTTCTCGTCACCGCCGTCGAACTGGCGGCGCTCGGTGCCGTAGCGAATGGCGATCGTCATGGCGAGCTTGCTCGCGACCGTGACGGCACCGTCGAGCGACACACGGCCCTGCACGAGCGTGCCGAGCATCGTGAAGAAGCGGCGGCCGGGGCTCTCGATCGGCGAGGTGTAGACGCCGTTCTCGTCGACGTCGCCGTAGCGGTTGAGCAGGTTGGTGCGCGGAACGCGCACGCTCGAGAAGTGCAGGCGGCCGTTGTCGATGCCGTTGAGCCCGCCCTTGAGCCCGTCGTCTTCTCCGCCGATGCCGGGCAGGAAGGCGCCCTTCTCGTCGCGCAGCGGAACGTAGAAGGCGTGCACGCCGTGGTTGACCCCACGCGTGATGAGCTGGGCGAACACGACCGCAGCCTTGCCGTGCAGGGCCGCGTTGCCGAGGTAGTCCTTCCAGGCGGCGCGGAATGGCGTGTGGATGACCCACTCATCGGTCGCGGAATCGTAAGTCGCCGTCGTGCCGACCGCCGAGACGTCGCTGCCGTGACCGGTCTCGGTCATGGCGAAGGCGCCGGGCGTCGTCAGGTCGAGCGCATCGGGCAGCCAGGCCTGGTGGTGCGGCGCCGTGCCGAGGTGCAGGATCGCCGAGGCGTAGAGCCCCCACTGCACGCCCGACTTGATCTGCATGCTGGGGTCACCGAGCACGAGCTCTTCGAAGCTCGCGATGAATCCGCCGTGGTCGTCGTCGCCGCCGAACTCTGCCGGGAATGCGCGGTGCACGTCGCCGCGCTCGACGAGCAGCTTCAGCTGGCCGAGCACGCGCTCGCGGTGATCGTCCATTCCGTGCGTCGGGATGCGGTGGAAGGCCTCCGTGCGCATGAGCTCGCGCGAGGCACGACGGCTGTCGGCCCAGCGCCCCATCAGCTGCTGGCCGAGTGCGGCGACGTCGAGCGTGGGGCCAGCATCCGTCGTGGCGATCATGCTGTCGTCGGCCTCCGGCGGGGTCGACGGGGCGAGGGGCGCGGTGGCCTCGGTGGGCGCAGAAGACTCAATGGTGCTCATGAGGGCCACGGTAGAACTGCGGCGGGTCGCGTGGGGTTTCGTGGTGCTCGCTCCACGAAGGGCGCGACGACCGCAGGCACGAGCTTTGTCGACACCCTCACAAAGCTGGGCGTTCGCATAGTGGAGAGGCTCAGAGCCCCCGGGCACCCACACCCGCTGCGTTCGCCAAGAGAGAATACCCCCTAGGGTATCCGGGGAGTGTGTCAGAATGGTCGCATGGCTACCGTGAACCTGACTGCGACCGACTTCGAGCAGACCGTCACCTCTGACGGCATCACTCTCGTCGACTACTGCGCCGAGTGGTGCCGCCCGTGCCGCCAGTTCGCCCCCATCTTCGAGAAGGCGAGCGAGCAGCACGCCGACGTGACCTTCGGCAAGGTCGACACCGAGGCCGAGCAGGCTCTCGCGTCGGCGGCGAACATCCGCTCGATCCCGACGCTCATGGCCTTCCGCGACGGCATTCTCGTGTTCTCGCAGCCCGGAGCCCTGCCAGCACCCGCCCTCGAGCAGGTCATCACGGCGGTCAAGGGTCTCGACATGGACGACGTGCGCAAGCAGATCGCGGCCGCGCAAGCAGAGGCGCCCGCCGCTCAGTAGTGCTCGTCGGCCTGCGCTGACGGGTTAGAGCTCAGAGCGGGTGCGAAAGAAGCGACGGACGCGCTCACCGACGTTCGCCGGCGGCGGCTCGTTGTAGTGGTCGACGTACTCCTGCCCGCTCATCGCCTGAATGCGCAGCATGAGCGCATCGGTCGCGTGACGACGGGCGCGGCCCGAGCTCGCGGCGCCGAATGACGAGAGATCCATCGGCTCACCGAACTCGATCGTGATCTTCGCGCGGCGGATGCGGCGCGAACCCACGGGCTGCAGGTTCTGGGTGCCCGTGAGCGCCACGGGCACGACCGGCACGCCCGCCGTGAGGGCGAGCCAGGCCACACCGGTCTTGCCGCGATAGAGCCGGCCGTCACGCGAGCGCGTGCCTTCGGGATAGATCGAGAAGGCCTCGCCGGCCTCGATCTTGGCGAGCCCGGCGTCGAGCGCCTCTTGCGCGGCTTGCCCCGCACCACGCTTCACCGGAATCGCGCCGACGCTCGTGAAGAAGCCGCGCGAGATCGCGCCCCTGAGCCCCGTGCCGGTGAAGTACTCCTCTTTCGCGAGAAAGCTCACCCTGCGCCGCGCGAGCATGCTGATGATGATCGAGTCGATGAACGACAGGTGGTTGCTCGCGACGACGACTCCGCCCTCGAGGGGCACGTTGTCGCGACCGATGATCGTCGGCCGCCAGATCGCCTTCGCGAGAGGCGCGACGAACGCGCGAGCGACGAAGGTCAGCATGGGTTCATCGTGGCACGCGTCCTATTCCGGCGGAGGCATGTCGTCGTACGGTTCATCTGCATAGGGCGGCTCGTCGGGGTACGGAGGCTCGCTGGCGACAGGTGGTTCGTCGGCGAACGCGGGCTCGTCGCGCGGCGCCGAAGCGGGCGGCTCGTCGCCCCGCACGATCGCGAGCACGGCGGCTCCGAACTTCTCGAGCTTGGCCGCGCCGACACCGCTCACCTGCCCGAGCTCGTCGAGCGTCGTGGGCTCGGTGAGCGCGATGCCGCGCAGGGTCGCGTCACCGAAGACGATGTAGGCGGGCGCCTCGAGCGCCTTGGCGGTGGAGGCTCGCCACGCGCGCAGCCGCTCGAACAGCCCGGCGGCCTCTGCGGGCAGGTCGCTCGGCGCCGAGCGCTTCGACCCTCGAGACGAGCGGCTCGTGCGCGGAGCCTCGCGGCGCAGGCGCACCTCGCGCTCTCCCTTGAGCACGGCCGCGCTGCTCTCGGTGATGCCGAGCGTGCCGTACTCGCCCTGCACCGCGAGCAGGCCCTGCGCGAGCAGTTGCCGCACGACGCCGCGCCACTCCTGCTCGCCCAGCTCGGTGCCGATGCCGAAGGTGCTGAGCTCGGTGTGCCCGAGCTGCTCGACGCGCGGGGTGCGCTTGCCGAGCAGAATGTCGATGAGCTGCCCCGCTCCGTAGCGCTGGTTTCTCTCGCGGTCGAGCCGCACGACGGTCGAGAGCAGCTTCTGCGCCGGCACGGTGCCGTCGAACGCTTCGGGCGGAGACAGGCAGGTGTCGCAGTTGCCGCATGCTGCTGACTGCTGACCGAAATATGCCAAAAGCTGCACACGTCGGCACTCGACGGTCTCGCACAGCGCGAGCATGGCGTCGAGCAGCTGCCCCATGCGCCGCTTGTAGGTGGCGTTGCCCTCGCTGCGCTCGATCATCTGCCGCTGCTGCACGACGTCTTGCAGACCGTAGGCGAGCCAGGCAGTGGCGGGCAGCCCGTCGCGGCCGGCACGACCCGACTCTTGGGCGAAGCCCTCGACGCGCGTGGGCAGGTCGAGG
>SXMG01000079.1 GCA_005778835.1 Actinomycetota bacterium
GGCCGCGCCGACATCATCATGGGGCGCGGGTCGTTCACCGAGTCGTTCCCGCTCTTCGGGTACCAGCTGCAGGATTACCAGACGCTCTTCGAAGAGAAGCTCAACCTGTTCGCCGAGGTGCACAAGGAGCAGCCCGTCACGTGGCAGGGCAGCACGCGCGCACCGCTCGTCGAGCAGATGGTCTACCCGACGACCGAGAACGGGTCGCTGCGCACCTGGGTCGGCGTCGGCGACAGCCCTGAGTCGGTCGTGCGGGCGGCGCACTACGGTTTTCCGCTCATGCTCGCGATCATCGGCGGGCAGGCTGAGCGATTCGCGCCCTTCGTCGAGCTCTACCACCGCGCGCTCACTCAGCTCGAGAAGCCGTGGCAGCCCGTCGGTGTGCACTCACCCGGGTACATCGCCGACTCTGACGAGCAGGCGAGGGAAGAGCTGTGGCCCGCCTACGAGCAGATGTTCGGGCGCATCGGCCGCGAGCGGGGCTGGGGCCCGACGACCTACGAGCACTTCCGCGCCGAGGTCGAGCAGGGCGCTCTCTACGTGGGCTCGCCCGAAACGGTCGCCCGCAAGATCGCCGACACGGTGTCGACCCTCGGCATCCAGCGCTTCGATCTGAAGTACAGCACGGGGCCGTTGCAGCACGAGAAGCTCATGCACGCGATCGAGCTGTACGGCACGCAGGTGATTCCGCGCGTGCGCGAGCTGCTTGCCGAGCGACTGGTGCCCAGCGGAGCCTGAGCACGATCGGCGCGCGAGCGCCGCGCTCTACTGGCCGGTGACGACGGAGATGCCTGTCGCCGCCGAGGCGCTCTCGACGCTGCCGCCGTTGCTCAGGTCGCTGAAGCCGAGCGCCTCCATGCGGTCGATCGCCTGGCCAGAACGGTTGCCGCTGCGGCAGTAGACGAAGTAGGTGCCGGCCGGGTCGAGCTCGCTGACGCGCGCCTCGAAGTCGGCGGACTGCACATCGATGTTGACGGCGCCCTCGAGGTGGCCGGAGGCGAACTCGGCGGGGGTGCGCACGTCGATCACGACGGTGCCGGGGTCGAGTGCGACCGGCTCAGCGGTCGGTGCGCAGGCGGTCGCGCTGAGGGCGAGACCGAGCGCGAGGGTGATCGAGAGCAGAATGCGGCGCATGAGGGTTCCTTTGCGGTCGTGAGGCGACCAGTGTATCAGATACCCCCGGGGGTATTTGCGCGACGGCTCTCCGGCACGATACGGCGCACCAGCTTCTCGATCTCGACGATGATGAGCACGGTCGACCCCACCGCGAGGCACACCGCCCACTCTGCGAGCGAGAGCGGGGCGAGGCCGAGAATCGACGCACTCGGGGGCCACCACATGGCGCCCGCCTGCAGCAGCAGCGACCCTGCTGCTGTGATGAGCAGGAAGGGATTGCTGAAGGGGTTCAGCGCGAACAGCGACCGGTGCTCGGCCCGCGAGCTGCCCGCGAGAAAGAAGTTGAGGCAGACCAGCATGGTCAAGGCCAGCGTGCGTGCGTGCGCGTCGTCGTAGCCCGCATCGATCGCCCACGAGAAGGTCACGAGCAGCACCAGGCCGATCCACGCACCCGTGATCACGAGCCGCACCCACAGCACGCGCGAGAGCAGACCCTCGCTGCGCGCCCTGGGGGGTCGGCGCAACTCGTTGCCTTCAGCGGGCTCGAACGCGAGCGCGACATCTTGCAGACCGTTCGTGACCAGATTGATCCACAGCACCTGCACCGGCAAGAACAGCAGAGGCTGATCGCTGAAGACGTTCGTCAGCACCGCGATGATGATGCCGAGTGCACCGGCGAGCAGGAAGAAGGTTGCCTTGCGAATGGCGGCGAAGGTCACTCGACCTTGGCTGACAGCACTGACGATGGTGGCGAAGTTGTCATCCGCGAGCACGAGATCGGCGGCTTCGCGGGCCACTTCTGTGCCCGACTCGCCCATCGCCACACCGATCGACGCGGCCTTGAGCGCGGGTGCGTCGTTGACGCCGTCGCCTGTGACGGCGACGACCTCGCCCGCAGCCTGCAGCACGGTCACGATGCGCAGCTTGTCCTGCGGCGAGACTCGAGCCGCCACGCTCGTCTCGCGCAATCGAGCGACGAGCACGGTGTCGTCGAGAGTCGCCATCTCGGCCCCGGTGATGGCAGGGCCGCGTCGGGGGATACCGAGTCGGTCGGCAATGGCTTCCGCCGTCGACGGGTGGTCACCCGTGATCATCTTCACCGCGATCCCGGCGTCCTGGCAGGCCGCGATCGCGGCTGCCACTCCGGGACGCGGGGGATCAGTCATGCCCTCGAGCCCGAGAAGAGTCAGACCACTCGGAGGGGCGAGAAACCCGTCTCGACCTTCGTCGTCACCGAGCACGCGCAGGGCTGTCGCGATCACCCGCAGACCGCGCGAGGCCATCTCGTGGTTGGCGTCGGCGACCTCGTCTCGGTCGATCTCCTCATCGCCCCTCACGGTGCGCATCATGGTCGACATATGCAGCAGCCTGTCGGGCGCGCCCTTGACGTACAGCGCTCGCCCGCCGTCGGCGAGCTCGCGCACGGTCTGGCAGTAGCCCAGTTCTGGTTCGTAGGGAACGTGCAGCAGTGCGGGTGCCTGAAGCTCGTCGAGGGTGAGGGCTTTGCTCTCGATGGCGGCGATGGCCATCGCCACGTCGACGGCGTCGCCGACGAAACCGCTGCGCGACTCGGCAGAGGCCCGAGCTTCGTTCGTCAGGGCTCCCGCTCGCAATGCCTCCGTGAGCAGGGGGTCGACGCGGTGACCGCTCGAGGCAGCGGTCAACACCGTGCGCCCGTCAGGGGTCCAGATCTCTTCGACCGTCAGGATGTTCTGGGTCAGAGTTCCCGTCTTGTCCGAACCGATGACGGTCGTCGACCCGAGGGTCTCGACGGCGGGCAGGCTGCGCATCACCGCCTTGCGCTTCGCCATGCGCGCGACTCCGATGCTCATGGCGATCGTCAGCACGACGGGCAGCGCCTCGGGGATCGTGCCGACCGCCAACGCGACAGCCGACAAGAAGACGTCGGTGAGATCGCCCCCCAGGGCCGCACCGGCCACGAAGACCACCGCGCAGACCGCACCGATGAAGATTCCGATGCGGCGCTCGAGCTGTCGAGTCAAGAGCTGCAAGGGCGTGATCGGTGAGGCGCGCTGCACGAGCTCGTTGATGAGGCCCAGCTCGGTCTGCGCGCCCGTGGCGACAGCGACTCCGATTCCTCGTCCTGACACGACGAAGGTGCCGCTGAAGGCCATGCAGGTGCGGTCTCCGACTCCTGCCGATCGACGTACCGCGGCTGGCTGCTTGGTCGCGGGCATGACCTCGCCCGTGAGCATCGACTCGTCGACCTGCAGGGTCGTGACATCGATCAGGCGCAGATCGGCTGCGACTCTCTCGCCGCTCGCCAAGAGGACGATGTCGCCGGGAACGACGTCGCGGGCATCGAGGTCGACTTCGCGCCCGTCGCGCACGACGCGACAGTGCGGACTCGTCATGCGAGACAGTGCTCGCACCTCGGCGGCCGCTTTGCGCTCCTGCCAGAAACCGATCGAGGCGTTGAGCAGCAGCACCAGAACGATCGCCGATGTGTCGACCCACCGCTGCAGCAGCGCCGTGATCACGGCGGCACCCATCAGGATCGTGATGAGAGGGCTCGAGAACTGTCGCAGCAGCGTGCGCCACCAGGGTGTCGGTGGCGTGCTGACGAGTTCGTTCGCCCCGACCTCGTCGCGTCGCGCGAGCACTGCGGTGTCAGACAAGCCGCTGCGGGTCGTGTCGAGCGCCTCGAGAACCTCATCGACAGACTGCTCGTGCCAGGCGACCTCGCTGTCAACGCTCATGTTCTTGACAGTACTCGGGCCTCGAGCAGAAAGCCTCTGCGTGCTTGACTGGGCCCATGCCGACCATCGTTCTCGACCGGCGGGCGCTGCTCGTCGCGATTCTCGCGGCGTTCGTCGCGTTTCTCGATGGCTCGATCATCACGGTGGCGCTGCCCGCGATCACTGATGAGCTCGGCGGCGGTCTGCCGGTGCAGCAGTGGGTCGTCGACGCCTACCTGATCACGCTCGGGGCGCTCATCCTGCTCGCCGGTTCGCTCTCCGACCTGCTCGGCCGCATCGCCGTGCTGCGCATCGGGCTCATCGGCTTCGGCATCGCGTCGATCGCCTGCGGGCTCGCGCCGACGGCCGAACTGCTCATCGCGGCCCGGGCCGCACAGGGCGTCGCCGGCGCGCTGCTCGTGCCGAGCTCGCTCGCTCTCATCATGGGCACGCACCGCGGACCGGCGCAGTCGAGGGCGATCGGTCTGTGGACGGCGTGGACGTCGGCCGCGTTCATCGTCGGCCCGCTGCTCGGCGGAGTGCTCACCGATGCACTGAGCTGGCGCTGGATCTTCTTCATCAACGTCGTGCCGATCGCGGTGACGATGCTGCTCATGGCGCCGATGCGCAACGAACCCGCCGCGGTGCGCACTCCGATCGACGGGTGGGGCGCCGTGCTCGGCGCTCTCGGCCTCGGGGGTGTCGTGTTCGGCCTCATCGAGCAGGCGAACTACGGCTGGCAGTCTCCGGTCGTCATCGTGCCGATCATCGTCGGCGCACTGTGCCTGATCGGCTTCATCGTGCGCCAGGCGACGGCGCAGCATCCGATGATGCCCCTCTCGCTGTTCCGCAACCGCAATTTCGCCGTCGGCAACCTGGCGACGGTCGCGATCTATGCGGCACTGTCGCTCTCGACGCTCGTGCTCGTGCTCTTCCTGCAGCAGGCCGCAGGTCTCAGTGCGACGGCGTCGGGTCTCGTCATGCTGCCGGTCACGATCATGCTCATCGCATTCTCGTCGCTCTTCGGCACGCTCGCCGGCAGGTACGGCTCGCGGTGGTTCATGACGGCGGGGCCGCTCATCGCAGCCGCGGGCCTCCTATCGATGCTCGCGATCGACGTGCCGTTCGACTTCGTGCCGCAAGCGCTGCTCGGAGTCGTGCTGCTCGGGCTCGGGCTCGCCGTCACCGTCGCCCCACTGACCTCGGCCGTGCTCGGCGCCATCGAACCGGCTCGATCGGGCATCGCCTCGGCCGTCAACAACGCCGTCTCGCGCATCTCAGGGCTCGTGGCGATCGCACTACTCGGCGCCGTCGTCGGCACGGTGGTCGACGCGGCGTGGCTCGATCGAGCGCTGCTGCTCTGCGCCGCGCTGCTCACGATCGGGGCCGTGGTGTCGGCCATCGGCATCCGTCGGGTGGCCGAACCCGCAGAGGTCGAGGCCGCAGCGCCCTAGGCGACGAACGAACCGGCGGCGCCCGCGAGCGTGATGACCGCCGCGACGGCTGCGACCATGATGATGCGGAACAGCGCGCGAGACTCGGGCGCGCGCACGATGACGACGACTCCCGCGACGAGCAGGCCCGCGGTTGCGAGAGCGCCGACGGCCGAGAGGGGTGCGATCTCGCTCGGGCCGAGCACCCCCAGCAGGCCGGCGCTCGCGAGTGCCGCGAGAGCGACTACGCCAGCCGGGCGCGCGCCGATGCGATGGGGGAGCGAACGGATGCCATGCCGCAGATCGTCGTCGAGATCGGGCAGCACGTTCGCGAAGTGTGCGGCCAGCCCCAGCAGCGCCCCCATGGCGATCGCCCACCACGCCGCGGTGGCCGGAGCCTCGCGAGCGAGCGTGACGATGAGCGGTATCAGGCCGAAGCTGACGACGTAGCACGCCGTCGCTGCCAGTGTGCGCTTGAGGCCGAGGTTGTACGCCCAGCCTGAGGCGAGCGCGACGAGATGCACGATCGCGAGGGCGACACCCAGCAGCAGCGACAGCCCCACGGACACGACGGCGGCGATCACCGCGAGCGTCAGGATGGTGCGCGCGCTCACGTCACCGCGCACCACCGGTTTGTCCTCCCGACCGGCCTCGCGATCGCGGTGGGCGTCGATGGCATCGTTCGACCAGCCGATCGACAGCTGATTGCTGAGCATCATCGCACCGAGCACCGCGATGCGGAGTGGCTCGACGCCGCTGAGGGCCGCCAAGGTGATCGTGACGACCGTCACGACGAGCGTCGGGCCGATGTGCGCAGCGCCGAAGACGACGCCCAGGCGTTGCATCATTCGCCCATCGTAGGCGCGGGCCGGTTACCATCAGCAGATGCGACGCGGCCCGAGACGCCTCATCAGGGCGACCGCTCTGACTCTCGCCCTCGCGCTCACGACGACGGGCTGCGCTGCTGCGCAGGCGGGAATTCCCGAGCCGGTCGAGCCGACGCGACTGGTGGGCGCCCCCGTCGCGCTCGACGCGCGCGAGGTCTACCTCGACCAGCGCATTGCTGCGATGTCGATCGAGCAGAAGGTCGCGGCACTCATCATGGTGCACGTTCCGGGTACCGACCCCGGCCGCATCCGGGCCCTCGTCGATGCCCACGGCTTCGCCGGGGTGATCGTGATGGGCGACAACGTCGGCGGGCCGGCCGCGACGGTCTCCGCCCTCACTCGTGCGCTCAGCAGCGAGCCCGGGCTGCCGGTGCTCACCGCGATCGATCAAGAGGGCGGCGATGTGCGCCGGCTGCGCGAAGACGATGCTGCGTCGGCACGCACCCTGCGCGGTGCGCCGCCCGCGGCGGCGGAGCAGGCGTTCCGTGAACGGTCCGCTCTCGTCGCCGAAGCGGGGGTGCTCATCAATTTCGGCATCGTGGCCGATGTCACGCCCGATCGCTCGTCGTTCATCCGCAGCCGCACTCTCGGTGAGACGCCGGCGGCGGCCGCCGAGAGAGTGGCAGCAGCGGTGCGCGGCGAGGCGGGCAATGCGCTCTCGACGCTCAAGCACTTTCCGGGCCACGGCGCGAGTCCCGACGACTCGCACGTGAGCATTCCGCAGTCATCGATCTCGATCGACGAGTGGAGATCGACGCACGCCGTTCCCTTCCGAGCAGGAATCGAGGCGGGTGCGCCTCTCGTCATGATGGGGCACCTCGAGTTCTCGCAGATCAGCGACCTGCCGGCATCGCTGTCGCCGGTGTGGATCGACCTGCTGCGCGACGAGCTGGGCTTCGACGGCGTGATCGTCACCGACGACATGCTCATGCTGCAGCGGTCGAGGGTGGCCGATTACGCCGACCCGGTGCAGAACGCGGTGCGCGCACTCGCCGCGGGCAACGATCTGCTGCTGTACGTGCTGCCCGGTGACCCGGGCACGGTCGGCATCGACCCCGGTGGGCTGGTCGCAGAACTCGCTGCGGCGGTGGCAGACGGCCGCCTCGACGAAGCCGCGCTCGACGACTCGCTGCATCGCGTGCTCGGTCTTCGGCGCGACGCGAGTGGCGAGTCGGGGCCGTTCATCGACTGCGGAGCGAAGTGCTGGGGCGAGTCGCCCCGGGCGATCGACCGGGTTCCCGAGGGTGACGACGAGTCAGTGGCCGGCTAGAGGGTCGGCAGGGTGACGTCGACCACTCGCTCGACCAGCGGCGCATTGACGACCGCGCGCTGAGTGCCACCCGCCGTGGCCGGCAGGCTCGTCACGATGGTCGTCGTGATGGCGCCGAAGACGATAGCCAACGTGCCGAGACCCGTGATGATCGCGGTGATGGGCGTCAGCTTGCGGTGGCGCTCGAGCGAGATCACGATCGCGCCGACCAGGAGCAGCGTCGCGCCAGTGATGGCGAGTGCGATCATGCGCTGTGCTCCCGTCGGGATCGGGGTCGGGTGGTGCAGGCGGTCGGGGACGCCGTGAGCTTGTTCTCTGAACGAGCCTCATTCTAGGTTACTCGCCCTGGCAGAGAGGGGGAGCCCCCGAACCGGGGGTGTCGCCGCCCGACCGAGAGCGCCGGGACTACAGCTCGGGAAGCTGGAAGTCGACGATCTTCTCGATGCGCACTTCGCCGAGCGGAGGGCGCGCGCGCTCCGAACCCCCTATCGTCAGCACCGAGGCGAGCACCAGCATGACGACCGCGACGAGGGTCGCAGCGGCGATGCGCAGCAGCTGGGCGCGGCTCATGGGGGTGCTCCGGGATCGAGCACGGATCCACTCTTTCGGGAGAGGTGATCCGGCACCGTCGGGTACGGTGCACCTCGAATCGTACTCCTCACCGGGCAGTCGCGGCGCGCGCGGCGACGACGACACGGCAGAATGGCCGAGTGAGTGCATCGGGGGAACCACTGCGGCATCGTGACGTGCTCGACGCTGTGGCGGCCTCGCTCGAGTCGGTGCTCGTCGAGGCGCACGCTCTGCAGGTCGAGCCGACCGGCAACGGCTTCACGCACGGCTACCGTGTCACCTTGCGCGCGGGCTCGGGTGAGCTCACCGACCACACGGTTTTCGTCGAGACCTCACCGCCCGAGGCGACCCGACCCGGAGTGCTGACGCTGCGCAATCCGGCGACGGGCGAGAAGGTCGATGTCTGGGTCTACCCAGCAGACCCGGCGCTGCCCGCACTGCGTACGGCGGTCTATGCCGAGGCGGCCGGCGTCGTGCTCGCTCGACTCGGGCTGCCGGTCGACGGGCTGCGCGTCAGCCTCGCGGCGTACCGACCCGGCAAGCGGGCGGTCGTGCGCGTCGACACGACCGAGACTGCGTACTTCTTGAAGGTCGTGCGCCCGCCCGCCGCCGAGCCGCTGCAGGCCAAGCACACGCTGTGGCGAGAGGCATCGATTCCGGTGCCGGCCGTGCTGGGGTGGAGCGAAGAAGGCCTGGTGGCGCTCGAAGCGCTGCACGGCGCCGAGGTCATCTCGCTGCTCGATCGCATTCAGCATCCAGCCGCACTGCTCGACGAGCTCGAGCGCATCGTGACGGCCATCGCGACCGTGCCCTCGACGGCTGCCGCTCGTGCCTCGCTCGTGCGTCGCATCGACTGGTACGAAGAGCGCTTGATCGAGCAGCTTCCCGAGCACGATGGTCTCATCGAGCGCACGGCACGCACGATCTCTCGCCGTTTCCGCGCGGGCGGGGCGCCGCCGCCGTCGCGCACCGTGCACGGCGACCTGCACCTCGCGCAGCTGCTGGCGGATCCGAATGCACCATCGACCGTCACCGGCTTGCTCGACATCGACACCTCGGGCTGGGGAGACCCGGCAGACGACGCGGCCGCGCTCTACGCCCACCTGATCGCGACCGTGGTGCACGACGGCGGCAGCCGCGCCACTGTGCGGGCTCGCCGATGCTCAGTGCTCGCCGACGGCTGGCGACGTCGCTGGTTCGGCGCCTCCGAAGCGGGCTTCGTCGATCGGGCGCACGCGATAGCCGCCACACAGCTGCTCGGCCACGCGCTCTCGCGATCGGCGGCGGGCACGGCGGGCGCCACGGAGCTCATCGAGCGCGCGCATCGGGTGGTCAATGCAGATGAGAGGCCTCTCACCGGCTCCTCCTGGTGATCTCATGCGCGCTGGAGAGAGTTGCTCCATCGACGCGAGCCGCTCGGCACGCGAGAGGGAGGAAACCATGGACCACAAGAACTGGATCGCCATCGGGGCGGCCTCGGCACTCAGCATCGGCGTGCTCGCGAGCGGCGCCGTCACCGTCGCGAACGCGATGCCGCTCATCGAGAACGCGACAGGGCTGAGTGTTCCCGGCATCGACTCGCTGCAGCCGGGCAACGGCTCGGCCGACGTCGGCTTCAGCGTGACGAGCGACAGCATCGTCTCGCCCACGTCGAGCGACTCGCCCTCGAGCCTCACCTCGGCCAACTCGCCGGTCTCGACCGACAGCCCCGTGTCGCCCGCCTCGGCGGACAGCCCGGCCAGCCCGGTCTCGGTCGACAGCCCCGCGAGCCCCGCGTCGATCGACAGCCCGCCGTCGCCGGCATCGGTCGACAGCCCCGCGTCGCCCGCGTCGCCCGCCTCGGTCGACAGCCCGGCCAGCGTCGACTCGGTCGACTGACCGCGATCGTTCCGCCGGCCCTCGATGAGAACACTCTCATCGAGGGCCGTCGCCGTTCTCATGACCACGCGGCACACTTGAGCCAACCCGGAAGGACCGTCATGTCACCCGCACCTCGCTGGATCGCGATCTCGGCCGCCTCGGCGCTCGGGCTCGGCATCGTCGCCGCAGGCGCTGTCGGGGTCGCCAACGCTCTGCCGCTCGTCGACTCGACCACGCAGGCGCAGGTGCCGCCGATCTCGACCGTGCCTGGCGGCTCGCTCGGTGACGTCAAGGGCTCAGCCGGCTCGGGCGACGTGACTTTTCCGGTTCCCGCGTCGAGCCCCGACCCGTCGACCTCGGCAGCGCCCTCCGCGGTCGAGCCTGCGCCGCCCCAGCAGGCGCCCGCACCGCAGCCCCTGCCCGTGTCGCCCGACAGCGTGTCTCCGGCGTCGCCCGACAGCGTCGACTCAGCCGACTGAGAGTCCTGCGGCTCAGACCAGACGGTAGCCCATACCGCGCACCGTCTCGATGCGGTCGGCCCCGATCTTGCCTCTCAAGTAGCGCACGTACACGTCGACGACGTTCGAGCCGGGGTCGAAGTCGAAGCCCCAGACTCGGCTGAGCAGCTGCTCGCGCGAGAGCACCTGCTCGGGGTGCCGCACGAACTGCTCGGCGAGCGCGAACTCGCGCGCCGAGAGATCGTTGGTCTGAGTGCCGACGGTCACCCGCCGAGTGGTGAGGTCGAGGGCGATATCGCCGTGCCGCAGCACCGTCTCGGCGACCGACTGCTGACCCGATTCGCGAAGGCGTAGGCGGATGCGCGCCATGAGCTCATCGAACTTGAAGGGCTTCGGCAAGTAGTCGTTGGCGCCCCCGTCGAGACCCGTGACGGTGTCGTCGACGCTCGTGCGGGCGGTCAGCATGATGATCGGCATGGTCTCGCCGCGGGCACGCAGGCGCGTGAGCACCTCGAAGCCGTCGATGCCGGGCAGGCCGACATCGAGCAGCACGAGTTCGAACGAGCCTGTGGCCACGTAGTCGAGTGCGGCGAGCCCGTCGTCGACGACCGTGGGCGAGTACCCGGCCGCTGAGAGGCCCTTCTCGATGAACGACGAGATGCGCTTCTCGTCTTCCACGATGAGAATGCTGGTCACGAGGCGCTCCTTGATACCGCGGCCGGGGCGGGTTCTGACGGTTCGGCGAAGCCCTCTGCCGGCGGTGGCGGGGCCGTGCCAGCGTCGACGGTCGGAACGACGATGCCGAATCGCGAGCCTTCCGGCGAGGTCTCGAGGCTCACATAGCCTCCGTGCGCTCGAGCGATCGCCGCGACGATCGGCAGGCCGAGGCCCGAACCACCGACGCCGCGGCCGGTGTCTGCGCGGCCGAACCGCTCGAAGATGCGACGTTCGGCCCCCTCGGGAATGCCCGGGCCTTCGTCGGCGACCCAGAACTCCACCGAGCCTGCGTAGGCCGTACTGCCCACACGGACCAGCGAGTCGGCCGCCGAGTACTTCGCCGCGTTGTCGGCGAGCTGCAGCCAGGCCTGGGTGATGCGGGCGGAGGAGAGCGGGGCGACGACCTCGGCGGTCGACTCGAGCTGCCAGCGTCGATCGGGAATCGCCTGCATCTTGCTGAACACCAGGGTCGTGAAGTCGGCGATGTCGGTCGGCTCGGCGAGCGTGGAGAGGTGCTCGGCGCGCGCGAGGGCGTCGATGTCGTCGACGAGCCCCGCCATGCGGTCGAGTTCGTCGATGGCGATGTCGCGGGCCGCGCGCACTTCGTCGGGCTTCGTCGCGTCGAGCAGCTCGAGGTGGCCCCGCACGATCGTGATGGGCGTCTTGAGCTCGTGCCGCACGTCGTCGAGCAGCTGGCGCTGGCTGGTGAGCGCCTCGTCGATGCGGTCGAGCATGGCGTTGACCGTCTCGGTGAGCGCCGAGACGTCGTCATTGCCGTTGACGGGGATGCGCTCCGACAGGTCTTCCGCCGTGATGCGCGAGGCGGTCTCAGCGAGCGTGCGCAGAGGCGCGAGCAGCCGCCCGGCGACGAACCAGCCGGCAACCCCGATCGCCCCGAGCGAAAGCAGGGCGAGCCCCGCGTAGGTGAGGAAGGCGCCTGCCACCTCGTCGACGGCGCGCTGCGCATCCACCGCCGTCACGTACGCGCCCGACTGCTCGCTCCCCGCGATCTCGACCGGCACCGAGACGTACCGCAGCGTGCCCACGGTCGTGACCGCGGTTCCGAGAGTGACGCTTCCTGAGCTCGCTTCGTTCCAGACCCGTTCGATGAAGGCCGGGTCGTCTTCGAGGTGAAAGGCGATCTCGGTGCCGGGAATGAAGCGCGCCGCGCCGTCGATGATGGCCACGCTGCTCTCATGCCGCCCCGGCACGAGGCGCGACATGACCGCGCTCAACGCGTCTTCGACGGTGGTGAAGGTCGTCGCGGTGCTCTCGGGCACCGTCGCGGTCGTGCCGTCCTGCACCGCTGATTCGCCGGTGACGATGCCGCGCGCGGCCTCGACGTTGGCGAGCAGTTCGTCGTCGATCGTGCTCAGCACTCGGTCGCGCTGCACGATGTACGCCGCGAAGCCCGAGACCGCCATGCCGAGACTCGTGACGATGAGGATCACCGCGAGAATGCGCGACCGCACCGAGATGCGGGGGAGCGCAGCACTGGCCATGGCTTCATTATCGCCGTGCGACCCGCGCGCGGCCGGGCAGATGAGAACACTCTCACCGGCGCGGAGGCCAGTCTCGGGCGATGGTGCGCAGGTCTCCGGCCTGCTCGACCTGCAACTGCAGCTCGCCCTCGCGCTCGCGCACCGTGCCCGTGACGAGCAGGAAGCGCGCTGACAGCGACTCGCGCACGGAGCGCGGTGCGTCTGCGCGTGTCGTGAGCCCGACGACCGCGGTGCCGTCGTCGAGCAGCAGCTCGGCCGTCGTCAGCGCGTCGCGCGGGCGCCGCTCGCCGGCGATCGTGACGGACTGCCCGATCGAGCGGTCGGTGAGCGCCGCGAGATCGGTGGTCTCGGCGGCGGCGAGCAGCGGACGGTACTCGACCATCTGCGCGGCTGCCCGCGGCCGCGTCGGCTCGATGGGCACGGGAATGTCAGAGGCATCGGTGAAGAGCACAGGATGCTCGGGCCCTGGTCTGCGCGACAGGCGACGCGGCACGCGCACCTCCCGAGAACCGGTTGACCGAACGGCACCATCGTATCGAACTGATGTTCGATTGTCGTGTGACCGTCAGGAGGGATCGTCGTCGGCGATGAGCCCCAAGGTCGCGAGCTGCTCGGCGAGCCCGGCCCCGTCGGGCGCCCAGACCCACGGCGGGCCGTCTCCTCGATCGCGCGGTGCGTCGTCTCCTCGGCTGCGACCGCCGGCGAGCACAGCCTCGGGCGTCGACAACTGGCGGATGGCGATCGCCGCCACATTCTGCGGAAACGCCTCGCTGAAGTCGCGGTAGAGCTCTTCGTCGTGCTGCCCGTCATCGCCGATGAGCACCCAGCGAACATCCGGAAACTCTCTCGCCAGCCGTTCGAGACTGCTGCGCTTGTGGTCGCGACCGCTCCGGAACAGGCGGTCGTGCGTCGGCCCCCAGTCGGTCAGCAGCATCGTGCCCGCCGGGTAGAGGTGCCGGCTCATGAACCGGTCGAGGGTCGGCGCCACGTTCCACGCCCCTGTCGAGAGGTAGATGACGGGTGAGCCGGGGTTCTCGCGCACCAGTCGCTCGAGCATGACCGCCATGCCGGGCACGGGCCTGCGAGCGTGCTCATCGAGCACGAAGGTGTTCCACGCCGCCAAGAACGGCCGTGGCAGAGCGGTGACCATGACGGTGTCGTCGATGTCGCAGACGACGCCCAGTCGCGCTTCGGGGCGCACGACGTAGATGCGCGCCTCGACCGGGTCTGACCCCGGCGCCTGCAGGGTGATCGTGCGCAACCCCGGCTCGAGGTCGACCGCGAGATCGACGTCGACGACACCCCCGCGGTCGGCGGTCACCTCGAACTGCTGGTCGCCGATGCGCACGGTCACGGTGCTGTCGGCGACGGGGATGCTCACGAAGCTGCGCCAACCCCGAATCGTCGTGCGCGTCTTGGCGGTCTTCGAGGGCCGGGCGAGCAGCACGCGGCAGAGCACCCGGATCCAGCCGTCGCCGCCGTAGCCGCTGTAAGGGATCACGACGGGCTCGAGCCCCCGACGTCGGCCCCATCGTGCGCGGAAGCGGTGAAAGCGGTCTTCGAGGGCGACCGCGCGAAGGGCCCATCTGGCCGGAGTCGCGGTCTCGGGGGCATCCCTCTCATCCGACACGTGTTCAGTCTTGCAGAATCGCAGAACGAACGTTCTTCCCACGAATCCTCATGTCACAGAGTTCAGGGGAGTACAGTGGCGCACGTCGAAAGGGTTACACCGTGCTCACCATTGATTCCAGCGCAGCGCTGCTCTCGTCTGCAGCTCCGATTCGCAACGAGCCTGTTCAGGCTCGCAGTACAGCGCGCCTCGCCACGCTGCTCGATTCCGCGGCCTCCGTGATCGACGAGATCGGCTACGAGCGCCTCACCACGGCGATGGTCGCTGAGCGCGCGGGCGCCTCGATCGGCACGGTCTACCGCTACTTCCCTGACCGCATCGCGGTGCTGCAGAGCCTGGCGGCCCGCAACGTCGAGCGGCTCATGGTGCGCACCGCCGACGAGCTCGCGGCCGGTCGTCACGCTTCGGCGACGGATGCTGTGCTCGCGCTGCACGCTGTCACCGTCGACCTCTTCCGCACCGAGCCGGGCTACCGCTCGCTGCGCGCAGGCGACGTCATCGATCTGCGCCCGTCGTCGACGGAAGCGACCGCCAACGCCATGCTGGCGGTAGCCGTCACCGACGCGCTCGTCGCGCACTACGGTGTGAGCGACTCGGCCGATGTTCGGCTGGCGATCGGCACGGCCGTGGAACTCATCGACGCGCTGACCGCTCGTGTGTTCGCCCGCAGCGAGAGCGGCGATGCCGAGCTTCTCGCCGAGACCGACCGCGCATTGCGCGCCGTGCTCGCCGGTCGCCTCTAGTACCGCCGTCACCTCGGCCGCGGTTACGGCCGTCTGGAGAAGTGCCCAGAATCCATCCGAACGGGCATGACCTCGGCGCCGAATGCTGTTTGACTGAACACGCGCTGAACGTCACCCCAGTGCGCTGACCTGTCAGCAGGCGACCGGAAGAGGGCACCGTGATCGAGTTCCGCTCCATCTCCAAGGTCTTCGACGACGGTACTGTCGCGGTCGACGACTTCAGCCTCGTGATCCCCTCGCACCAGACGACGGTGCTCGTGGGATCGAGCGGATGCGGCAAGACGACGCTGCTGCGCATGATCAACCGCATGGTCGACGCGTCGAGCGGTGCGCTCGAGATCGACGGCGAGAACGTCGCCGACATCGAGCCGGTCAAGCTGCGCCGGCGCATCGGCTACGTGATGCAGAATTCTGGCCTGCTGCCGCACCGCCGGGTGATCGACAACATCGCGACGGTGCCGCGACTGAACGGCGTGCCCAAGAAGGACGCGCACGCTCGCGCGCTCGAGCTCATGGATACGGTCGGACTCGACCGCGCGATGGCCGACCGCTACCCCGCCCAGCTCTCGGGGGGTCAGCAGCAGCGCGTCGGCGTCGCACGCGGCCTCGCCGTCGACCCGAACATCCTGCTCATGGACGAGCCGTTCGGTGCCGTCGACCCGAGCGTGCGCGCCGACCTGCAGCAAGAGCTGCTGCGCCTGCAGCGCGAACTCGGCAAGACCGTCGTCGTCGTCACGCACGACATCGACGAGGCCTTCCTGCTCGGCGACCAGGTCGTCATTCTCGAGAAGGGTGCGCACATCGCGCAGAAGGGCTCGCCCCACGAGATTCTGGCCAACCCCGCGAGCGATTTCGTGGCGAGCTTCATCGGCGCCGATCGCGGCAAGCGTGCGCTGAGCATCCAGACCATCGATGGTGCCTCCGTGCTGGTCGACAGCGACGGCAACGTCGCCGGGCGCCTCGTGGAGTCGAGCCCGGCGTGACCTGGGTTCTCAACAACCTCGACCTGATTCTGCAGCTCACGCTGCAGCACATCAGGCTGAGCATCGTGCCGATCGTGCTGGGCTTCATCATCGCCCTGCCGCTCGGCTGGGTGGCGTACCGCTACCGGTTGACGCGCGGGCTCGTGCTGACGCTCGTCGGTCTGCTGTACACGATTCCGTCGCTGGCCCTGTTCGTGATCCTTCCGCCCCTGCTCGGCATCGGGTTCCTCAGTGAAGCCAACGTGCTGATCGCCCTCACGATCTATGCCGTCGCGATCATGGCTCGCTCGGTCGCCGAAGCGCTCGCGAGCGTCGACCAGGGCGTCAAGCAGGCGGCGACAGCCATGGGGTACTCGGGGTGGGGCCGGTTCTGGACAGTCGACTTCCCGCTTGCGGGCCCGGTGCTGCTGGCGGGGCTCCGCGTCGTCGCCGTGAGCACCGTCAGCCTGCTCACGGTCGGCATCGTCGTCGGGGTGCAGAGCCTCGGCTACCTGTTCACGAACGGGTTTCAGCGCGGCATCGTCGAGCAGGTGCTCGCCGGCGTCGTGATGGTCGTCATCATCGCCCTCCTGTTCGACGGGCTCCTCGTGCTGCTGGGCCGATGGCTCATGCCGTGGACACGGGTGGCGAAGTCCGCACAGCGGAAGGCGGCGGTCGCATGAACCTGTTCGTCGAGGCCTGGCTCTGGCTCACTGATCCGCTCAACTGGGAGGGCGCGGGGTCGATCCCCGTGCGCGTCGGCGAGCACCTGTTCTACACGGTGCTGGCGATGACGGCCGCAGCTCTCATCGCGATTCCGCTCGGCTGGCTGATCGGTCACACCGGTCGCGGACGCGAGCTCGCCGTCGGCATCTCGGGCGCCGCGCGAGCATTGCCGACCTTCGGATTGCTGTACCTCTTCGTGATGCTGGCCGGGGTGACCCTGCGGGGGCCGTCGACGGTGCTCGTGCTCGTGCTGCTGGCGATCCCGCCCATTCTCGCCGGCGCCTATGCGGGCCTCGAAGTCATCGACCGCCGCACGATCGACGCCGCGCGGGCGGTCGGAATGACAGAGTGGCAGATCTTGTGGAAGGTCGAGGTGCCTCTCGGCCTGCCTCTGCTGCTCGGCGGATTGAGGAGCGCGACGTTGCAGGTGGTCGCGACCGCAACGCTCGCGGCGTTCGTCAACCTCGGCGGCCTCGGCTACGACATCGTGCAGGGCATCGCCCTGCGTCGCTATGACCAGATGCTCGGCGCGGCCATCCTCGTCATCATTCTCGCGCTGCTGCTCGACGCGATCTTCGCGATCCTCGAGCGCTATGCGGTGCCGCGCGGAGTGCGCGCGGGCCGCGACACCGATGTTCGCACGACGCCAACCGGGCGCCGCGCGACGGCGGAATCTTCCGCCACCACCTGAAGAAAAGAGACAAACGCATGTTCACAGCAAGGAACAAGGGCCGGCTCGCCATGACGGCAGCCGCGGTCGGGGCATCATTGGCCCTGGCAGGGTGTGCATCGGGCGACCCGCTGGCGCCCGAGCCGGATACGGATGCTCCTGCCGAGACGATCGTCATCGGCTCGCAGGCCTACTACTCGAACGAGATCATCGCCGAGCTCGACGCTCAGGCGCTCGAAGAAGGCGGCTTCACCGTCGAGCGCAACTTCCAGATCGGGCAGCGCGACGCCTACGTTCCGGCGCTCGAGGCCGGTGAGGTCGACCTGTTCCCCGAGTACACCGGCAACCTGCTGCAGTTCTGGAACCCCGACACGACCGCGACGCAGGCCGATGAGGTCTTCGCCGAGCTGCAAGAGGTCGTGCCGGAGGGCCTCCAGGTGCTCGACCAGTCGTCGGCCACCGACCAAGACAGCTACAACGTCACCGCCGAGTTCGCCGAGGCCAACGGCCTCGAGTCGATCGGCGACCTCGCCGGCGTCGACGGACTCATCCTCGGTGGCTTCCCCGAGCTCGAAGAGCGCCCCTACGGCCCCTCGGGTCTGCTCGACGTCTACGGCGTGACCGTCGGCTTCCAGGCCACCGGAGACACCACGGTCGAGTCGCTGCTCGAGGGCATCGTGAACGTCGCGAACGTCTACAGCGCCGACCCGCGCATCGGCTCGAACGGCCTCGTGACGCTCGCCGACCCTGAGGGTCTCTTCCTGGCCTCGAACGTCGTGCCCGTCGCCTCGGCCGATCTGCCGCAAGAGGCGATCGACATCATCAACGAGGTCAGCGCCGCTCTCACGCCTGAGGGCCTTGTCGCCCTCAACGTGCAGAGCACGGTCGACCAGCTCGGCTTCACCGAGATCGCCACGCAGTGGCTGACCGACAACGGGTTCCTCGGCTAACCAGCCGCAGCATCCCCGTCGCAGGAGGGGCGGGCGCCGCACGGCGCTCGCCCCTTTTCGCGCCCGCGCGTCAGTCGTCGCGGGTGGAGGCGTCGCCGTCGCCGGGATGGTCGGCGAACCGCGCCACATAGCGGTCGAGCAGCTTCTTGACGGCGAAGACCAGCAGCCAGAATCCGGCGATCACGCCGACGAAGATGAGGGCGGCGTAGTCGAGCGATTCGGCGATGCTGCGATACCCCTCGGCCGCAGCAGAGCCGACCGACACGTAGGCGAACGACCAGATGATGCACGCGGGCGTGAGCCACAGCATGAAGGTGCGGTATCGCAGCGTGCTCATGCCGACGACGAGGGGCGTGAGCGAATGCAGCACGGGCAGAAACCGCGAGACGAAGACCGCGATGCCGCCGCGATGGTCGAGAAAGTTCTCGGCGCGCTGCCAGTTCTTCTCGCCGATGCGGTGACCCAGTCGGGATGCTCGCAGCCGTGGCCCGAAGAACCGACCGATCGCGAACCCGAGCGACCCTCCCGTGAGCGCCCCGACGATGACGACGAGGGCGAGGGCCCAGTACTCGGCAGGCGATTCGACCGCGGTGCTCGCGACGAGCACGACGGTGTCGCCGGGCACGATGAGGCCCAGCAGAATCGTGGTCTCGAGCATGATGAACAGCCCGGCGAGTGCCGTGCGCAGGGCCGGGTCGACACCCTGCACCAGGTCGAGAATCGCATCGAGCCACTCGTTCACGGCCCGAGCCTAGTGGCGGCCTCTGCGCGGCATCCCTGACGAGGCTGGGTATTCGGGACCTTCGGCCCCTGTGCGCGCTGTGCCGCATTCCTAGGCTCGAGAGCACGGCAATGCGCCGCACTCCCACCCTCTCGTTGCAAGGCAGGTGACCCCCTCGTGGTCGAATGGCTCGATCCGCTCTTGTTGGCCCGCTGGCAGTTCGGTCTCACGACCCTCTACCACGTCCTCTTCGTGCCGCTCACGATCGGCATGGTGATTCTCGTCGCCATGTTCCAGACCGCCTGGGTGCGCACGGCCAAGCTGAAGTACCTGCACCTGACGCGCCTCTTCGGCAAGATCTTCTTGATCAACTTCGCCATGGGTGTCGTGACGGGCATCGTGCA
>SXMG01000080.1 GCA_005778835.1 Actinomycetota bacterium
AAGGGCGGCAATATCGAGTTCCGCGTCGACAAGCACTCGAACGTGCACTTCATCGTCGGCAAGACGGCGTTCACGCAAGAGCAGCTGAGCGAGAACCTCAAGGCTGCGCTCGACGAGGTCATGCGCCTCAAGCCGTCGAGCTCGAAGGGCCGCTACCTGCAGAAGGGCTCGGTCTCGACCACGTTCGGCCCGGGCATTCCGCTCGACGTCAACGCGATCTGAGTTGTCTGTCGCGCCGCCGCTACTGCGGCGCGACGCGCGAAGGCCCCGCTTCGGCGGGGCCTTCTGCGTCTCCGGCCGGGGCAGAATGGGGGGATGCTCGAGTCGACCGCCGCGATCCGTCCAGCACGGGCGACCGAGGCCGAGGCGCTGCACGACCTCGCGGCACTCACCTTTCCGCTCGCCTGCCCGCCGTCGACGACCGAGGCGGCGAAGGCCGCGTTCATCGAGCAGCACTTGAGCCGCGCGGCCTTCGAGCAGTACCTCGCCGACCCGCAGCGGCTCGTGCTGGTGGCCGTGCGGGGCGATGAGCTCGTGGGCTACGCGATGCTCGTGCACGGCGAGCCGGCCGACCCTGACGTCGCGGCCGCGGTGCAGCATCGCCCCACGGCCGAGCTGAGCAAGCTCTACGTGCATCCCGACCTGCACGGTGGCGGAGTCGCGTCGGCGCTCGTCGAGCACGTGCTGCAGGCCGCGGTCGATGAGGGAGCGGTGAGCGTGTGGCTCGGTGTGAACATCCACAACGCCCGCGCGAATCGGTTCTACGAGAAGGCGGGCTTCGCGGTCGTCGGCACGAAGGGCTTCAGGGTCGGCGAGGTCGTCGAGGACGACTACGTGCGCGAGCGCCAGCAGGTGTTCACGGGCGTCACTCGCGGGCGACCTCGATAGCAATCTTGCCGCGCGTGTGGCCCTCGTCGATGAGCCGATGCGCCTCGGCGAGCTGCTGGAGCGGCACGACGCGGTCGAGGTGCACGCGCAGGTCGCCTGCGTCGAACATGCGAGTCAGCACGGAGAGGGTCGCCGCGCTGGGCGACAGCTTGTAGGTCGTGGCGCGCACGCCCGCGGCCGCGGCCTCGTCGAGCATGGTCGGCCAGCTGCCCGTCGGCGCGTTCACGATGAGGCCGCCGGGCCGCAGGGTCGCGAGGGAGCGGGAGCCCGTGTCATCGCGCACGTTGCCGATGAGATCGATGACGACATCGTGCTGCGAGACCTCGTCGTCGAAGCGTGATGTCGAGTAGTCGATGACGCGACTCGCTCCGAGCTCGCGCACGAACGACACGTTGCGCGTCGAGCACGTGGCCGTCACCGTGGCGCCGAAGTAGGCGGCCAGTTGCACCGCGAAGTGGCCGACTCCGCCCGCCCCCGCATGGATGAGCATCTTCTGACCCTCGTGGGCGTGAGCGACATCGACGACCATGCCCCACGCGGTGAGGGCGGCGAGCGGCACCGCGGCGGCTTCGGCGAAGCTGAGGCTCGTCGGCTTGGGTGCGAGGAACATCTCGGGCACCGAGGCGTACTCGGCGTGCGTGCCGTCGAAGCGCGGCACGAGCGTCATGCCGTAGACCGCGCGACCCGGCTGCAGGGCGTGGGCCTCGTAGGCGGGCTGCTCGACGACCCCCGCGAGATCGTGACCGAGGATCACCGGATACGAGCGGATGGCGCCCGCAGCCCCGCGGCCGGCCCGGGTCTTCGCATCGATCGGGTTGATGCTCGAGGCGAGCACGCGCACGAGCACCTCTGCCCCGGCCCGCACCGGAATCGGCCAGTCGGCCTGCTCGATCACCTCGGGCCCCCCGGCCCCTGTCGCCACCATCGCGCGCATCGTCGTCATCGCGGGTTTCCTCCCCTTGCTTGCGACCAGTGAACACGACGCGGGGGTCAGGCGTGTTAACGCCGTGTCACGGTGCCGAGAATCCTGCGATCAGCGGGTCGCGGCCCGTAGCATGACCACGAAGCGCGAGCAGTGGCGCCCCACCTGCAGCGCCCGACCGGAAGGCCGACATGACCGCTCTCTTCGTCGTGCTGCGCATCGTCGCGGCGCTCGCCATCGGTGCCGCCGTCGTCGGCCAGATCGTGACCTCGATCGCCTTCTGGCAGGCGCAGGGCCTCACCGACATCCCGTTCCGCCTCGTGAACTTCTTCAGCTTCTTCACGATCGAGTCGAACATTCTCGCGACCGTCGTGCTCGTCATGGCGGTGGGGCTCACTCTGCTGCAGAAGAACCCGATGTGGTTCACGGTGCTGCGGGCCGTCGCGACGACCTTCATGGTGACGACCGGCATCGTCTACAACCTGCTGCTGCGGGGCATCGAACTGCCTCAGGGCTCGACGCTCGACTGGTCGAACGAGATCCTGCACCTGTGGGGTCCGCTCTACCTGCTGGCCGACTGGATCTTCGCTCCCGGCCGACTGCGGCTCGAGTGGAAGCACATCGCCACGATCGTCGCCTTCCCGATCGTCTGGGCGGTCTACACGCTCATCCGCGGCGCCGTCACGTACGATCCTCTGCTGGACGGCGGCTGGTACCCCTATCCGTTCCTGAACCCCGAGACCTCCGCAAACGGGTATCTCTCGGTCGCCTTCTACGTCATTCTCATCGCGGCGGTCATCGGTCTCGTCGGTGCCGGCATCATCCGCATCTCGCGCACGGGCTCGAGAAAGTGAATCCGCCGGTCCCCCTTATTGGGGACCGGAACACCCCCAGAGGGGGGACTGCGATGAGTGTTCGCATAACGCACACTGGATGCATGGGGGACACATCCGGTCCCCCACAGTGCGGACACCCTGATCCGAGCAGGGCCCGCCCGCACTGAGCCCGAATCCCGACCCGAGGTGACTGCCATGATCTCCGTTCCCCTGGTGATGATCGCGTCGGTGACCGGCTTCTTCGGCCTCATGGCCGCCATCGCCGGCGCCGGCGGGCGCAAGCCGCGCGGAGCACACCGCGCCTGAGCCGCCCGAACCGGCTCCCCGAGCCCCGGCCCGCTTCCCCTCGCGGCCGGGGCTCGATGCATCTCCGCCCGCGCGCACCCTCGCAGGGCCGTCTCCAAGCAGGCTCATAGGTTTGTCGGGCTGACTGGGCTCATGGCTGACGACGTTCTTCCTGAGGTCCCCCGGCTCACCCGCCCCGACGGTTCGCCCGTGCGCGCTCTCGTCGTCGACGACGAGCCTTCGCTCGCCGACCTGGTCTCGATGGCGCTGCGGTACGAGGGGTGGGATGTCCGCACCGCCCTCACCGGACAACAAGCGCTGCAGCACGGCCGCGAGTTCGCGCCCGACGTCGTCGTGCTCGACATCATGCTGCCCGACCTCGACGGCCTCGAGGTGCTGCGACGTCTGCGTGCTGATGGCACCGACGTGCCCGTGCTCTTCCTCACGGCGAAAGACTCGGTCGATGACCGCGTCGTCGGGCTCACCGCGGGCGGCGACGACTATGTCACCAAGCCCTTCAGCCTCGAAGAGCTCGTCGCGCGGCTGCGCGGGCTCATCCGCCGCAGCGCGCTCGTGATCAGCGAGCGCGCCGACCCCGAGATTCGCGTCGGCGATCTCGTGCTCAACGAGGAGAGCTACGAGGTGCGCCGCGGCGACACCGAGGTCGAGCTCACGGCGACCGAGTTCGAGCTGCTGCGCTACCTGATGCGCAACCCCAAGCGCGTGCTCAGCAAGGCGCAGATTCTCGACCGCGTCTGGAGCTACGACTTCGGCGGCCGCTCGAGCATCGTCGAGATCTACATCTCGTACCTCCGCAAGAAGATCGACAGTCTCGGGCCCGCCATGATCCACACCGTTCGCGGCGTGGGCTACCTCATCAAGCCGGTCAACTGATGGCGAGCGGCTGGTCGCTGCGCCAGCGACTGGTCGCGGGCATCCTCGTCCTGCTCATGATGGCGACTCTCGCGATCGGCGTGCTCAGCGTGTTCTTCGTGCGCGCCAACCTCGTCGCCCAGCTCGACGACGAGCTGCGCATCACGACGAGCCGCCTCGAGCGCATCGCGGCACCCGGTCGCGGCCCTGCGTCGAGCTTCGAGGGTCCGGGCCTGCCGCTCGGCTCGCTCATCGGCATCGTGCAGAGCGACGGCTCGGCGGTCGCGGCCTACCTCGACGACAACGCGATCGTGCGCGAGCTCTCGCCCCTGCAGGTGCGGGTGCTCGCCGCGCGCACCTCGGGCGAGCCCGACACGGTGCGGCTGCCGAACGGCCTCGGCGAGTTCCGCGTGCTCACCACGGCGACCGACAGTGAGACGCTGCTGATCGTCGGCATCTCGATGCGCGAGGTCACGACCACCGTCGCGCGGCTCGGCGCCGTCATCGCCGCCATCCTCGGCGGAATCCTCATCGTGGCCGCCGTGCTGGGTCGCGAGGTCGTGCGGCTCGGACTGCGCCCGCTCACGCGCGTGCGCGAGGCCGCGACCGCCGTCACGGCCCTGCCGCTCGATCGCGGCACGGTCGCGCTCGCCGAACGGCTGCCGACGCTCGACACCGACCCGGCCACCGAGGTCGGCCAGCTCGGTGCAGCCTTCACCCGCATGCTCGAGCACGTGCAGAACGCTTTCGACGCCCGGCAGGCGAGCGAGCAGAAGGTGCGGCAGTTCGTCGCCGACGCGAGCCAAGAGCTGCGCACCCCGCTCGCCGCCATCCGGGGCTACAGCGAGCTGACACGCCGCAGCGGGCACGAGCTGCCCGACGACATCCGCCACGCCCTGTCGCGCATCGAGTCGGAGTCGGTGCGCATGTCAGAGCTCGTCGACGACCTGCTGCTGCTCGCGCGCCTCGATGAGGGCCGAGAGCTGCGCCGCGACCCGGTCGACCTCGCCTCGGTCGTCGCCGACGCGCTGGCGGATGCTCGCGCGACCTCGCCCGCCCACGACTGGGTCGAGCGCCTGCCGAGCACGCCGGTCGTCGTCGCGGGCGACCAGCACCGGCTGCACCAGGTCGTCGCCAACCTGCTCGCGAACGCCCGCATCCACACCCCCGAGGGCACGCGCGTGACGGCCGCGCTCGGGGTGCTCGAGAAGCGCGCGCTCATCACCATCACCGACACCGGCCCGGGCATTCCGCCCGACGTGCAGCCCGTGCTCTTCGAGCGCTTCGCGCGCGCCGATACCTCGCGCTCGCGCGCGACGGGCTCGACTGGGCTCGGCCTCGCGATCGTCTCGGCCGTTGTGCAGGCGCATGACGGCGAGGTCACCTTCTCGTCGCGGCCGGGCGAGACCGTCTTCCGGGTGAGCCTGCCGCTCGGCCGGCCGGAGGGTGCTCAGCCTGCCGCCGCGATCGCCGAGCCCGCTGCGGCGAGCGCCTAGGCTCGACGCATGCGCATCGCCGTCACCGGGTCAGCCGGCAAGCTCGGGCAGGCCGTGGTCACCCACCTGGTCGAGACCGGCCACTCCGTCACCGGGCTCGACGCCGTCGGCGCACCGGGTGAGGGGTTCGTGCGCGTCGACCTCACGGACACCGGGCAGGTGCTCGATGCGCTGGCAGGGGTCGAAGAGCGCCACGACGGGCTCGACGCCGTCGTTCACCTGGCGGCAAGCCCCGCGCCGGGCATCCGCCCCGATACGGTGCTGCTGCAGGACAACCTGGCCATGACGATCGCTGTCTTCCAGGCCGCTCGTCGGGCCGGCATCGCCCGCATCGTGCACGCCTCTAGCGAGACCCTGCTCGGGCTGCCGCTCACCGAGCCGCCCCCCGCGGCGCCGATCGACGAGAGCCAGCCGACGCGCCCGAACTTCATGTACGCCGTCGGCAAGCACCTCGAGGAAGAGCTCGGCAGAAAGCTCTGCCGCATCGATCCTGCCCTCTCGATCACCGGCCTGCGGTTCAGCAACGTCATGGCGCCCGACGACTACGCCGAGTTCGACTCGTGGCAGGACGACCCGGCGGTGCGCCGCTGGAACCTCTGGGGCTACATCGACCGTCGCGACGGTGCGCACGCGGTCGAGCGGGCGCTGGCCGTGCGCGGCCCCGGCTACGAGACCTACATCATCGCCGCCGCCGACACCGTCATGCGTCGCGATTCGGCTGAGTTGATGGCGGCAGAATTCGCGGATGTTCCGCTCACGCGCCCGCTCGTCGGCCGCGAGACCCTGCTCTCGATCGACGCCGCGCGGCGCGACCTCGGCTATGCGCCGAGCCACTCCTGGCTCGACGGCCAGTAGGGGGCCGCAGCCGCTTTTGCGGCGAGTGCTCTGCGTGACGTATGCTGGCCTCTTGCCATAGACCGCCGGTTGTCGTCATGCCTGCTCGCAGACAGTGTTTGCTCGCAGATCGTGATGACCGAAGGCTCGCACGCTTCTCACGAAGCGGACGACGGCCCGCGCAGGTGTACAGAACTGATACCGAGCATCCCGCTTCATGAAGGGGTGATCGACGAGGCTCGTGCTCATGCGCAGGGGCCTTTTGTCATGTGTGCCGGGTTCGCGCCGCTCATCGAGCAGCGCTCCGCGTGGTCGTGGTGAGACCCACGACAAACATTGAGGAGCACCATGGCGAACAAGGAAGCATCGGTCGCCGAGCTGAAGGAACTGTTCTCCAGCTCGACTGCCGTTCTGCTGACCGAGTACCGCGGTCTCACGGTCGCGCAGCTGAAGACGCTGCGCAGCAACATCCGTGCAGACGCGTCGTACGCCGTGGTGAAGAACACGCTGACCAAGATCGCGGCGAACCAGGCAGGCATCGACTCGCTCGATGACATGCTCGCTGGTCCCTCCGCGCTGGCGTTCGTGCACGGAGACCCCGTGACCGTCGCCAAGGCCCTGCGTGACTTCGCCAAGGCGAACCCCAACCTCGTGGTGAAGGGCGGCTACCTCGACGGCAAGCCTCTCGACGCCGCCGAGGTCACCAAGCTCGCCGACCTCGAGAGCCGAGAGGTGGTGCTGGCGAAGCTTGCCGGCGCCGTCAAGGCCTCGCTGTTCGGCGCCGCCTACATGTTCAACGCGCCGCTGGCTCAGGCCGCGCGCGCGGTGGACGCACTGCGGCAGAAGCAAGAGTCGGGCAACTAGTTCCAGCTGTCCGGTCGACGACCAACCACACCAACCCTGCAAGAAGGAGAAATCATGGCCAAGCTCAGCACTGACGACCTCATCGAGGCGTTCAAGGAGCTCTCGCTCATCGAGCTCAGCGAGTTCGTCAAGAAGTTCGAAGAGGTCTTCGAGGTCACCGCTGCGGCGCCCGTCGCCGTGGCTGCGGCCGGCCCCGCCGGTGGCGGCGCCGCTGCCGAAGAGGTCGAGGAGAAGGACTCGTTCGACGTCGTTCTCGAGGCCGCTGGCGACAAGAAGATCC
>SXMG01000007.1 GCA_005778835.1 Actinomycetota bacterium
CCGGTCTGGGCGAGGCCGACGACATCGCGGCCGGCCAGCAGTGCAGGGATCGTGGCGGCCTGAATCGCGCTCGGCGTCTCGTAGCCGACGTCGGCGAGGGCCGCGAGCACGGCATCGCTGAGCCCCAGCTCGCTGAACGGAGGGGTCGTGGGGGCGCTATCGGCCTCGGTGCGGGTCGTGTCGTCGTGAGGCGTCATGGGTTAACGGTATGCCCTCGCATGAGCGCGGGCCGTCAGATGCTCGCGCGCTGCTGCAGCATCGGGCATTCGAAGGGGTCGCGCTCGCTCAGTCCGACGCGATTGATATAGCGGATCACGATGCCGTACGACTCGAAGAGACCCGTGCTCGTGTAGGGAATGCCTCGATCTCGGCAGTACGACTCGATCATCGGTGCCGCTCGACGGAGGTTCGGCCTCGGCATGGTCGGAAACAGATGGTGCTCGACCTGGTAGTTGAGCCCGCCGAGCAGGATGTCGATGGCACGACCGCCGCGCACATTGCGGCTCATCATGACCTGCCGGGTCAGGAAATCGAGGCGGATGCCCGCAGGCACGACGGGCATGCCCTTGTGGTTGGGGGCGAACGATGCGCCCATGGCGACACCGAAGACCGCGAGCTGCACGGCGAGGAACGCCACGGCGACACCGGGGGAGAGCACCCAGAACACGAGGGCGACGAATCCGCCCAGCCTGATCATGAGGAAGGTGATCTCAACGGCGCGGTGCGGAACGGGTTCGCGCGAGAACACGCGATGCAGCGCCGAGAGGTGCAGCGAGATGCCTTCGAACATGAGCAGCGGAAAGAACAGTGCGCCCTGGTGCTGCATGAGCCAGCGCAGCGGGCGCGACCGTGTCTCGGCGACCTTCGCGGGGGTGACCGCGATGACCGGCATCTCGATGTCTGGATCCTGCCCCACCTGGTTCGGGTAGAGGTGGTGGGCGGTGTGCTTGGTCTGCCACCAGCCGATGCTCAGGCCCACGAAGAGGTCGGCGACGATGTAGCTCGTCCAGAGGTTCCATCGCGCCGACGTGAAGATCTGCCGATGCGCGGCGTCGTGGCCGAGAAACGCGGCCTGCGTGAAGAGCATGCCCGCGACGGCAGCGGTGATGAGCTGCCACCAGGTGTCTCCGATGATGATGAAGATCGCGATGCCGATCGCCGCGATCACGGGCAGCGCGATGAGGCGCACCCAGTAGTGGGCGTGTCGACGCTCGAGCAGCCCGGCGCCGCGCACGGTCAGGGCGATCTCGCGATAGTCGCCCTGAGGCTCAGGTGAGACCGGCCGAGGGCGTGTGCTCACGACGCGGGGTGCAGTGGTTGTCACGAAGACTCCAGACCGGGGCGAGAAGACGAGTGCGCCGACCAGGGTCTGGGGTTGCCGCGCCTTCATGGTACGGCGCGGGGTTCTCCCCGGTGCCCACGCACAGGAAGACCTATGGTCTCTGGCAGGCGCGTCTCGGCTCAGCCCTCACCGTGGCAGGAAGCCGGAGGGTCGCGAGGCCGTACCCTGGAGACATGGCTTCTGAGCGCGGCATCCGCAACAACGGCGCTGTCGCGACCCCGCCGTCGACGACGGATGCTCGCCCGCAGGTGCGCCCGACGACCGAGGGCTGGCAGCAGAAGATGGGCCCCGACGGGCGCCCGGTGCTGCAGTTCGCCGAGCCGAAGCGCGGCAAGCCGCCGGTGCACCTCGCCGACCTGACCCCCGAGCAGCGCGTCGAGCGCGTGACCGAGCTCGGGCTGCCCGGTTTTCGCGCCAAGCAGCTGAGCACCCACTACTTCACCCACTACACGACCGACCCCGCGGCGATGACCGACCTGCCCGCCGCCCAGCGCGACGAGCTCGTCGCCGGCATGCTGCCGCCGCTACTGACCGAGGTGCGACGGCTGCGTACCGACAACGGCGACACCATCAAGTTCCTCTGGAAGCTGCACGACGGAGCGCTCGTCGAGAGCGTGCTCATGCGCTACCCGGGCCGCATCACGCTGTGCGTCTCGAGCCAGGCCGGTTGCGGCATGAACTGTCCGTTCTGCGCCACGGGCCAGGCGGGGCTCACGCGCAACATGTCGGCCGCCGAGATCATCGATCAGATCGTGCAGGCCAATGCGGCGATCGCCGCGGGCGAGCTCGGCGGCAAGAAGCGCGGCGAGACGACTCCCGAGCGCGTGAGCAACATCGTCTTCATGGGCATGGGCGAGCCGCTCGCCAACTACAACCGGGTGATGGATGCTCTGCGCACGATGGTCGAGCCGCAGCCGCACGGGCTCGGCATGAGCGCTCGGCACATCACTGTGTCGACGGTCGGACTCGTGCCGGCCATCCTGAAGCTCGCCGAGGAGAAGATTCCCGTCACGTTCGCGCTGAGCCTGCACGCGCCCGACGACCAGTTGCGCGACGAGCTCATCCCCGTCAACTCGCGCTGGAAGGTCGATGAGGCCCTCGATGCCGCGCGCGCCTACTTCGACGCGACCGGCCGGCGGGTGTCGATCGAGTACGCGCTCATCAAAGACATGAACGACCACGCCTGGCGGGCCGACCTGCTCGCCCAGAAGCTGCTCGAGCGGGGTCGCGGCTGGGTGCACGTCAACCCGATTCCGCTGAATCCCACTCCCGGCTCGATCTGGACGAGCTCAGAGCCCGCGGTCATGCGCGAGTTCGTGCGCCGGCTCGACGACGCCGGAATTCCGACGACGCTGCGCGACACCCGCGGCAAAGAGATCGACGGAGCCTGCGGCCAGCTCGCCGCCGCCGAATAGCCGCCCCCGAACATCCCTCGACTCGGCCATACTGGGCCTATGTTCCTCGACTCGATCAATCAGTTCTTCACGCAGATCGTCGGCATCAGCGTTGCCGTCGTCATCTCCCTCATCGTCATCATCGTGCTGCTGCGCTCGATCAAGGTGGCGAAGCCCGACGAGGCGATCATCGTCACCTCTCGCCAGCGCACGCCGAAAGAGCGCGAGCAGAACCACGAGAAGGAGAACGTGGGCCAGAAGGTCGTCTTCGGCTCGCGCGTCTTCGTCAAGCCGATCATCGAGGCCTACTTCAAGCTCAGCCTGCGGTCGCGGCAGCTCAACGTGCAGGCCACTGCGCAGACCCGTGACGCCATCACGATTCGCGTCAACGCCGTCGCCGTCGTCAAGGTCGGCGGTTCGGAGGCCATGGTGCGCGCCGCCGCCCAGCGCTTCTTGAACCAGCAAGACCAGATCGAATCGTCGACCGAAGAGGTGCTGAGCGGTTCTGTGCGTGCCATTGTCGGCCAACTCACCGTCACCGAGATCATCACCAACCGTTCGGCACTGCAGGAACAGGTGCTCGATGCGGTGCGCGAGGCCCTCGACATTCAGGGTCTGCAGATCGACACCCTGCAGATCAAAGAGATCGATGACGACAACAACTACATCCGCGACCTCGGTCGTGCGGAGGCTGCGCGCGTTCGTCAGGTCGCCGAGATCGCCGAGGCCCAGGCCCAGCAGGCATCGGAGGAGGCCCGCATCATCGCGGCGCAGAAGATCGCCGAAAGCCAGCGCGAGCTGGACCTTCGGAATGCTGCCATCAAGAAAGAGACCGACAAAGCACAGGCCGAAGCCTCGCAGTCTGCACCGCTGGCAGAGGCGATCGCGCAGCAGGAGGTCGTGAGCCAGCAGGAGGTCACCGCCCAGCGGCGCGTCGGCCTGCGCAAGCAAGAGCTTGATGCCGAGGTGCGCGCGGTTGCCGACGCGCAGGCCTACACGGTCGAGAAAGAGGCTGCTGCCTCAGCGGCGGCGGCTGTCGCCGCGGCCAACGCTGCCCGTGAAGCGCGCATCGCGGCGTCAGAGGCTCTCAAGGCAGAAGGTGACGCCGAGGCCAGCGCCATTCGCGCACGTGGCACGGCCGAGGCCGACTCGACGCGGGCGCAGGCCGAAGCGCTCGCCGAGCGCGCTGAGGCGCTGCTCAAGCAGCGCATCATCGACCAGCTGCCGGAAATCGTGCGCGCCGCCGCCGAACCGCTGGGGGCCATCCAGAACATGACCGTCATCTCGTCCGACGGCACGGGCACCAACCAGCTCGGCGAGAACGTCGCCGGGCAGCTCGCCACGTCGACGAAGATCATCAAAGACCTCGTGGGCATCGACATCGCCGAGCTCATCAACGGCAAGGTCGTCGGCGAGGCGACGGGCGCCGCAGTCGCGAAGGGCGCGGCGAGCTCGGCTTCACCGCGGCGCAAGAACACCGAATCTTGATGAGCTGAGACGACCGTGCGGGCCCGAACGAGGCCCGCACGGTCGATAGCGTTGAGGCATGACCGACGACGTTCTCGCCCAGCGCGATGCCTGGAAGGCTCGCGAGACTCTTGCCGAGCAGCTCATTCCCCTCATCGGACGCCTGTACCGCGAGCACGGGGTGATCACGTCGATCCACGGTCGGCGTCTCATCAACCAGTCGGCGATCGGCGTGATCAAGGCTCACCGCTACGCCCACCACGTCACGGGTGCGGCTCTTCCGCTCGAGCAGACGAAGCGGGTGCTGGATGCTCTGCTCACGCTCGACCACGGCCCCGCGTCGCTCGACATCGCGAGACTGCTGCTCGACTACGACGAGCACGGTGGCGGGCGGTCGCTCGTCGACTACCTGCGCGACGCGCTCGCGCCCACGCAGCGGGCGCCGCGCAACGCGGGCGGCACCGACGTCGTGCTGTACGGCTTCGGGCGCATCGGGCGGCTGCTCGCGCGCATCCTGATCGCTCACGCCGGCAACGGTGCCGGTCTGCACCTGCGGGCCATCGTCGTGCGTCGCGGCGGCGAGAACGACCTCGTGAAGCGTGCGAGCCTGCTGCGGCGCGACTCGGTGCACGGGCCGTTCGACGGCTCGATCTCAGTCGACCAGGAGGCGGGCACCATTCTCGCCAACGGCACGCTCATCCAGGTCATCTACGCGGACGACCCGGCTGAGATCGACTACACCGCCTACGGCATTCACGACGCGATCGTCGTCGACAACACGGGCCGCTGGCGCGACGAAGACGGGCTCTCGCAGCACTTGCGATCGACGGGAGTCGCGCGCGTGCTGCTGACGGCGCCCGGCAAGGGCGCGCTGCCGAATGTCGTGCACGGCATCAATCACGAGTCGATCGGGCCCGAGCAGCGCATCGTGACGGCCGCGTCGTGCACGACCAACGCGATCACGCCCGTGCTCAAGGTGCTCGACGACGAGTACGGCATCGTGCACGGGCACGTCGAGACCGTGCACTCGTTCACCAACGACCAGAACCTCATCGACAACTTCCACAAGGGCGACCGACGCGGCCGGTCGGCAGCGCTCAACATGGTCATCACCGAGACGGGGGCCGCCAAGGCCGTCGCCAAGGCGCTGCCCGCGCTCGAGGGCAAGCTCACGGGCAACGCCATCCGCGTGCCGACGCCCGACGTCTCGATGGCGATTCTCAACCTGCGGCTCGAGCGGCCGACGACGCGCGACGAGGTCAACCACTTCTTGCGCGAGACCTCGCTGCACTCGAGCCTGCGCCAGCAGATCGACTACATCGAGTCGCCCGAGGTGGTGTCGACCGACTTCATCGGCTCGCACCGGGCCGGCATCGTCGACGGGCTCGCGACCATCTGCACGGGCGACAACCTCATCGTCTATGTCTGGTACGACAACGAGTACGGCTACAGCTCGCAAGTCGTGCGCGTGCTCGAGACGATGGCGGGAACCCACCCGACCGTGGTGCCCGAGCGCGTCGGGGCCTAGCCCCAGCCTCAGCGGAAGGCCGCGATGCCGGTGATCGCGTTGCCGAGGATGAGCGTGTGCACGTCGTCGGTGCCCTCGTAGGTGCGCACCGACTCGAGGTTGTTGGCGTGCCGCAGGGGCGAGTGCTCGAGCGTGATGCCGTTGCCGCCGAGCATCGCTCGGGCCTCGCGCGCGATCGCGATCGCCTCGCGCGTGTTGTTGAGCTTGCCGACCGAGATCTGGTGCGGCTGCAGTTGCCCCGCGTCTTTCAGTCGCCCGAGCTGCAGCGCGAGCAAGAAGCCCTTGTCGATCTCGAGCGCCATGTCGACAAGCTTCTGCTGGGTGAGCTGGTACGCCGCGACGGGCTTGCCGAACACCTCGCGCTGCGAGACGTAGTCGAGCGCGGCGCGGTAGCTGTCGAGCGCAGCGCCCATGACGCCCCACATGATGCCGTAGCGGGCCTGGTTGAGGCACGTGAAGGGTCCGCGCAGTCCCTCCGCGCCGGGCAGCTGGGCGTCGGCGGGCACGCGCACCTCGTCGAGCACGATGTCGCACTGAATGGAGGCGCGCATCGACAGCTTCTGCCCGATCGGCGTGGCGGTGAAGCCTGCGCTCTCGGTGGGCACGATGTAGCCGCGGATGCCCGCCTCGGTCTGCGCCCAGATCACGGCGATGTCGGCGATCGACGCGAGGCCGATCCACCGCTTCGACCCCGAGATGACCCAGTCGTCGCCGTCGCGGCGTGCGAAGGTCTGCATCGAGGCCGGGTCGCTGCCGGCATTCGGCTCGGTGAGGCCGAAGCATCCGATGATCTCGCCCGCCGCCATGCCGGGCAGCCACTGCTGCTTCTGATCCTCAGAGCCGAAGGTGTGGATCGCGGTCATGGCGAGCGAGCCCTGCACCGACACGAACGTGCGAATGCCGCTGTCGCCGGCCTCGAGCTCCGCCGCCGCGAGACCGTACTCGACCGCGGAACGACCGCCGCCGCCGTAGCCCTGCAGGTGCATGCCGAGCAGACCGGCCTGCGCCATCGGAGCGATGAGCTCGCGCGGAAACTCGCCGCGGTCGTACCACTCGGCGATACCGGGGCGAACGTGACTGTCGACGAAGGCGCGCACCCGGTCGCGCGTGGCGCGCTCGGCATCGCTCAGCAGCGCATCGAACCCGATGAGATCGAGGGGCGAGTCGGTCATGAAGGTCCTCTCTGACGTGCTCTCATCGTGGCGCACGGTCAGCCTTTTGTCCATTTGTATAAGAGGTGCGCGGTCAGGTGACCGCAGGCGGCTCCGCGGCCGCCCTCGCGACGGCATCGCGGGCGAGCAGAGTGGCGCCGACGACCGCGGCCGGCATGACGAACACGGCTCCGCCGGGCACGAGGTAGAGCAGCTGGGTCGCGATGCCGAAGCCGAGCGCGCGGGCGCGCGAGCCGCGCATGACGGCCGATCGGGAGGCACCGTCGATGCCGCGGGCCTCGAGCGGACGCGTCGTGAGCTCGCGCTGGATGAGGTGACCGCCGAGCAGCACGCCCGTCACGGGGCCGGTCACGGCGCCGATGAGGGGCAGCAGCCCGGCGAGGAAGGTCAGGATTCCGTAGGCGATCGCCCGCAGCACGAGCAGCAGCCCGTCGCCGAACGAGCGCCAGAACCGCACGGGGTTCGGCACGAAGTCGCCCAGGTCTTCTTCGGTGCGACGCCAGACGCGCTCGTAGAACGGGTCGCCGATGAGCAGGGTGAGGGCCGTGAAGCCGTAGATCGCGCCGATGAGCACGGCGGCGACGAGCGTGATCGCCACGGCGGTGCGCAGCGCGTCACGCCAGTCGGCCTGCCACGACTCGGCGAAGCCCGTGATGGCCGTCGCCCACTGCTCGGCGTTGAGCCCCAGCGCGACCAGCAGCGCCACGATGACGGCAGCCGCGATGACCGCCGGCAGCATGCCGAACAGCATGAGGCCCGGGCGGCGCCGCCAGGTCGCGAACCCGCGCAGCAGGGTGCCAGCGCCCGCGACGAGCTCGCGCACCGTGCCGGTCGCACGGGATGCGCGGTCGTGCACGCGCCTGCGCTTCGCCATGCGACCAGCGTAGGCGCGCGGGGGTTCTCGCCCGACCCTGGCGCGCGCGGCCGACTACGGTGGCAGTCGTGAGCGATGCCGAGGCAGTGCACCCTGCGGCCGATGACGTCGTCGACCTGCTGGCGCAGCTGGTCGCCATCGACTCGGTCAACAGCGACCTCGTGGCCGGCGCAGCGGGCGAATCCGCGATCGCCGACTGGTGCGCCGAGTGGCTGGCCGACCGCGGGTTCGAGGTGACGCGCCTCGAGGGCCGCCCCGGGCATCCCTCGATCGTCGCGATCGCGCGTGCCCCCGGCGCCGGCCCCGTGCTCATGCTCAACGGGCATCTCGACACCGTGGGTGTCGAGGGCTACGACGGCGACCGGTTCTCGGGGCGCATCGACGACGGGCGCCTGCACGGTCGAGGGTCGTTCGACACCAAGAGCGGCGTCGCGGCGGCCATGGTCGCGGCAGCGCGCGCCCATGCTGAGGGCGCACTGCGGGGCGACCTCGTGCTGACTCTCGTCGCCGACGAGGAGTTCGGCAGCACCGGCACCGTCGAGACCCTCGCCCACCTGGCCGAGGCAGGCATCGTGCCGAGCGCTGCCATCGTGCTCGAGCCCTCGGCCCTCGAGCTGACCGTGGCGCACCGCGGCTTCGCATGGTTCGAGGTCGAGTTCACGGGGCTCGCGGCCCACGGGTCTATGCCCGAGCAGGGAGTCGACGCCATTGCGGCCGCTGCGGCCCTTCTGCGGGACCTCGACGACCTTCGCCAGCGGCTGCAGCAGTCTGAGCCGCATGCACTGCTCGGGCACGGCACGGTGCGGGTGTCGACCATCGAGGGCGGGACTGACGCCGCGACGGTCGCCGATCGCTGCGTGCTCACCGTCGAGCGCCGCACGCTGCCCGACGACGATCTCGATGAGGTCGAGAGCCAGCTGCGCGAGCTCGTCGAGCGCGCTGCGAGCACGGTGCCCGGCGCCCGCGGAGTGGTCCACCGCCTCGTCGCGCGAGCGGCCTTCGCTGCCGACCCGACGAGTGCGATCGTGACGACGCTCGCCGCACAGGTCGAGAAGGTGCTCGGCAGACCCGCGCGCCTGCGCGGCGAGCCGTTCTGGACCGATGCCCGGCTCGTGCACGAGGCGGGCATCGCGTGCGTCGTCATCGGTGCCGATGGCGGGGGAGCGCATGCCGACACCGAGTGGGCCGACTGCGCGTCGGTGCGTGCGCTCGAAGCGGTGCTGCACGGTGTGATGACATCGAGCGGGGTCTCCCCCTGAGGGCGTGCTTCACGGCGCTCGCGCGGCACCATAAACTGGTGCCCACGGGAGCACCGCCGCCACCGTCTCGCCCACCGGCGCGATGCGAGGTGCCCAGCGCGAATCCACGAGGAGCCTCATGAGCAAGTACGCAGTGACCAACCCCGCGACCGGGGAGACGATCACCACGTATCCGACGGCGACCGACGCCGAGATCGCCGCCGCCGTCGACGGAGCCGACAAGGCCTACCGCGAGTGGGCCCGCACGACCACGGTCGAGCAGCGCGCCGCGCTCATCGCGAAGGTCGCCGACCTGCACCGCGAGCGCCGGCAGCACCTCGCCGAGACCATCGTGCGCGAGATGGGCAAGCCCATCGGCGATGCGCTGGGCGAGGTCGACTTCTCGGCCGACATCTACCAGTACTACGCCGACAACGGCCCCGCGCTGCTGAAGGACGAGCCGATCGAGCTCGCCGAGGGCAGTGAGGGCTCGGCCTTCATCCGCAAGAGCCCCATGGGTGTGCTCATCGGCATCATGCCCTGGAACTTCCCGTACTACCAGGTGGCCCGCTTCGCCGGACCGAACCTGATTCTCGGCAACACCATCCTGCTCAAGCACGCCGCGCAGTGCCCCGCGTCGGCCGAGGCGATCCATCAGATCTTCGCCGACGCCGGGTTCCCGGTCGGTGCGTACACGAACCTCTACGCGACGACCGATCAGATCGCCACGATGATCGCCGACCCGCGCGTGCAGGGCGTCTCGCTCACCGGCTCCGAGCGTGCCGGCGCGGCCGTTGCCGAGCAGGCCGGGCGGCACCTCAAGAAGGTCGTGCTCGAGCTCGGCGGCAGCGACCCCTTCATCCTGCTCAGCACCGACGACCTCGACGCGACGGTCGAGATGGCGACGAACGCCCGCCTCGACAACAGCGGCCAGTCGTGCAACGGCGCCAAGCGCTTCATCGTCATCGACGACCTCTACGACGCCTTCCTCGAGAAGTTCGTCGCGCAGATGTCGAGCACCCAGGCGAGCGACCCGATGGTCGAGGGCGGCGCCTACGGCCCGCTGTCGTCGTCGTCGGCCGCTGAGGGGCTCGAAGACCAGGTGAAGCGCGCCGTCTCGGGCGGTGCGACCGTGCTCACGGGTGGCACGCGCGACGGCAACTTCTTCTCGTCGACCGTGCTCGCCGACGTGAAGCCGGGCAACGACGCCTACTACGAAGAGTTCTTCGGGCCCGTCGCACAGGTGTTCAAGGTCGCGAACGAGGCCGAGGCCGTGCAGCTGGCCAACGACACGCCGTTCGGTCTGGGCTCGTACCTCTTCACGACCGACGCCGAGCAGGCGGCGCGGGTCGCCGACCAGATCGAGGCCGGCATGGTCTACGTCAACTGCGTGCTCGCCGACAGCCCCGAACTGCCCTTCGGCGGCATCAAGCGCTCCGGCTCGGGCCGCGAGCTCGGCACGCTCGGCATCGACGAGTTCGTCAACAAGAAGATGATCCGCATCGCCTGATGCTCCGCTTCGACGAGCTCGCCCATGAGCAGACGCCCATGGGCGAGCTCTCGTTGCGCCGACGTCACGAGCCCGTCGTCGGCGTCGATGTCTACGAGGTCAAGCTCGGCGACGAGTACCTCATGTCGAGCCTCTTCACCGTGGCCGAAGAAGAGCTCGCCCGACTCGGCTTGGCGGCCGTGGCCAGCGAGGGACCGCTGAGCGTCGTCGTCGGCGGGCTCGGGCTCGGCTACACGGCCGTGACCGCGCTCGACGACCCCCGCGTCGGCTCGCTCGCGGTCGTCGATGCCCTGCCCGAGGTCATCGGCTGGCATGACCGTCGACTGCTGCCGGTGAGCGACCGACTCATGGATGATCCCCGCACGACTCTCGTGCACGCCGACTTCTTCGCCGTCATGCGGGGCGAGCCGGGCGCCCACGATGCCATCGCACACGACCTTGACGCGATTCTGCTCGACGTCGACCACACGCCGACGTTCACGCTCAACGCCAGCCACGCCGATCTGTATACCGTCGAGGGCATGCGTCGACTCGCTCGCCACCTCGTGCCGGAGGGCGTGTTCGCGCTCTGGTCAGACGACCCGCCCGCCGAGTCGTTCCTCGCGGTGCTGCGCGAGGTGTTCGCGACCGTCGAGGGGCACACCGTCGAGTTCGCGAACCCGCTCACCGAGGGCGTCTCGCGCAACGGTGTGTACGTGGCCGTGCTGGGCGGCTAGAAGACCTTGCCGGGGTTGAGAATGCCCCGCGGGTCGAACGCGGCCTTGATGCGCTGCTGCAGCGCGACCTGCTCATCGCCGAGCTCATCGGCGAGCCAGCGGCGCTTGAGGGTGCCGATGCCGTGCTCGCCCGTGAGCGTACCCCCGAGCTCGAGCGCCGCTTCGAACAGCTCGCCCGCTGCAGACCAGATGACCTCGGGCACCTCGTCGCCCGTGTAGATCAGGTTCGGGTGCAGGTTGCCGTCGCCCGCGTGCGCCACGGTCGGAATCGGAACGCCATAGCGCTCGCTGATGCGACGGATGGCGGTGAACATCGCGACGAGCTGCGAACGCGGCACAGCGATGTCTTCGATGAGCACCTGGCCCAGGGCCTCCATGGCGGGATGCATCGCGCGGCGCACGGCGAGCATCCGTTCGCCCTCGTCGGGGTCGGTCGTCATGGTCGCCGCACCGCCGAGGCTCGTGATGATGCTCAGCGCGGCGTGAGCCTCGGCCTCGGCAGCGTCGCCGTCGGTCTGCACGAGCAGATGGGCGCTGCCGGGCGAGAGATCCTTCAGGCCGAGATGCCGCAGGATGCTCGCCAGGGCCAGCGGATCGACGAGCTCCATCGCGGCGGGGCGGAGGCGGGCCGCGGTGATCGCCGCCGACGCTTCAGCAGCCTGTTCGATCGTCGAGAAGTAGGCACCGATGGTCGCCACGTCGCCGGTCGGCACGGGTGTCAGCTTGAGCGTGGCGCCCACGATGACGCCGAGCGTGCCTTCCGAGCCGATCATGAGGGCCGTGAGGTCGAGACCGGTGACGCCCTTGATCGTGCGATGCCCCAGCCGCATGAGCGACCCGTCGGCGAGCACCACCTCGAGCCCGAGCACGGCCTCGCGGGTCACGCCGTACTTGGCGCACAGCAGCCCGCCGGCATTCGTCGCGATGTTGCCGCCGACGGTCGAGATCTCGCGGCTCGCCGGGTCGGGTGCCCAGCGCAGCCCGAGCGGTTCGAGCGTGCGATTGAGGTCGGCATTGAGGATGCCCGGCTCGACCACGGCGACCTGATCGGCTTCGTCGATCTCGAGCACGCGGGTCATGGCCGCCGTCGAGAGCACGAGCTCGCCGCCGCTCGCCATAGCGCCGCCCGTGAGCCCGGTGCCGGCACCACGGGGCACGACGGGGATGCGGTGCTCGTGGGCGATGCGAAGGACGGCCTGCACTTGGTCGATGCTGCGCGCGGTCACGACGGCGAGCGGTGGCGCAGCAGTGCGCTGGCCCGACTTGTCGCTGCGAGCTGTCTCGAGCACGGTCGCGTCGGTCGACAGGGCGTCACCCACGGCGGCCCGCAGCAGGGCGATGACGTCGGTCATGCGGGGGCGGTCGCACCGAGGAGGGCATCGAGGAACAGCCGGCGGTACGGCTCAGCATCGACGTCGAGCACGACGGTCGCGGGCGGAACCGCGCGCGCGGTCGTGATGTCGGCGCCGACCATGGTGCGCAGGTCGACCACGGTCTGCCCGCGGGTCGGGCCCGGGGTGAGCGCCACCTCGACGGGCGCGAGACGCGTCACGAGCGGGCTCGGGTCGATGGCGGCGCAGACGGCACCGGCGTCGCCGATCGCGACCCGATCGTCGGCTACGCGGTCCTCGGTCGCGTCGATGCCGATCAGGTGGGTCAGCAGCGCGCCCGCGAGTCGCGGCGCGGGGTCATCGGCGTCGGCCAGTCGACGTGCGTCGTCGTGCGTGACAGAGACGCGGTAGAACGGCTCGAGACCGTACATGAGCACGTCGAGCCCCTCGCTGAGCACGATCGCCGCGGCTTCGGGGTCGTGCCACACGTTGAACTCGGCGGCGGCTGTCGCATTGCCCGATCCGACGGCACCGCCCATCATGACGACGCGCGCGATGCGGTCGGTCACCTCGGGGTGCAGGCGCAGCAGCATCGCGATGTTCGTGAGCGGTGCGAGGCTGATGATCGTCACGGGTTCAGCGCTGTCGGCGAGGGTGCGTCGCAGCAGCTCGACGGCGTGACCCTGCTCGGGTCTTTGGGCAGAGCGCGGCAGGTTGAGGTCGGCGAGACCGTCGGCGCCGTGGATGGCGACCGCGTGCTGGGGCGCCTCGAGCAGAGGTCGGTGCGCCCCGGCGGCGACGGGGATGTCGCCGGGACCGGCCGCATCCAGAACCCTCAGGGTGTTCTCCACGACCTGGGCGAGCGGGGCGTTGCCGCCCGTGCAGGTGATCGCCCGAACGTCGAGTGCGGGGTGCCGCACGGCGAGCAGGATCGCGAGAGCATCGTCGACCCCCGTGTCGACGTCGAGAATCACGGGTTGCGCGGTCATCGGTTGCGGGTGCGGTCGGCGAACCAGAACAGCGCGGCGACCATGATGAGCGTGGCGGCGATCAGCAGCCCGGTCGTCGGGTCGAACTCGACGTACCGCGACACGGCCCCGGGCGGCACGGGCGACCCGGCGAGGCCGACGCGCAGCGAGCCGAGCGCGACACCGGCCCCCACCACGGCGAAGCCGAGCGCGACGCCCGTCAGGGTGATGCCGGCGTCGGTGCCGCGAGCGAGGCGACGCACGCGCGTGCGGGTGAAGCCGATGGCGGCCGCGGTCACGACGAGAAAACCGGTGGTGAAGGGCTCGAGCAGCGCTTCGATCCACGACTGCCCGAGCACGAGCACACGGAACAGCAGCGAGATGATGACCGCGACGACCCCGGCGAGCGCCACCCAGCGGAAGCGCTGATCGATGGTCTGCCAGCGGAACACGCTCAGCAGCACCGCGGCAGCAGCGAACCAGAGCACCGGAGCGACATCGACGAACAGCAGAGCGAGCTCGCCCGGCCGGTTGAAGACCGTGTCGCCGATGCCGAACTGGAAGGCCAGAGCCATGAGCGCCGTCGCGACGAGCGCGGCCAGCAGCAGGGTGCGCGAGACCGAGCCCGATCGGGTCGGCATTCCTGCGACGGGAATCTCGTCGGCTGCCGCGCCGTCTGCCTCGCTCATGCCCCGATGCTAGATCACCCGCACTAGATGAACAGTGTGGTGGTCGACTCTGACGCCTCACCGAGGAAGGTGGCGACGCCGCCCAGTTCGACACCGTCGATGAGGTCGCTGTGCGCGATGCCCAGCAGGTCCATCGTCATCGTGCAGCCGATGAGTCGCGCACCCCCGGCCTGAGCCGACGCGATGAGCTCGGGCAGGCTCGGCACGTTGTGCTGCTTCATGACGTTCTTGATCATGACCGGGCCCATGCCCGCCATGTTCATCGTCGAGAGCGGCAGCGCGTTGGCGCCCGAGGGCATCATCATGCCGAACATGCGGTCCATCATCTTCTTCTGCCGCTTCGGCGGCTGCTCGCGCCGCAGAGCGTTGAGGCCCCAGAAGGTGAAGAACATCGAGACCTGCTCGCCCATGGCGAGTGCGCCGTTGGCGATGATCATCGAGGCGAGCACCTTGTCGAGGTCGCCCGAGAAGACGACGAACGAGTTCTTGCCCGGGCCCGAGACGGTCGCGCCGCCGACCGGACGCGCCGAGGCCATGGTTCCCGCGCCGCCCTTGCGGATGACGGCAACGTAGCCGGGACCCTCCGGCTCGATCGAGACGAGCTCGTGGCCATTGCGCTTGACCCAGGCCGGAGCATCCGCCGCGAAGCCGGGGTCGCTGACGTGAATCGTGATCTCGTCGCCCGCGTCGGCGGCGGTGGCCGCTTCGGCGAGCTTCATGATCGGGCCGGGGCACGCGAGGCCGGTGACGTCGAGATCGATGGATGCGCCGATGCCCGTCGGGGCGAGCGCGAACAGCGAGTGCGCCTCGGCGTAGTTCTCCATCGGCGCGCGCTGCACGGGCGCATCGGCCTCGTCGAGCTGGTGCCACGCCCGGAAGGTCGTCGAGCCGCCCGAGAGCGTCTTGAGGTCGGTGAAGCCACGCTGCCGCAGCGCGCGGTACGCCAGGTAGGAGCGGAACCCGACCGCGCAGTACAGCCTGATCGGCGTGCTCGTCTCCCACTCGGCGCACGCCGTGCGCAGTGTGTCGAGCGGCACGTTCTCGGCGCCGGGCAGGTGCCAGATGCCGAACTCTTCTGCCGTGCGCACATCGATGATGCGCGCGCCCTCGACAGCCGCAGGGTAGTCCTCGGCGTACCAGAGCGAGAGGTCGCCGCGCACGACGTTCGCCGCGACGAAACCGGCCATGTTGATGGGGTCCTTCGCCGAGCCGAACGGGGGAGCGTAGGCAAGTTCGAGCTCTTCGAGGTCGAAGACCGTCATGCCCATGCGCACCGCCGTGGCGAGCACGTCGATGCGCTTGTCGACGCCGTCGAAGCCGGCCGCCTGGCCGCCGAGCACCCGGCCCGTCTCGGGGTCGAAGACGACCTTCAGGTGCATCATCGCGGTGCCCGGGTAGTAGCCAGCGTGGCCCGAGGGGTGCACGTGGATGGCCCGGTGCGGCACGCTGGCCGCGATCAGCTGCCGCTGGGTCGCCCCGGTGCCGCCCGCGACCATGTCGAAGACCTTCACGATCGAGGTGCCCTGGGTCGAGCGGTACTCGGTGTCGCGACCGCAGATGTTCTCGGCGGCGACGCGAGCCTGACGGTTCGCGGGCCCGGCGAGCGGCGCGAGCCACGAGCCGGGAATCACCGTGTTGGGGGTCTCGACCGCATCGCCCGCCGCCCAGATGTGCGGGTCGGAGGTGCGCATGTGGGTGTCGACGACGATGCCGCCTCGCTCGCCCAGCTCGAGACCCGCATCGCGGGCGAGCTGGGTGTTCGGTCGGACGCCTGCCGAGAGGATCACGAGATCGGCCCGGAGCACGGTGTGATCGGTGAGCTCGACGTCGAGGCCTCCCGGCGCTTCGCGCAGTGCGGCAGCCCCCGTCTCGAGGTGCACGGCGACACCGCGGCTACGCAGATGCGACTCGACCGGCACCGAGAGCTCATGGTCGATGGGCGGCAGAATCTGGTCGGCGAGCTCGACGACGTCGACGTCGGCACCGCGATGGCGCAGGTTCTCGGCCATCTCGAGCCCGATGTACCCGGCTCCGATGACGACCGCGCGAACCGGGCCGCGACGCCCGGCCGCGGCGTCGGCGAGCAGCGCATCCAGCTGCGCCTTGATCTGGTCCATGTCGCCCATGCGGCGCAGCACGTGCACGCCCGGCAGGTCGATGCCGGGGATCGGCGGGCGAAGCGCTTCAGCGCCGGGCGTGAGCGCGAGCGCATCGTACGACTCGGTGTACTCCGTGCCGTCGTCGACCCGCCGCACCGTCACGGTCTTCGCCGCGCGGTCGATCGAGACCACCTCTTGCCCGATGCGCACGTCGAGATCGAGCGCGTCGCGCAGGCTCTCGGGCGTCTGCACGAGCAGGCGGCTGCGATCGGTGATGACACCGCCGATGTGGTACGGCAGGCCGCAGTTGGCGAACGAGACGTGGTGGCCGCGCTCGAGCACGATGATCTCGGCGAGTTCGTCGAGCCGACGGGCGCGAGCGGCGATCGATGCTCCAGCGGCGACTCCGCCGACGACGACAAGCTTCATGGTTCCGCTCCTGACGCTGATGATGACGTCAGGCTGTCAGCGACGGGTGTGATCGGCTAGAGCAGAAAGACCCGGATTCGCGGCGGGGCGAACCTGGCAATCGCCGCAAAGCCTCGGCCGTCGGGTTGAATCGCGCGGCGAGGTTCGGCATCGTGGCCGGTTCATCCGATCGCCCCTGCCCTCGGCAGGCCCGCACACTCCGCCGGGTCGTGAGGAGGGCACAGGAAAGGAGAGCACACCATGCTCGTACTGACCGAGACCGCCAGCACCATCATCGAGAACCTCGTCGCCCGCGAGGCAGACCCTCAGAGCGCCGGGTTGCGCATCGACAGCGGCGGCCCGCAGTCGACCGAGTTCGCCGTCGCCGTGCTTCCTGCCCCTCAGCCCGGCGACCAGGTCGTCGAGTCGGGCGGCGCCCGCGTCTTCCTCGAGGCGAACGCCTCCGTCGCCCTCGAGAGCAAGGTTCTCGACGCGCAGGTGACCGAGCAGGGCGCCGTGACGTTCGCCATCGGCGACCAGCCGGCCTAGCCCCACCGCACTTCTGGGCCGAACGGCCCTGGCGCCGCACAGCGACATCGACCAGGCTGACGGCATGACCGTTATCGAGAACTCCCGCCTGGCCATCATCGGCGCCGGGGCCGTCGGCTCCTCCCTCGCCTACGCCTCCCTCATCCGGGGCTCCGCTCGCGAAGTGGTGCTCTACGACATCGACGCCGCGCGCGTCGAGGCCGAAGTGCTCGACCTCGCTCACGGCACCCCGTTCACCGGGTCGAGCGCGATCAGCGGCGGCGCCGATCTCGACGTCGTCGAGGGTGCCAACGTCGTCGTCGTAACCGCCGGCGCCAAGCAGCACCCCGGTCAGAGCAGGCTCGATCTCGCCGGGGTCAACGTGGGCATTCTCGAGAAGCTCATGCCCGAGCTCATCGAGCGTGCGCCGAACGCCGTCTACGTGCTCGTGACGAACCCCTGCGACGTTCTCGCGGTCGCTGCTCAGCGCTTCAGCGGGCTGCCCGCGGGGCGGGTCTTCTCGAGCGGCACCGTGCTCGACAGCTCACGCCTGAAGTGGCGCCTCGCCGAGCGGGTCGGCGTGAACGCCTCGAGCGTGCACGCCATGATCGTCGGCGAGCACGGCGACAGCGAGTTTCCGCTCTGGTCGCAGAGCCGCATCGGCCCGATCCCCATTCGCGAGTGGGTCGACGACCAGGGCGAGCTCCTGAGCGTCGAAGAGCTCGACCAGATCGCTCTCGAGGTCAAGACAGCGGCCTACAAGGTGATCGCCGGCAAGGGAGCCACCAACTACGCCATCGGCCTCTCGGGCGCCCGCATCGTCGAGGCGGTGCTCAACGACGAGGGGGCGGTGCTGCCGGTGAGCTCGGTGCTCACCGACTATCGCGGTGTGAGCGGCGTGGCGCTCTCGGTGCCGAGCATCATCGACGCCGAGGGAGTCTCGCGAGTCATCGATGTGCCGTTCTCGGCCGACGAAGAGCGACTGCTGCATGCCTCGGCAGAGACGATCCGCGAGTCGCTCGCGGCACTCGACCTGGCCTAGCCTGCGGGCTGCCAGCGGGCGGATGCTCTCCGCGCGCTCGGTCAGTCCAGGTCGCCCGGCACCTCGTCGCGGCCGCGCAGCCGCTCGATGAGCCGCCGATCGCGCTTCGTCGGCCGCCCTGCTCCGCGCTCGCGCAGCACGGTCGCCGGGCGCTCTTCGCGCGGGGGCGGTGGGGGAGTCAGATCGTCGTAGTTCTGGGCCGCGAGCGGAGCGCTCGTGCGCTTGGTGATGAGGCCCGTCACGACGACGATGCGCTCGCCTCCTGGCGTGAGGGCACGAACCCGGTCGCCGACGCGCACGACCTGCGCCGGCTTCGCCGACGCATCGTTCACCTTGACGTGGCCCGCCTTGCAGGCCGCCGTGGCCGCCGAGCGGGTGGAGTACAGCCGGATCGCCCAGGTGTAGGCGTCGACCCGCACTCCGGCGTGCGTCATGCCGCCGTCTCGCCTCGAGTCAGAGCGATGGCGTCGGCAGCGCGCACGAGCGAGAGGTGCGACAGAGCCTGCGGGGTATTGCCCATGTGCCGATGGTGCTCGACGTCGTACTCCTCTGACAGCAGTCCGACATCGTTCGTCAGGCCGACCAGGCGGTCCATGAGGGCCGTCGCGTCGTCGAGGCGACCGGAGCGCGCGTACTGCTCGACCAGCCAGAACGCGCAGGTGAGGAACGGATGCTCGTCACCCTCGAGCCCGTCGACCCCGCTCTCGGTGCGGTACCGCAGCGGCAGGCCGTCGCGCAGCAGCGTGCGCTCGATCTCGGCGACGGTGCCGACCATGCGCGGGTCGTCGTAGGCGACGAAACCGATCTGCGCGAGCTGCAGCAGCGAGGCATCGACCTCGGTCGTCTCGTAGTGCTGCACGAAGTGCCCGCGCTCAGCGTCGTAGCCGTGCTCATCGATCTCAGTCCGCAGCTGGTCGCGCACGCGCTCCCAGCGGTCGTCGGGGCCCGCGAGCCCGAATTCGCGCACTCCGCGGATGCCTCGGTCGAACGCGGCCCACAGCATGGCTCGCGAGTGCGTGAAGGTGCGCAGCGGGCCGCGGATCTCCCAGATGCCGTTGTCGTGCCGGTCGAGCTGGGTCTCGACGTACTCGAGCAGTCGAACCTGCAACGACCACGAGAAGGCGTCTTCGTCGACCCCGAGCTCACGGGCATCTTCAAGGGCGATCATCACTTCGCCGAAGATGTCGCCCTGAAACTGGTCGAACGCGCCATTGCCGATGCGCACGGGCGCCGAACCGCGATAGCCGGGCAGGCTCGTGAGCTCGCTCTCCTCGAGACGCCGTTCGCCCGAGAGCCCGTACATGATCTGCACGTCCTCCGGATCGCCGGCGATCGCGCGCAGCAGCCAGTCCCGCCACTCGCTCGCCTCCTGCTCGTAGCCGTGGATCATGAGCGACTCGAGCGTGAGCGCGGCATCCCGCAGCCAGACGTAGCGGTAGTCCCAGTTGCGCCCTCCGCCCATCTCCTCGGGCAGGCTCGTGGTCGGCGCGGCGACGATGCCGCCCGTCGACTCGTGCGTGAGGGCGCGCAGCACGAGCAGCGATCGCCGCACGTGCTGGTCGTAGGCGCCCGGGGGAGTGCACGCCCGGGCCCAGTCTCGCCACCACGCGCGCGTGTCGGCCAGCATCGCATCGACGTCTTGCCGTGGCCGCTGCGGCTTGTGCGACGGAAACCAGGTCATGACGGTGTCGATCGTGTCTCCTGCGCGCACGATGAACTCCGTGCGGTGCGCGTGATCGATCGGCTCGAACCGCACTCCGTGCACGACGACGCCGTCGGGCCCGGCGATGGCGGTGAGCGCCGGAGCATCACCGGTGCCGGTCTGCCGCACCCACGGCATCGCGTCGGCGTAGTCGAAGCGGATGCGCAGCACCTGCTCCATCGTGACCTCGCCGCTGATGCCGACCACGCGCCGCGCGAGGTCAGACTCGCCGTTGCCGTGCGGCATCCAGTCGATGACGTCGACGGTGCCGGTCTCCGTCTCCCAGCGCGTCGTCAAGATGAAGGTGTCCTCGTCATACGCCCGCGAGGTGCACTCGACCGCACCGACGGGGTTGAGCGACCAGTGGCCGTGGTTCTCATCGCCGAGAACGCGGGCGAACAAAGACGCCGAATCGAAGCGCGGCAGGCACAGCCAATCGATCGAGCCCGAGCGTCCGATGAGGGCAGCGGACCGGCAGTCGCCGATCAAGGCGTAGTTCTCAAGAGGCTCAGGCATGGCATCCAGTCAATCAGACGGGCCTGCCAGGCTCGCTGGGTAGCGTGGGGCGATGACTTTACGCAGCCTCATCATTCTCGGAGCGACCGGCGACCTGACGCGCAGGCTGCTGCTGCCGGCTCTCGACGGGGTGCTGCAGCAGTGGCAGGCAGACGGACGAGACCTCCAGCTCGAGCTCATCGGGGCGGGTCACTCGGCTGAGGGTGAGAGCGACTGGGCCTCTGCGTTGTCAGAGAGCCTGGGCGATGGCGGCACGCGCGAAGCAGTGCGAGAGTCGGCGCGCTTCGAGGTCGTCGACGCCACGAGCACCGCCGACCTTCGTGCGGTCATCGAGAGCGCGGCCCACACTCCGGTCCTCTACTTCGCGCTGCCTCCGGCCATCACTGAGCAGGCGATCGAGGCGCTTTCGGCGGTCGAGCTGCCCGAGGGCACGAGGCTCGCACTCGAGAAGCCCTTCGCGCGCGACGCGCGCTCGGCGGCCGCGCTGAACGGTCGACTCGCGGAGATCGCGCCCGAGTCGCACGTTCATCGCGTCGACCACTTCCTCGGCAAGTCGACCGTTATCAACCTGCTCGGCCTGCGGTTCGCGAACCGCATGTTCGAGGCGGTCTGGGGTGCCGAGCACATTGAGCGCGTCGAGATCGTCTACGACGAGCAGCTCGCCCTCGAGGGCCGCGCGGGGTACTACGACCAGGCGGGAGCCCTCGTCGACATGATCCAGAGCCATCTGCTGCTCGTGCTCGCGCTCATCGTCATGGAGAAGCCGTCGAGCGTCGACTCGGACGACCTGCACGAGGCGATGGCCGATGCGCTAGCGGCGACGCGCGTGCGCGACGGCGATGCGCTCGCAGGGTCTCGGCGGGCGCGGTACACCGCGGGCACGATCGACGGCCACGAGATACCCGACTACGCCTCCGAAGACGGAGTCGATCCCGACCGTCAGACCGAGACGCTCGCCGAGCTGACCGTCGAAGTGGATGCGCCGCGTTGGCGCGGGGTGCCGATCACGCTGCGCAGCGGTAAGGCGATCGGTCGGCCCTCGACCGCGGTGCGTCTCGTGCTGCGGCCCGTCGACGATCGTCCGCAGGGGCTCGCGGGCGATCTGCCGCCCGCCGAGATCTGCATCTCCCTCTCACCCGAGCACCTCGCCGTGGATCTCGATATCAATGGCGAAGGCGACCCGTTCGACCTCGAGCGCGTCACCCTGGACGTCGACTTCGCGGGGGGCCAACTGAGCGCCTACGGCGAAGTGCTCGCGGGCATTCTCGAGGGAGACGACACGCTCTCGGTGCGCGGCGACCTCGCCGAGCAGTGCTGGCGCATCGTCGACGAGGTGCTCGCCGCCTGGCGCGACGGCGTGGTGCCTCTCGACGAGTATGCGGCGGGCAGCGACGGGCCGTCTCACTGGCGAAGTCCGCGCCCCGCGAACCGCGCCGATTGAGCCCCGGACAGTTCTCAGTAATCAGTGATCGGCGCTGTCGTGATCGTGTTTCGGAATGAAGCGACGAGACGCGTTCAAGTGAGAATCCAGCTCGGACTGCAGAGTGGGCGAGTCACCCTGGCGAAGCGCCTCGAGAAGCAGTGCGTGCTTGTGAACCACCGATTCGAGGTCTTCATCAACGGCATTGGTGACTTCGAGAATCATGCGGATGGAAGGTTCCAGCAGCTCCCACAGCGCGATGAGTCGATGCATGCCCACCGATCGGACGACGGAACCGTGGAAGTCGACGTCCGCGGCGGCAACGGCCGAGGGATCGTGGCGTGCCGCGGCGTCTCTCATTCTCGACAGCGCTTCTTCGGCCGCGGAGATGTCGAGCGCGGGCGTCGAGGCACCCTCCATCCACGCGAGCCCTTCGAGCGCGCGTCGAACGGCGTAGATCTCGTCGATATCTGAATCGGTGATGCCGATCACGGTGTAGGAACGGCCGCCCCGCTCGACGAGCCGCTCGGTCTCGAGCTGCTTGAGCGCGTCTCGTATCGGTCCGCGGCTGACAGAGAATCGCTCGGCGAGCACTTCTTCACGAATGGCGGTGTCGGTACCCATAGCGCCCGTGATGATGTCTCGTCGCAACACCGCAGCGATCTGCTCGCCGAGCGGAAGCGGTCGAACGATGTCCACAGTCCCAGCTTACTGTCGCGCCGTTAGTCGGTTGCTGCGCTGCGCGGCTGCTTCGCCGAGGCTTCCGCATCGCGCAGCGACTCGAGTAGGCGCGTCAGCGCAACAGACCCAGGGTCGCGTTGCCCCATGCTCCGCTCGCCGGTCCACGCTGCTCGTCCTCGGGCGGACCGCAAGTCGGCAGTGCCGTCAGTCGCCTCCTGGGCGACCTCGACGAGCCCACTGAAGGTGATGTCGGGGTGGTTGTGCAGGGCAGTGACAACGGCGGCCCACGGGTCGATCATCGTCTTGTCTCCGACCTGCGCACCTCCTCGTTGCTGCACAGCCAGCAGCGCAGCCTCGGCGGCGTGCGCCCAATCATGCGGATTCTCTCGGATGGCGTCGGCGAGTGCAGAGCAGCCCAGCGACGCGAGAGCAGCGAACGTCGACGGGTTCGCCGCGCCGAACGCGCGAGCGGCCGCAGCGATCACCGCTGAGGGGTGCCAGTCGTCCCTCGACGACGAGAGCGCCTCGATGACCGCTGAGCTGCCTCGCACGACGGTGATTCCCAAGTCGCCGTCACCGAGAACCGAGTCGAGAGCGCGCAGTTCATCACCGCAGGAAGCCCATTGCCGCATTGCTGTCGCGATGAGCGCCGCGAACTCGCGGCCCGACTGCTGCTCACTCGCTGTAGTCGTCGACGCGGGCTTCTGGTGCGCGCCGCCACCGCCACCACCAGCGCGGGGTCGCCCATCGATGCCTGGTCGGGCGTCTACCCGGCTCGTCTGGGGAGCACGTCCCCATGCGGCGAAGAGCGCGGCATCAGCCGGATCGTCCAGCAATGACTCCAGTTCCGGATCGAGCGCGCAGAGCGAGACAGAGGCTCCGGCCATTTCGAGACTCGTCGCGTACTCGCCGATATAGCGCTGAGCAATGCTGATGCCTCGTTCCTCCAGTTGCCGTGCGACGCGTCGATACAGGACGTAGAGCTCTTCGAGCGGAGTCGCACCCAGACCGTTCACGAGGACGGCTACTCGACGACCACGAACCTCCTCGAGCAGGGTGTTGACGAAGCGATCGGCGATGGTGTCCGCCGACTCGATCGGCCCCCGGTACTGACCCGGCTCGCCGTGGATGCCGATGCCGATCTCCATCTCACCCGGCTCAAGCTCGAAAGTCGCTGCGCCGGCCTCGGGCAGGATCGTCGGGGCGAGCCCGACTCCCATGGTCCGAGTGTTGTCGATGGTTCGCTGTGCGACGTGGGCGACGTCATCAAGAGAGAGCCCTCGTCGCGCCGCGGCTCCGGCGGTCTTGAAGGCGAGTGCGAGACCGGCCACACCGCGACGCGTCGAGTGGACCTCGTGCGGCGCCGACAAGATGTCGTCAGTACCGAGCACGGTCGTCACGCGAATGCCATCGGCTTCCGCACGGGCTGCTGCGTCGTCGAAATTGAAGACGTCGCCTCCGTAGTTGCCGTACAGATAGAGCACCCCTCCGCCCGCATCGATCGCCCGAGTCACTGCCAGCATGTCGTCAGCAGAGGGTGAAGAGAAGACGTTGCCGACTGCGGCGCCGTGGGCGAGCCCGTTTCCGACGTAGCCCAGGAACAAAGGCAGGTGACCGGATCCCCCTCCTGTGGCGATCGCCACCTGACCCGGGCGGGTCGGCGCGACGGCGACGAGTGCTCGCGCAGACCCGGGCGCGATGGTGAGAGCGTCGGGGTGCGCCAGCAGCAGTCCCTCGAGCACTTCGTCGACGAACTTCTCGGGTGCATTGATGATCTTGCGCATGGGGAGACCTCCGATTCGCGGGTCGAGTGATTCAGACGCGAAGCGCGAGCTCGATCAGCTCGCGCTCATCGTCTGCGGGGACAGGTTCGGTAGCGGTTCGGACGTGCCCGACCGCGATGCCTCGCGCTGTGATCGCTGCCTTGAGATGGCCGACATTGCCCGCTCGAACGGCGGCGACAGCGCGCGAAACGATCCTCTCGGCGACGACGATGCCATCGCGATCACCAGTCTTGAGCGCCTCCCGCAGTCGCACGAACGGTTCCGGGAACGCTGATGAGACCCCCGAGACGATTCCCGCACCGCCCTGCTCGAGCAACCAGCGGAGGCTGGTGTCGTTACCCGAGTACAGCCGGAATCCCTCGGGTGCATGGCGGAGGAACGCCTGCACTGAGCTGTCGCTCTCACCGCTGATCTTGACTCCCGCGACCCCGATGTCGGCCAACCGGGGGAGAAGAGAGGGCGGCGACACCGTCGTGGTGCGTTGCCGGAACAGGTAAGCGTAGACCTCCGCTCCCTCGCTTGCCTCGACGATGCGTCGGTAATAGTCGAGGATCTGCTCCGGCGGTGCCGAGTGGAAGAAGGGGGTCACAGCGGCGAGGCGCTCCGCCCCCGCGGCTCGGGCTTTCCGCGTGAGGCGCTCTGCTTGGTAGGCACTTGGCGCGCCAACGTGCGCGAAGACTCGGGAGCTGCCGAAGACGTCGAGCGCGATCGCGAATGTCTCGATCCTCTCGTCATCGTCGAGGGCCGTGAATTCCCCGGTCGTGCCAGCGACGAAGACGGCATCAATCCCTGCGCCATCGAGGCGAGTGAGCAGCGCGGCGAAAGCCGATGCCGAGAATCGCTCCTCGTCATCGAACGGGGTCGGCACGGCGGAGATCAGCACGGGTCGTGCGGAAGTCATGAGGTTCCTCTCGGACTAGTGGTGCGTGAACGTCGTTGCTTCCATCTCCGGCGCACAGCCGGGCCCGCGAGAGCGAGAGCAGTGATGGCGAAGAGCGTGAGTGCGATAGGGCTTTCGAGAATTGTGCCGACGCCGCCGATCTCGAGGGAGCGACGCAAATTGGCTTCGGCGAGCTCGCCGAGAAGCAGTCCCAGAACAAGCGGACCCACCGGAACCTCGAACCGGCGCATCACGGTGCCGAGCACACCGAACGCGATCATGACTCCGACATCGACCAAACTGTTGTTCACGGAGTATGTGCCGACGATGCACGCCGCGAGCACGATGGTCCACAGATACCGAGCGGGCAGGTTCAAAAGGCGGGTGACTCCGCGCAGTCGCAGCAGGCTCAGCCCCAGAGCGACGATCATGGCGATCGTCATGATGCCTGCGATGGTGAACACCAGGTCGGGGCGATTGACGAAGAGCGATGGGCCCGGCTGGATTCCCCAGATCACCAGAGAACCGATCATGACGGCCATGACGGAGTCGCCGGGTATTCCGAGCGCCAGAGTCGTCGTCACCGACGGCCCGAGCGTGGCGTTGGACGCGGTGTCGGCTGCCGTGAGTCCTTCGATCGATCCCTTGCCGAACTCCTGTGGGGTTCGTGAGGCACGCTTCGCCTGAGACCACGCGATGATGCCGCCGATATCCCCGCCGGTAGCCGGCACTGCACCCACCACGGCCCCGACCCCGGCGCCGATCGCCATGGGTTTTCCCATCTGACGCAGTTCCGCACGATTCGGCCACCAACGCCCTAGTTGACGAACGGGCTCAGCGCCTCGATCACGCGACCGTGCGAGGTCAGCCATGATCTCCGCGACGCCGAAAAGCCCGATGATCGCGGCGATGAACGGTATCCCGTCGGACAGCTCAAGCACTCCGAAGGTGAACCGATCGGCTCCCGTGATCGGGTCACGGCCGACCGTCGCCAGCAGGAGCCCGAGAGCTCCGGAGATGAGACCGACAATGAGGTTCGAACCCGAGATGCTGATCATCATGGCGAGCCCGAACAGCACGAGCGCGAAGGTTTCGGGGGGTCCGAACTCGAGAGCTAATCGAGAAAGGGGAATAGCTGCCGCGACCAGGATGATAAGCCCGAAGGCTGTGCCGGCCGTCGATGCGTAGGCAGAGGCGGTAAGTGCGACACCCGCCCGACCCTGTTTCGCCATCGGGTAGCCGTCGAAGGTCGTCGCGATCGAAGCAGGCGTGCCAGGCGTGTTGATCAAGATCGCCGGCACTCGGTCTCCGTAGTTGGCGCAGACGTAAATGGTGAGAAGCACGGCAAGCCCGGCGACGGGGTCAAGAGTGAGAGTGAAACTGCTGGCCAGGGCCACCGCCATGGTCGCGGTTACACCAGGGAAGGTGCCGACCAGCATGCCGATGATCGCGCCGATCGCGATACACAGCAGAACGAATGGGTCGCCGAGCGCGGCGAGGCCTTCGAACACGGGGGTCACAGCGGCACTCCCAACAGGGTGTCGAAGAAGAGAACCAGGGATGCGGTGACGACGGCGGGGAAGAGCAGGAGTCCGCGCCAGTTGCGAGCACCGAGAAGGGCGCTCAAGCCGATCGTGTACAGGGCGGTCGCCACCAGGTAGCCCCACGATTGCCAGATGATCAAGGAGAGCAATGTTGCGCCGAGAACGGCACTGACGCGAACGATCGACCACGACTCGTCGGGAACACCGTCGGCAGAAGCCGAGGCGGGCTCCGACGACGTGTCGACGAAGAGCGCCTTCACCATGCCCGCGAGCCCGAGCGCCACGAGCGCTGCGGCGAGCACCTGAGGCCACCACTGCGGGCTGAACGCGGTCGGGATGCTCGACTCGGGCAAGGCTGCGATCAGCCCGAAACCGGCGATGCCGAGAACGATCGCGGCGATGGCGACCCCGAGGGGCCGACGCGGGCGCGAACGCCGAGTCGACCCCTCGAAGCGTGGTGATGATGCGGTCATCAGGATTCGCCGAAGATCCGCTCGAATCGGGCGACCTCGGAGTCGAAGAACTCCGAGAACGCGTCTGCATCGACGAACACCGGAATGTTGCCCGAGTTCGAGATCACCTCGATGAAGGATGCGGACTGCGCGGCACCGGCGACGGCGTCGGCGAGGGCAGCTCGCACGTCGTCTGGCAGACCCGCGGGCGCGCCGATCGCTCCCCACCCGCCGATGATGACGTCGAAGCCGAGGGCTTGAGCGGTCTCGACTCCGGGAAGCGCATCGGAGGTGGTGTCGGCGAAGACTGCGAGCACCCGCAGCGAGCCGTCTGCGGCGGGCACCGAGGTCTCTGAGATGCCGGCGACCACGGCGTCGACGTCTCCGGCGACGGCTGCCGTGACGGCGGGCGCGCCGCCGTCGAACGGAATCGGCCTGAACTCCACTCCGGCGGCCTCGCCGAGCGCAGTCGTCGTGGCGTTCCAGATCGATCCTGCGCCGGAGTTCGAGACAGTGATGGTCCCCGGTGCAGCCTCGGCTGCTGCGATCAGGTCGTCCAGCGTCTCATAGGGACTGCTCGACGGCACCGCGATCGTGGCAGGAACCGACACGATCTGCCCCAGCAGTTCGTAGTCATCGGGCTGAATGACGTACCCCTGGAGACCGAGCATGGTTGTCTCGACAGGCATGTATCCGATGGTGTAGCCATCGGGCGCTGCGCCGGCGAGATACGAGAGGCCGACCGCACCCGCCCCTCCCGTGCGGTTCTCGACGATGATCGACACACCGAGAATCGACTCCATCTCGGTCGCGAGCGCGCGAGCGGAGAGGTCGGAGGCTCCTCCGGCCGAGTACGGCACGACCAAAGTGATGTCTTGCGAGGGGTAGGCGACCTCCTCCTCAGCGTCACCGGCGGCGGGGGAGCAGCCAGCGGCGATGAGGGTGAGTCCTGCGGCAGCCGCAGTGGCCGCGAAGAGACGAGCTCTCATGGTGGTCCTTTCACATCGTTGTGATTGCAGAGCATTGTGCCCTGACTCGGGTGGGTTCCCACCGAACCGGTGCATCTGGCGACGCTCGAACGGTGAGCACGAGATCGGTAGAGGTGCTTACTCACCGCTCTGTGTTTTCTGTTAACAGTAAACACAGATGCCGATGCAGATGTCAAGGTCGGTTTGGCGAGTCTCTGTTGACGGCCCGAAACCGTGGAGCATGCGACTCAGTCGTCGGCGATGAGGCGCGCGAGGGCGGCGTCGCTCACGGCACCGGCAGAGAGATCGGCGAGCCGGCCGCGCCGATAGCGCTCGAGCACGCGCGGGTCGATGTAGCTCGACCGCGCGACGGCGACCGTGTTGCGCAGCGCCTCCGAGACGGCGAGCACAGCATCCCGAATGCGGGCATCCTGCTCTCGTGCCGACCTCGCGGGCTCCGCACGGGCGAGCGACTGCGCGGCGACGCGGCTGCCGAGCAGGGTGCGCAGGTCTTTCGCGGTGACTCCGAGCCCGGTGCTGTCGCGCAGATAGCCCGTGAGTGCTGCCGCGTGCAGGCGATGCTCGGCCGCGTCGGCCTCGCGCCACGAGGTGACGCGAGCCCCGCTACCGCGTGGAGCTCGTCGCAGGGCCACCGAGAGGTCGTCATCGGTGATCTCGGCGCGCCACCGCACGCCCGACTTCGCCGGAAAGTCGAGGCGCACCGTCGACCCGCTCACCACGACGTGACGACGCTCGAGTGTGAGCGCCCCGATCGTTCCGCGCTCGCGGGCATAGCGCTCGTCACCGAGCCGCATGCCGGTCGCATCGATCAGTCGCACCGCGATGGCGAGCGCTCGGGCTTTGGCGTCGTCTGACCGCAGGTCGCGAGTGACCCGCGACCGCAGCGCAGTCATGGCGCTCGAGAGCTCACGCACGCGCGCGTACTTCGCCCGACCGGCCTTCGCGATCCACCGCTCGTGGTACCGGTACTGCGTGCGCCCTTCTGCGTCGACCCCTGTGGCCTGCACGTGACCGTTGGCCTCCGCGCAGATCCAGACGTCGTTCCACGCCGGCGGAATCGCGAGGGCGGCGATGCGCTCGAGCGTGTCATCGTCGACGACGCGACGACCGTGGGCGTCGTCGTACGAGAATCCGCGTCCGCGACGCTGGCGACGGATGCCCGTCCCGCCGGGCACGCTGCGTCGCAGCCTCACCATGCGCACGCACGCGAGTCGTGACCGCAGCCCCCCAGCATGGGCTCATCCAAGCACGCCCGGCCGCCAGCAGGCTGGATAGTCTGAGCCGATGACCACCGCTCTCATCACCGGGGCCACTGCCGGTATCGGCGCCGAGTTCGCCCGCCAGCTCGCCGCACGCGGAGACGACCTCGTCATCGTCGCGCGAGACGCCGATCGCCTCGCTCGCACGGCCGCGGCCCTGCAGCACGAGTTCGGCGTGAAGGTCGAGGCGATCCCGTCCGACCTGCTCAGTGCCGAGGGGCTCGGCGCGGTCGACGCACGGCTGGCCGACCGGCGTCGGCCGATCGACCTGCTGGTGAACAACGCCGGGTACGGCATCCGCGGAGAGCTCGATGAGAACTCGGTCGACGACGAGAAGCGCCATCTCGACATCCACGTGACCGTTCCGCTGCAGCTCACGCAGACTGCTCTGCGCGGCATGCTCGAGCGCGGTCGCGGACGCATCGTGCTGATCTCGAGCGTCGCCGCGTTCACGCCGCGCGGCACCTACTCGGCGGCGAAAGCCTGGGGCGTCATGTTCGCGCGCGGGGCGAACCTCGTCTATCGCGATCGCGGCGTGAGCGTCACCGCCGTGTGCCCCGGCTTCGTGCGCACCGAGTTCCACGATCGCATGAAGGTCGGCACCGCGGGCATTCCCGAGTTCTTGTGGCTGCAGGCGCCGACCCTCGTGCGCCTCGCCCTGCGCGGCATCGATCGAGGCCGCGCGGTCGTGATTCCGACCGTGCGCTATCGCGTCATCGCCGCCCTCGCCCGCGTGCTGCCCGATCGGCTCGGCACCGCCGGTCGCTTCAGCTCGCGCGACGACGACTGAGCGTCGAAGGCCCGGCCTAGGGCGCGCCGGCTCCGACGAGGTGCTCGTCGTGCGCCTCGTCCGCGAGCCGGGCCTTCCAGTCGACCAGGCCCCGCACCACGAGACTCGGGTCGTCGGCCAAGCGCTGCATGGCGTCGGCCGGAACGAAGTAGTTGATCGCGACGAACCCGCGCACGCGCTCGTCGGGGTCGTCGGCGAGCCGGCGCAGAATGTCGCACGAGACGTGCTCGTTCTTCGCGATGCAGGCGCGCACACCCGCGTCGGGGTCGCGCGACAACGCCTCGTACACCTCGTCGGGAGCGTGGTACGACGACGCCGCGCTCTCGCGGATCTTCGGGTTCGGGTCGGTCGCGAGTCGACGGATGCGCGCGATCTTCGACGCCGTCACGGCGGGGGAGAGGAACTGCGCCACGGGATCATCGAGGTCGGATGCTCCCCGCATGGTCGGCGCATCGGCCGAGAGCTGACGACGCTGAGCAGGAGTGTTGAAGCGGATGCACGACATGCGCGCGAGGTTACTCAGCCGGTCGCGGCATCGGCGGCAGCGGCACGCCGCTGTCGGGGAATCCACGGGATCAGCATCGACGTCGCGCGCTGGTACTCGGCGTACTCGGGGTAGCGGCTCCTGGTGATCGACTCCGTGAAGATGGTCGAGCCGATGAACAGCGCCGTGAGCAGCACGGGGCCGACGAGGGTCCAGTGCAGGGCCGACCCGAGCGCGGCAGCACCCAGCGCGTAGAAGACCCACCACTGCGCCTGCTCGAAGAAGAAGTTCGGGTGACGGCTGAAACGCCAGAGCCCCGTCGTCACGAAGCGCTCGGCGGGCTGCTCGCCCGCCGCGGTCGCCGCGGCCTTGGACTTCTGGAACTCCCACTGCTGCTGGTCGGCGACGAACTCCCCGATGAGCAGGGCGAGGGAGAGGGCGGCGAGCCCCAGGTCGAGCATCCCGACCGGCACCGCCTGATGCTGGAACGCGACGAGCGCGGGCAGCGAGATGAGCAGCAGCAGGGCGTTCTGGAAGATCACGATGAAGAGCAGGTTGAAGACCTGGAACTGGGCGGGCGACATGCGCTCGCGCAGGATCGGCCAGCGGTAGTCCTCGACCCCGCGGTAGCCGCCCTTGCGGGCGAAGTTGAAGGTCAGGCGCGCACCCCACAGGGCGACGAGCACGGTCATGATCGTCAGCCGTGGATCAGTGAACCCGGTCGCGGCCCAGAACGCGGCGACGTACACGATCGGCACGATCGACCAGATGCGATCGACCCACGAGTAGTCGCGGGTGATGAGCGAGGCGACCCAGGTGAACAGGCTGACGGCGGCGGCGATGCCGAGCACGATGACGACGATGTCCATGGCGATGAGAGTACTCCGAAGCACCCCGCTCGCCGCGACACTCCGTCACTAGACTGACGATGTGTCAGCCGCGTCGAACGAGCCCCGCCCCGCCGAACCGGTGGTGAGCGACCGTGTGCTGACGGTGCCGAATGCGCTGAGTGCGCTCCGCATCCTGCTCGTGCCGGTGTTCCTCGTCCTCGTGCTCATCGGCGAAGACCTGGCCGCGTTCATCGTCATCGTCGTCTCGAGCCTGAGCGACTTCCTCGACGGCATCATCGCGCGACGGTTCGGTCAGATCACCAAGCTCGGGCAGCTGCTCGACCCGGCCGCCGACCGTCTCTTCATCTTCGCCGCCGTGATCGCCCTGGCCGTGCGCGAGGTCGTGCCCTGGTGGGTCGTCGTGGTGATCGTCGGGCGCGACGTCTTCCTGGCTGTTCTCGGGCTCGTGCTGGCGCAGCATGGCTACGGTCCTCTGCCCGTGCACCACCTCGGCAAGGTGGCGACGTTCGCACTGTTCTACGCGCTGCCGATTCTCGTGCTCGGCGAAGCCTTCCCCGAGCTGCAGGTGGTCACCAGCCCGATCGGATGGGCGTTCACGCTGTGGGGCTCGTTCCTCTACTGGTGGGCGGGTCTGCTCTACCTGCGTCAGACTCGTGAACTGACCGCGAATCGGCCGCAAGAGTCGAGCGATGCATCGGATACGCTGAGTGACCGAAGGAGGTCACCGGATGCCTGATACCCCGCCGACCGGCGCTGAGAGCCCGAGCGAGTACCGTCCGCACGAGACGACCGTGCACTACGGCCCCGAGTTCGCCGCCCAGCTCGCCGCTCTCGAAGCGGGCGTCAGCCCCGACGAGCAAGAGGTCATCGGGGCGCTTCCCTCCGGGTCGGCACTGCTCATCGTGCGCCGCGGCCCGAACACGGGGGCTCGCTTCCTGCTCGACGCCGACGTGACCGTCGCGGGCCGGCATCCCGAAGCAGACATCTTCCTCGACGACGTGACCGTCTCGCGCAAGCACGCCGCGTTCCTGCGTCACGGCACCTCCTTCTCGGTGCGTGATCTCGGCTCGCTCAACGGCACCTTCATGGGTGGCGACCGCATCGCCGACACGGTCGGCCTCAGCGACGGCACCGAGGTGCAGGTCGGCAAGTTCCACCTCACGTTCTACGCGTCGCGCCTCGATCTCACGCCGAGCGCCTGATGGCGGCGCGGTCCGCTGCCACCACGGCCCGGGCGAGCGCGCCCGCGGGTCTGCTCAGCATCGGCCAGGTTCTCGCGAAGCTGAGCCCGGAGTTTCCCGACCTGACGCCCTCGAAGCTGCGATTCCTCGAAGAGCGGCACCTGGTGTCACCCTCGCGAACCGAGTCGGGATACCGCAAGTTCTCGGCAGCCGATGTCGATCGGTTGCGCTTCATCCTCTCGATGCAGCGCGACCACTACCTGCCGCTCAAAGTGATCCGCGGCTACCTCGACGACATCGAGGCGGGCCGCACCCCGGCGCTGCCCGCGGGCGGCTCGGTGCCCCGCTCGATATTGGCGACCGAGCGGCGCTACACGCGCGCCGAGCTCGTGCGCGAAGCCGGAGCGTCGCCCGCGCTGCTCACCGATGCGGTGTCGGCGTCGCTCATCGCGGCAGCCGACACCTATGGCGATGACGCTGCTCAGGTGCTGCGTGCGCTCGTCGAGCTGCAGCGCTCCGGCATCGAGCCTCGGCACCTGCGGGGGTTCCGGGCCGCAGCCGAGCGCGAGCTGGGCCTCATCGAGAGCGCGCTGATTCCGGTGTCGCGCCGTAACGACCCCTCGAGCCGAGCGAAGGCCGCTGAACTCGCCCGCGAGATCGCCGGCCAGCTCGAAGTCGTGCGGTCGAGCCTGATCCGTTCGGCGCTCGGCAGGCTACAGTCGTAGCAGCGAGGCGACACGCCGAGGTGTCGATGCGGATGTCTGCGGAGGTCGTGCGCCGGATCGCTAGGGTGAAGGGCGTGACAGCAACTGTCACGTTCAACGTGAAGGTTAGGTAGGGGCCATGACCGACAACCGTCGAGGCGATGATCGCTACGATCTCGGGCTGCTCTTCACCGACGGCATGCCCGACCTCGACGACGAAGCGGGCTACCGCGGCGCCGTCGCAGCGCGAGCAGCGGGCATCTCGTACCGCCAGCTCGACTACTGGGCCCGCACCGAGCTCGTCGAACCCACCGTGCGCGGCGCCGCCGGCTCCGGTACGCAGCGTCTCTACGGCTTCCGCGACATTCTCGTGCTCAAGCTCGTCAAGCGGCTGCTCGACACCGGCATCTCACTGCAGCAGATCCGCACCGCGGTCACCCAGTTGCGCGAAGCGGGGGTCAGCGATCTCGCTCAGACCACCCTCATGAGCGATGGTGCGAGCGTCTACCTCTGCACGAGCGACGACGAAGTCATCGACCTCGTCAGCCGCGGCCAAGGAGTCTTCGGCATCGCCGTCGGCAAAGTGCTGCGCGAAGTCGAGAGCTCGCTCGTCGAACTCGACTCGACGCCTGCGGCCGACCCGAGCGATGAGCTGGCGGCGCGGCGGGCTACGCGGGCTTCCTAGAGCGTTGCATATTCACCCATCTTGGCCGTGCGCATGATGCGGTCGAGCAGCTGGTCGAAGTTGCGGGCCATCTCCTGGGCCGAGTCTCCGGGCCAGACGTGCAGGGGCTTGGCGGCGCCCTGAGCCTGCTGCAGCGACGTGCGCTCGGGCAGCTGGGGCGCGAGCACGAGCGGTCCGAACATGTCGCGCAGCTCCTTGATGCGGAACTGGTGCTCGAGCGACTGCACCCGCGCTCGGTTGACGATGATGCCGAGCGGTTGCAGGCGGGGCGACAGGCCGCGGCGAATCTCCTCGATCGCACGCAGCGCGCGGTCGGCGGCGGCGACCGAGAACAGGCCGGGCTCGGTGACCACGACGACACGGTCGCTCGCGGCCCACGCGGTCCGCGTGAGGGCATTGAGCGAGGGGGCGCAATCGACGAGCACGAGGTCGTAGTCGGCCTCGACGTGGGCGAGCGCCTCCTCGAGCTTCCAGATCTCGCGGATGCTCGGGTGCGGACCGTCGAAGTTGATGGCGCTCGGGCTGCCGATGAGCACGTCGACCGTGCCGGGGCGGCCTCTGGTCCACCCGCTGGGGGCGATCGCCTGACGCACCGTGCGCTCCTTGGGCGCGGCGAGCACATCGGCGACGGTGAGGTGGCCCGCCACCTGGATGTCCATGCCCGTGGAGGCGTCGGACTGGGGGTCGAGATCGACCACGAGCGTGCGCAGACCGCGCGAGAAGGCCGCCGACGCTAGTCCCAGCGTCACGGTCGTCTTCCCCACGCCCCCCTTGAGAGAGCTGATGCTCAGTACGTGCACGAGTAACGACCCTACCTTCACTAGTCTGGAAAGGCGCGCACGCGCACCGACCTCGGCCCGCCACCACCGGAGCGTTGTCGACCCCCACCTGGGCCGATTCCGAGAGGACACGATGTTCCGCAAGATTCTTGTTGCCAACCGCGGTGAGATCGCGATCAGAGCATTCCGCGCCGCCTATGAGTTCGGAGCGAAGACCGTCGCCGTCTTCCCCTACGAAGACCGCAACTCGATGCACCGTCTGAAAGCCGACGAGGCCTACCAGATCGGTGAGCCGGGGCACCCCGTGCGGGCCTATCTCGACGTCGACGAGATCATCCGGGTGGCGAAGCTCTCGGGAGCCGACGCGATCTACCCGGGCTACGGCTTCTTGAGCGAGAACCCCGACCTGGCCCAGGCCGCGGCTGACGCCGGCATCGCCTTCATCGGCCCCCCGCGCTCCGTGCTCGAGATGGCGGGCAACAAGGTCACGGCGAAAGAGAAGGCGATCGCCGCCGGAGTGCCCGTGCTGCAGTCGAGTCCCGCCACGACCGATCTGCAGGTGCTCATCGATGCCGCCGATGAGATCGGCTTCCCGGTCTTCGCCAAGGCGGTCGCGGGCGGCGGCGGACGAGGCATGCGCCGCGTCGAAAACCGCGACGATCTTCCGGCCGCGCTCGAGGCGGCCATGCGCGAGGCCGACAGCGCCTTCGGTGATCCGACCATGTTCATCGAGCAGGCCGTCGTGCGCCCCCGCCCCATCGAGGTGCAGCTTCTCGCCGACGCGACCGGCGAGACCGTGCACCTCTTCGAGCGCGACTGCTCGGTGCAGCGTCGCCACCAGAAGGTCGTCGAGATCGCGCCGGCGCCGAATCTCGACGACGACGTGCGGCAGGCGATGTTCCGCGATGCCGTCGCGTTCGCGAAGTCGATCGGCTACATCAACGCCGGCACCGTCGAGTTCCTTCTCGACACGGCGGGGGAGCGCAAGGGCCAGCACGTCTTCATCGAGATGAACCCGCGCATCCAGGTCGAGCCCACCGTCACGGAAGAGGTCACAGATGTCGACCTCGTGC
>SXMG01000008.1 GCA_005778835.1 Actinomycetota bacterium
CGACTATCTCACCAAGCCGTTCTCGCCGCGCGAGCTCGTGCTGCGGGCCGAAGGCCTCATGCGCCGCGCGAACCCAGGACCCGAGCCGACGGGCGAGGTCGCCCTCGGCCGCCTGCGGGTCGACGCCGCGCGGCGCGAGGCGCGGCTCGACGAGCAGCCGCTGGCCCTCACCGCTCGCGAGTACGACCTGCTCGACTACCTGGTGCGGCGCCCCGATCGCACCATCACCCGAGAGCAGCTGCTCGCCGACGTCTGGGGGTGGACGGTCGGCGACGTCTCGACCATCACCGTGCACGTGCGGCGCCTGCGCGAGAAGCTCGAAGCCGACCCGGGCGCTCCGGAGATCATCCAGACCGTATGGGGGGTCGGCTACCGGCTCAGCTCCGCCGCCCTGACGTCGCCGGCGGTGCCGCGATGACCGGCATGGACTACCTGCAGATCATCGCGACGTCGGCGGGCTCTGCGCTCGTCGCCGGGCTCGTCGCCGCGGTGCTGCTGCGGCTCGCCCGCCGGGCACCCCTCATCGTGCATGTCGTCGTCATCGTGGCGGCAGCGGTCGCCGCGGTCGCCGCCGGCATCGCGCTCACGGCGAGCGGCATGTACATCTCAGACGACGACACGGCGGTGGCGCTCGCGGTGACGGCCGCGAGCGGGGTGGTCTCGGTGGTCATGGCCGTGCTGCTGGCGATGACGCTGTCGCGGGATGCCCGCCACCTGGGCCGCGACGCCCGACGACTCGGCGCGGGCGAGACGGTGCTGCCCGCCCCGCGCACGACCGCCGAGCTGCACGCGGTGCAGGGCGAGCTGGTGGATTCGAGCGCGCGACTGCACACGGCCCGAGAAGCCTCGGTGCGCGCGGAGCAGGCTCGCCGCGACCTCGTCGCGCGCATCGCGCACGACCTGCTGGCGCCGCTCGCGAGCATTCGCGCCATCGCCGAGACGCTCGAAGACGGCATGTCGCCCGAACCGCAGCGGCATGCCCGCCAGCTCGGCGGCCACGTCACCCGGCTGCACTCGCTCATCGACGACCTCTTCGCCCTCTCGCGCATCGACGCCGGCACGCTCGCGATCACGCCCGAGCGCGTCTCGCTCACCGACCTCGCGAGCGATGTCGTCGCCGACTACACCGAGCTCGCAACACGGCACGACGTGAGGCTGCGGTTCGGCGAGAGCCAGGGGGTGACGGTCGACGTCGACTCGCGCGAACTCAGTCGTGCGCTCGTCAACGTGCTCGTGAACGCCATCGAGCATTCGCCGGCGGGTGCCGAGGTGACCGTGACGGTCGGCGCCGTCGAGGGTCACGCTGCGGTGGTCGTGCGTGACCACGGCCCGGGCGTCGACGCCGACGACCTGCCGCACCTGGGCACGGCCGGGTGGCGCGGCAGCACGGCGCGCACGAGCCCCCGCGTGAGCATCGCGGGCGGCGCCGGGCTCGGCCTCGCGATCACGCACGCGATCGTCGAGGCCCACGGCGGCGAGGTGCGTGCCCGCACCGTCGACCCCGGTCTCGAGGTCTCGGTGCTGCTGCCGCTGCCGACCTAGAAGGCGATGGCGGCCGCGAGCCCCAGCCCGGTCAGCAAGGCCGCGAGCGACGTGAGCTTGAGCGCGAGCACGAGCTCGCCGGGCGAGCGCGCCAGCAGCACGATGAGCGCAACGGGCGCCGTGATCAGCAGCGTGAAGTAGACGAACGGCGCCCACTGGAACAGCAGCGCGAAGGGCACCACCACGCCGTAGACGCCCGCGAGCAGCACGGTGAAGAGGATGCGCGACGGAAGGTCGCCGATGCGCACGGCCAGGGTCTTCTTGCCGACCCGGGCATCCTGCTCACGATCACGGATGTTGTTGACGAGCAGGATCGCTGCGGCGAACAGACCGGCTATGACACCCGCCAGAATCGACTCGAGCGGTGCCTGCTCGATCATCACGTAGGTCGTGCCGACGGTCGCGACGAGCCCGAAGAAGACGAACGCGACGAGCTCGCCGAGCCCGGCGTAGCCATAGGGGCGCTTGCCGCCCGTGTAGAGCCAGGCCGCGACGAGCGCGACCGCGCCCACGGCGAGCAGCCACCAGATGCCGGTGAGCACGACGATCGCGATGCCGCACCCCGCGGCGAGCGCGAAGAAGACGAGGGCGACGGTCAGCACCGTGCGGGGCTTCGCCGCGCCCGAGCCCGTCAGCCGACTCGGCCCCACGCGATAGGCATCGGTGCCGCGCACGCCGTCGGAGTAGTCGTTGGCGTAGTTCACGCCGATCTGCAAGAACATCGCGACACCGAGGCACAGCAGTGCGATCGCGAGGTTGTACCCGAGCGTGTAGTACGCCACTGCGGTACCCAACGCGACCGGTGCGATCGCGAGGCTCAGGGTGCGCAGTCGGGCCCCCGCGATCCAGTCGCGGGCGGTCGCCGGCTGCACCTTGGCAGGATTACCGGATGCTGCGCTCGCCTTCGCGGGATTCGTGCGCTTGGTCTGCTTGCTGGCGGGCTTCTTCGCGCGCGCCTTCTTCGTCGTGGCCACGACCGCGAGTTTAGTGACCCGCAGTCACCCGGCGGGCCAGCGCGAGCCGGTCGGGCTTGCCGCTGGGCAGCAGCGGGAGAGCATCCACGGTCAGAATGCGGTCGGGGCGCGCCTCGGGCGGCAGCACCGCGCCGACGGCTCGGCGCAACTGGTCGAGTGCGGGCCTCGCGGTCGTGACGACGACCGGCACTTCGCCCCACTCGGGGTGGTGGCCCGCGACGACGACGGCGTCGGCGAGCCCTGGCTGCTCGCGCACGATGCGCTCGACGTCGCCGAGCCGCACCTTCAGGCCGCCCGTGACGATCGTGTCGTCGATGCGTCCGGTGACGCTCAGCACGCCGTTCTCGAGCTCGCCCGCGTCGTCGGTGCAGTACCAGCGAGCGCCGTCGTGCTCGACGAAGGTCGCCGCAGTGCGCTCAGGATCGTCGAGGTAGTACTCGGCGAGCGTCGGCCCGCCGAGCTCGACGCGACCATCGACGATGCGCAACTCGGCCTGGCCGACCGGTACGCCGTCATAGACGACGCCGCCGCACGTCTCGCTCGAGCCGTAGGTGCGCGTGAGGTGCCAGCCGAGCGCGGTGGCCCGCTCGATGAGCGGCGCGGGCGTTGCCTGGCCGCCCACGAGGATGCGCGAGAAGCCGGCGAGCGCGCGCCGCAGGTCGTCGTCGGCCTCGGCCTCGTCGACGAGGCGGCTCAGCTGCGCGGGCACGAGGGCGGTGTAGCGCACGGGATGCTCCATGGCGGCGACGGCCTCGAGCACGCGCTCGGTGGTCAGCCTTCCCGGGGGCACCGGCACGGGCGTGGTGCCCGCGGCGAGCGAGCGGGCGAGCACGTTGCTGCCGGCGATGTACTGCACCGGCAGGGCGAGCAGCCACTGGCCGGGGCCGCCGAGGGCGCTCTCGGTCGCGGCCGCGCTGGCGAGCACGGCGTCGGCGCTCAAGGCCACGCGCTTCGGGCGCCCCGTCGTGCCGCTCGTCTCGACGACGAGTGCGATGCGCTGCTCGACCGTGAGCGGCGCGGTGTGCACGGGGTTGACGCCGCCGCCGCGGAAGAGCACGGCAGGCCCGTCGCCGCTCAGGGCCTCGCGCAGGGCGGCCAGGCACGCGAGCGGATCAGCAGTATCGACGACGGCGAGCGGACGAGTCACGCGCTCACGCTACCCCGCCCTCCTGCGCCCTTCCGGCCAGATCTGGGGCAAGAAGGCGCTTACCCGAGCGCGATACGCCCAACTGGCCCAGATCTGGGCCCGGAAGAGCACCAGGGGTCAGGATGCTGCGGCCGCGGCCGTGCGGATCATCAGTTGGTAGGGCAGCTGCCGCTGCTTGAGCTGGTTGACCGTGCCGACGACGATGACGCCGCTGCGAGCATCCCGATAGAAGACCACGCCGGAGGCACCGGAGTGCCCCTGGAACTCGAACGAGCGGAAGCCCGTGAGCACGGCGGGCAGGCGGAAGCGCATGACCCCCGTGCCGTATTCGAGCGGCGAGAAGATGCGGTGCCAGTCGGTGAGCATCTCATCGAGGAGTGCACTGTCGAACAGGCGGCCGTCGAAGAAGGCCTGCACGAAGGCGCCCCCGTCGCGCAGCGTCGAGACGACGGCACCCTGGCCGCCGCACGAGGCGAGCAGCAGGGGCAGCCGGAGATCGCGATCGCCGTGCCGGATCACCGTCATCTCGTCGAAGCGATCGAGGGTGTCGGTCGTGAACACGTAGGTGCGGTCGAGACCGAGAGGGGCCGTGATGCGCGCGCGCACCGACTCGGCGAACGGGCGGCCGTCGAGGCGCTCGACGACGCCGTCGAGCAGTTGAAAGCCCGTGTCGCTGTAGAGGCCGCGGCCTCGGCGGGCGGGCGTCATCGCGCGCGTCCACTCGACCACCTCGGCCTCGCTCCAGCCGAAGTCGCTCTGCAGCGCACGCTCGAGCGTCGTGGGGCCGTCGGGGCGAGGCCCTTCGAAGTAGTCGGCGAGTCCGGCGGTGTGTCCCATGACTTCGCGCACCGTGATCTCACCGCTGACGTCACGGCCGTTCTCGACGGCGAGACCGGTGAGGTCGAGGTCATGGAGGTAGCTCGCGATCGGAGCATCCCAGTCGAGCTTCCCCTCACCGCGCAGCTGGGCGAGGCACACGACCGTGAAGAGCTTGCTGACGCTCGCGATGAAGAACGGGCGGTCGAGATCGCCGTGCACGACGTCGAGGCTGCCGTCGGGGGCGACGACGCGCCAGAGCACCTCACCCGTGCGGCGGTCGGCCGCGCTCTTCTCCATCAGGCGGTGGATGCGCTGCTCTCGTGTCGCCATCGGGGCGCCCTCTCTGCTCAGGTGTTATCGCCGTTAACATCGGCGAGTCATGTCTAGCGCACTCATGTGTACACTGTCAACATGGAGGGCGATCGGACGGCGGCGGGGTCCACTCGCTCCCGCCCGGAACGCACCGCGTACCACCACGGCGCCCTGCGCGACGCGCTCGTCGACGCCGGCGAAGCGCTGGCTCGCGCCGAGGGGCTCGACGGCGTCACCGTGAGGCGCATCGCGGCAGCGTGCGGCGTGAGTGCGGCGGCGGTCTACCGGCACTTTCCGAGCGGTGACCACCTCATCGCGGCCGTCGCGCAGCGGGCCCGCGAGATCATGGCGCGCGACATGTTCGCGCGACTCTCCTCGGCCACCGGGCGCCCGCCGATCGACCGCCTGCGCGAGGTCGGCGAGTCGTACATCGCCTTCGCCCTCGCCGAGCCGCAGCTCTTCTCGCTCGTGTCGATGCCCATGACGACCCCACCCGATCGGGTCGACGACCCCAACGCCGCCGACCTCGTGCGCGACATCGTGCTCGAACTCGAGCCGCCGGGCGAGGTCGACGAGGGCCGCGTCGCGAGCCGCATGATGCTCGCGCAGGCGAGTGCCCACGGCCTCGCGGTGATCCTGCGCGACTTTGTGCCCGACCCGCTGGCGCGCGAGCAACTCATCGCCGGGGTGCTCGACCGCGTGGGCGTGGGGCTCGAGGCCTGAGGCGCGCGCGGCGAGCATCCCGTCGCCCCTCAAGGCCGATGCAGCGCATGGTCCTCGCCTCGTGGTCGCACAATGCGCAACCTGCACCACGAAAGCGCACTATGCGACCACGCACCGAGCCCACTGCACGAACTCGGCCCGAGCACCTCGCTCGGCGCCACCCCGCTCAGTACTGCCAGGGGAAGGGTGACCAGTCGGGCGCGCGCTTCTCGAGGAAGCTGTCGCGGCCCTCGACCGCCTCGTCGGTGCCGTAGGCGAGCCGCGTGGCCTCGCCCGCGAAGAGCTGCTGGCCGACCATTCCGTCGTCGGTGAGGTTCATGGCGTACTTGAGCATGCGAATGGCCGTCGGGCTCTTCGTGAGGATCATCTCGGCCCAGTCGAGCGCAGTCTCCTCGAGCTCGGCGTGCGGCACGACAGCGTTGACCGTTCCCATCTCGTAGGCGCGCTCGGCGTCGTACTCGCGTGCGAGGAAGAAGATCTCGCGCGCCACCTTCTGACCGACCTGCTTCGCGAGGTAGGCGCTGCCGTAACCGGCGTCGAACGAGCCAACGTCAGCGTCGGTCTGCTTGAAGCGCGCGTGCTCGCGGCTCGCGATCGTCAGGTCGCACACGACGTGCAGCGAGTGCCCGCCGCCGGCCGCCCAGCCGGGAACGACGGCGATGACGACCTTCGGCATGAAGCGGATGAGGCGCTGCACCTCGAGGATGTGGAGCCGGCTAGCCTTGCCCGCCTCCACAGTGTCCGCCGTCTCGCCGTCCGCGTACTGGTAGCCGCCCCGACCGCGGATGCGCTGGTCGCCCCCCGAGCAGAACGCCCAGCCGCCGTCTTTCGCGCTCGGGCCGTTGCCCGTCAGCAGCACGACGCCGACTCGGGGGTTCTGGCGGGCGTCGTCGAGCGCGCGGTAGAGCTCGTCGACCGTGTGCGGGCGGAACGCGTTGCGCACCTCCGGCCGGTCGAACGCGATGCGCGCGATGCGCCCGCTCGTGTCGAGGTGGTACGTGAGGTCGGTGAGGTCGTCGAAGCCCGGCGCGACCTGCCAGCGCGCGGCATCGAAGGTCTCGGAGACATGCGGCTCGGCCATGCCGCCAGCCTACGCGCGCGACGGTGACAGACTGGGGCGCATGGATGCTCTGCCCGAGCTCGACGACGTGCTGGGCCGCGCCCACGTGGTGAGCGTTCCCCTCGTGACGCGGTTCCGCGGCGTGGACCGCCGCGAGGCCGTGCTGCTCGACGGCCCGAGCGGATGGAGCGAGTTCAGCCCCTTCGTCGAGTACGCCGATGAGGAGGCCAGCACGTGGCTCGCCGCGGCCCTCGACTTCGGCTGGCGCGACTCGAGCGCACCCGCCGTCAGGGCGAGCATCCCCGTCAATGCGACTCTGCCGGCCGTGCCGCTCGATCGCGTCGCGCACACCCTGAGCCTGTTCGGCGAGTGCCGCACGGTGAAGATCAAGGTGGGCGAGCCGGGCGAGACGCTCGCCGACGACGTCGCCCGCGTGCGCGAGACACGCCGCCTGCTCGGGCCTGCCGGGCGCATCCGTCTCGACGCGAACGGCGCGTGGACGATCGACGAGGCCGAGCACGCCGTGCGTGCCCTCGAGCAGTTCGACCTCGAGTACGTCGAGCAGCCGTGCGCGACCGTGCCCGAGCTCGCCGAGCTGCGGCGGCGCATTCACCGCATCGATGTGCTGGTGGCCGCCGACGAGAGCGTGCGCAAGGCCGCCGACCCGCTCGCCGTCGCGCGAGCCGAGGCGGCCGATCTGCTCGTCATCAAGGCCGCACCGCTCGGCGGCATCGACCGGGCTCTCGCGATCGTGGCCGAGGCTGGCCTGCCCGCCGTCGTCTCGAGCGCACTCGACACCAGCGTGGGGCTCGCGATGGGCGCCGAACTCGCCTCGCGGCTGCCGACTCTCGACTTCGACTGCGGGCTCGGCACCGCCGCGCTGCTCGCCGACGACGTCGTCGCGCGACCGCTGCGACCCGTCGATGGCGCGATCGCGGTGGGCCGCGTCACCGCCGACGCGGATGCCCTCACGAGGCTGGCCGCCGACTCCGAGCGCTCGGCGTGGTGGCGTGCGCGACTCACGCGGTGCCTGGCGCTGCTCGCCGCCTCAGCAGAAGGTCACTAGGCAGAAACTGCTCACGCGCGCGAGCGCGGCACGGCGCTACCCTCGACATGTTCGCCCGCTCGCCCCTCGAAGGAGCCACCATGCGCCGCGCATCCCTCGCCCTTACCGCTGTCGCCCTGCTCGTGCTCGCCGGCTGCACCACCGGCGGCAGCACCGAGGCGGAGGTCGACCCCGACGCTCCCACCTCGGGCGAGGGTGTCGAGACCGAGGCCCCGCCAGCCGATCCGCTCGACCCGGCGTGCCTCATCGGCGACTGGGTGCTCACGCAAGACCAGATGCAGAGCTTCTACGACGCCGTCGCGTCAGAGGCGGAAGGCATCACCTTCACCGCCGAAGGTCAGGCGGGCTTGAGCTTCACCGCGACCGACTACCGGTGGACTCCCGAGTTCACGCTGACACTCGAGATCGCGGGGCTCGAAGGCCAGGGCGTCACGACCGGAACGCTCGGCGGCACCTACACCGCGTCAGAGGGTGTCATCACGACGACCGTCGGCGACAACAACCTCGCGGCCACCCTCACGATCAACGGGGCCACGCAAGACGGCTCAGACGTGCTCGGCTCGTTCATCTCGAGCGACCCCATCAACGACACCCCCTACGACTGCAGCGACCCCGACGCACCGGTGCTGCAGTTCGAGACGGCGACGGGCCGCACGCCCGTCGTGCTCGCCCGCGCGGGCTGACGCCGGGCGCACGCAGACTTCTGCCGCTTCGCCAGCACTGTCCTTCCCGGGGTGGAGCCCGAGGCGGTGGAGGAATACGACGACGGCGGCGCCCCCCCGAGCCGGGGAGCGCCGCCGTCGAGAACAGCGTGTGGCGCCTAGAAGGTGCCGGCGTTGAGTCGCGTCTGCATCGCCTTGACGGTCTGCGGGCCGACCGCACCATCGGCCGTCACCTTGAGGTGCTTCTGCAGCGCCTTCTTGCTCTGCGGGCCGAAGACGCCGTCGACGGTGACGCCGAGCTTCTTCTGCAGGGCCTTGGTCGAGGCGGGGCCGAACTTGCCGTCGACGGTCACGCCGAGCACGGTCTGCAGCGCCTTCGTGGTCGCGGGGCCCCACTCGCCGTCGACGGCGAGCGATGCCTTGGGGGCACTGGCCTTGGGCTTCGCAGCAGCTTCGGCCTTCTTCTCGGCGGCTTCGGCCTTCTTCTCGCGAGCGGCTTTCGCCTCGGCGAACGCCTTCTCATTGCGAGCCTGGATGCCCGCCTTGCGGGCGGCGTCGCTACGAGCCTTCTTGGCCGCTGCGTCGTCGTCGTCGATCTTCGCCATGGACTACTCCTCGATATGTGGCCCGCGCATTGCCATGGTCGACGATGACTCCGGGCATGGTGGCGTCACGGTAGCACAACGGTGCAACGAGATGAGAGCGTCTCGCTAGAGCCCAGGCTCTGCTTGTCGGTATCGGGCCTACAGGCCCGGCTCCGCTTTTCAGAATCGGGGCTTACAACCCCGAATAAGAGTGCAGGCCGGTGAACGCGATGTTGACGATCGTGTAGTTGAAGATGACGGCCGAGAAGCCGATGATCGCGAGCCAGGCCGATCGGTCGCCGCGCCAGCCGCGAGTCGCGCGAGCGTGGATGTAGCCGGCGAAGAGCGTCCAGATGATGAAGGTCCAGACCTCCTTCGTGTCCCAGCCCCAGTAGCGGCCCCACGCGCGCTCGGCCCAGATGGCACCGGCGATGAGCGTGAAGGTCCAGAAGACGAAGCCGACGACATTGAGCCGGTAGGCGAGCGACTCGAGCGTCGAGGCGCCCGGCAGCGTGTCGAGGAAGCGCAGGGCGTTGACCTTGCGCACCTCGCGCTGCGAGCGCAGCAGCTGCATGATCGAGAGTCCGGCGCCGATGGCGAAGAACGCGGTGGCGAGAGTCGCGACGAGCACGTGGATCACGAGCCAGGCCGACTGCAGCGCGGGCGGCAGCGGCACGACGTCGACATAGAAGTTGACGGTCACGATGCCGAGCGAGAGCAGGGTGAACCCCGTGATGTAGGCGCCGAGGTAGCGCACGTCTTTCCAGAACTGAACGAGCAAGAAGACGCCCATGCCCATGGCCGTGGCGGTCAGGCCGAACTCGAACATGTTGGCCCACGGCACGCGCTCGGCGGCGACGCCGCGCAAGATCGTGGCACCCAGGTGCAGGGCGAAACCCAAGACGGCGAGGGCGAAGGCGGCCCGCTGGTAGCGCGTCGCCCCGTTCGACGGCTCGGTCGCGGTGACCTCGGTCGCCTCGAGCACGGCGGTCGTCGACCCCGCGCCCGCGGCGGTCGACGTCTGCACGTCGGCGACGGTCGACGTCTGCGCGGCAGCGGGCACGGGCCGTTCGGCCGAGCGCTTTGCGAGGTCGAGCGTGAAGAGAATGAACGAGATCGTGTACACGCCCATCGCCGAGTAGACGGCCACGAGCGAGAGCGAGACGAGGTTTTCCATCAGGCCTTCATCGTACGGTCGAATTCTGAGAGCACGGCCCCGCCGCCAGCGTGATGCAGGCCTTTCGGCCCTGGGGTCGCCCCTGCCCGCAGCGCCAGAATGGACACATGAGTCGTCCTGCCGCGCCCACCGCGCCGTCGTCCAAGAAGAAGCCCGTCAAGAAGCCGATGTCTCCGCGCACGGCGCAGCTCATCGCCATCGGCGTCGCGCTGGCTTTCGTCGCCGCGATCACCCTGATCGTCGTCGCGAGCCTCGGCGGGGGCGCCCAGACGGATGCTCTTCCGGAGGTCACCCCAGACGGCCAGGCCGAGGTGCAGCGGGCCGATTCGCACTACGTCAACGGCTCAGCCGATTCCACCGTGACGATCGTCGAGTTCCTCGACTTCCAGTGCCCGGCGTGCGCGGTCGCGGCGGGCAGCGTCGGCTCGATCATCGACACCTACGGCGACGACGTGGCCGTCGTCATCCGCAACTTCCCGCTCACGAGCATCCACCCGCACGCCGTCGATTCGGCCGTCGCCTTCGAGGCCGCCGCCGCGCAGGGTGCCGCTGCCGAGATGTACCGCGCCCTGTTCGCGACGCAACAGCAGTGGAGCCCCGGCAGCGGCTCGCAGGCCGAGGTGTTCCGCGGTCTGGCGGAAGACCTGGGCCTCGACATGGCGGCGTACGACGCCGCGGTGGCCGACCCGGCCACGCTCGAGCGCGTCTCGCGCGACAATGCCGACGCGATGGGCCTGGGCCTGCAGGGCACGCCCAGCTTCTTCATCAACGGGGAGCAAGCAGCCATCTCGTCGCTCGATGACCTGGCCGCACTGGTCGCCGGAGCGTTCGGCGAGTAGCTCGATCGGGCCTCGCTCGGCCGTCGGGAGGGCCGGCTACCGAGTGGTCGCGCGATCGTGGTGGGTGAGCGCCTCGACGTGCCGGTCGGCGAGCTCGCCCACCGCGCGCTCGAGCCCGGCGTCGTCGCCTCGCGCGAGTCCGGCGTACTGCAACCGCACCTCGTCGCCGTCGGCCGTCGCTACGACCCAGAGGCGCCGCCGCGGCACGAACAGGCTCGTCAGCAGCCCGGCGAGCACGAGCAGCGACGAGATGAGCACGCCCGCCTGCGTCGGGTCGTGGTGAATATCGAGGCTGACGAAGCGCGGCAGGCTCGTGAACTCGACGCTGCCGCGCCCGTCGGGCAGCTCGGCGCTCTCGCCGAGCTGCAGCACGATCGAGTCGACGCCCGTGTCGCCGCCGGTGATCTGATCGAGGTCGTCGGTGTTGAGCGAGTAGGCGTTGCGCGGCACGCCCTCGTCGAGCCCGAGGTCGCCCTCGAAGGCGTTGAGGGTCAGCACGGGGTTGTCGGGCTCGGGAAAGACCGAGCTCAGGGCGCCCGAGTCGAGCGCGACGGCCGAGGGGTAGAAGAAGCCGATCATGCCGAGCTGCTCGTCGAGACCGTCGGGCACCTTGACGACGCCGAGGCTCGTCAGGTTCGCGTCTTGCGGCAAGAACGGCACGGGCTGGCTGAACACCGCGGTGCCCTCGGCATCGAAGACGGTGATCCACGGCGCGAAGCCGTTGCCGAGCAGGTAGGCGTTCGTCGCGCCGAGGGGCAGCGGCTCGTTGACCTTGACGGTTTCGGCCCGTGCCGCGCCGTTCTCGACCACGGTGACCGATGCGGTGAAGTCGAGAGGAATCGGCCGCACGGTCATGGTTTCGGCGTCAAACACCGCGTCGTAGACCGCCTCGAACTCGTCGAGCCTGATCGAGAACGGGTCGAGCCGCGTCTCGTCGAAGAAGCGACCCGGACTGAAGGAGTCGTAACTCGTGAGCTGGTTCGTGAAGGTCTGCCCCTGCACGATGACGCGCTGGCCGTTGTAGCCGAAGCCGCCCGCGAGCCCGATCGTGGCGAGAATGCCGACGAGGGCCATGTGGAAGACCAGGTTGCCGGTCTCGCGCAGGTAGCCGCGCTCTGCACTGAGCGAATCGCCATAGCGCTCGACGCGGAATCTCTGCTTGCGCAGCAGCGTGCGCGCTTCGGCGAGCGCCGTCTCGACATCGACGGATGCTCTCCGCTCGGTGTGCCCGACGAGCCGGTCGAGGCGTGCCGGGGTGGCCGGGGGCCGCGCGCGCAGCGCCTTGGCGTGGTGCTGCGTGCGGGGGATGATGCAGCCGATGAGCGACACGAACAGCAGCAGGTAGATCGACGAGAACCACACGGAGGTGTAGGTGTCGAAGACCTGCAGCGCGTCGAGCACCGGGAAGAGATCGGGGTTGCTCTGCTCGAACTGCACGACGCCGTTGGGGTCGGCGCTGCGCTGCGGCACGAGTGAGCCGGGAATCGCCGCCACGGCGAGCAGCAGCAACAGCACGAGCGCCGTGCGCATGCTCGTCAGCTGACGCCAGATGAAGCGTGCCCAGCCTGCGGCGTCGAGGTTCGGCTGCACGGGCGAGGCGGGGCGAGCATCCACCGCGGCGTCGCGCTCAGCGTCGTTCTGGTCAGCGTCGATGTGATCAGAGGGGCGTGAGGGTTCCAGCGATCATCACCCCCAACCACGAGACGAAGAGCTGCCACAGCCCGGTGACCATGGCGAGACCGACGACGACGAGCAGCACGCCGCCGATGATGTTGATGACGCGAATGTGGCGCTTGAGCCAGGCCGTCGCTCCCGCGACCCAGCTGAAGCCAAGCGCGACGAGCAGGACTGGAATGCCGAGGCCGAGGCAGTAGACGAGGCCGATGAGCGCCGCGCGACCGACGCCGCCCTCGCTCAGCGCGAGCGAATACACCGCGATGAGGGTCGGCCCAAGGCACGGTGCCCAGCCGAGACCGAAGACGATGCCGAGCACGGGTGCTCCGGCCAGACCTGTCGCGACCCCCCAGCGCGGGGTGATGGTGCGCTGCAAGAACGACACCTGACCGATGAAGACGAGCCCCATGAGAATGACGATGACCCCCGCGATGCGCGTCACGAGGTCGAGTTGCGTGCGCAAGACGAGGCCAGCCGTGCCGAAGACGATCGAGAACCCGACGAAGACGATCGTGAAGCCGAGCACGAACAGGGCGGCGCCGAGTAGCACGCGCCAGCGGCCCGAGCGCAACTCATCGGTGCTCGTGAAGCCGCTCACATACGCGAGATACCCGGGCACGAGTGGCAGCACGCACGGCGAGGCGAAGGCGACGAGCCCGGCGAGCAGAGCGAGCGGCAGCGCGACGAGCAGCGAGCCGCTCAGCACGAGCTCGCCGACCGGGTCGACCACCATGAACGCCGCTCCGAGTCTCAGCTCGCCTCGGCGAGCGCGTCAGAGATCATCGAGCGCAGCACGCTCGGTTCGGTGAGCAGGCCTGAAACGCGGCCCGCGACGCGACCCTCGGCATCGAGCACGAGCGTGGTCGGTACGGCGTTCGGCGCGACCTGTCCCGCGAAGGCGAGCCGCACGGCCCCGTCGTTGGCGTCAATGAGCGAGGGGTACGTGACACCGAACTCCTCGGCGAACGCGAGAGCCGTCGGCGCCTGGTCGTAGATGTTGACTCCTACAAAGCTCACCGGGTCGTCCGCGAACTGCTGCGAGAGGGCTTCGAGGTCGGGGGCTTCGAGTCGGCACGGGGGGCACGAGGCGTACCAGAAGTTGACGACCACGACCTGGCCGACAAGGTCGTCGCTGCTGAGCGACTCGCCCGAGTCGGTGATGCCTTCGAACGCGATGGGTTCGGCACGGTCAGCTTCGGCGATGACGGTGAACGCTCCGTCGCCCGAGATGTACCCCTGGCCGGTGCCCTCGCGATAGGTCTCAGCGAGGCTGTCGTTGGCGGAGCATCCGGCGAGCAGCGCGGTAGCGGTCACGGTGGCGAGCGCTGCGGCGAGAACGGAGGAGAAGCGGGTAATCACACGGCTCCCAGATCGGTGGAGGATGCCAGCAAGTCTGCACCGGGCTCCTGATAGCCAATCTCAGAGAAGGCGCCGTCGTTCCAGGCGAAACTCGTGACGCTCGAGAGCGCGCAGCGGCGGCGGCGCGGGTCGTGGTGCAAGGGCAGCCCCGCGGTAGCGCGGTGCACCATCCAGATCGGCAATTGGTGGCTCACGAGCACGACCTCGCCCGAGTCGACCGACTCGCGCGCATCGGCCATGGCCATGAGCATGCGCGCGGCCACGTCGACGAAAGCTTCGCCCCAACTGGGCTTGCGCGGGTTGACGAGCAAGGGCCAACTGCGCGGATGGGCGAGCGTGCGGCCGTCCATGCGCCGGCCCTCAAACCGATTGGTCGGCTCGATGAGCCGCTCGTCGAGCGTCACGTCAAGACCGAAGGCTTCGGCCCAGGGGGCCGCGGATTCTTGCGTTCGCTGCAGAGGACTCGCGCGCAGGGCGGTGACCGGATGCCCCGCGAGGGTTGCGACGGCCGCCTTCGCCATGCGCTGCCCAAGGTCGCTGAGCCGATAGCCCTCGAGCCGCCCGTAGAGCACGCGCTCGGGGTTGTGCACTTCGCCGTGGCGCACCAAGTGAACGAGGTCGGCGGGCATGCCCTCCAGTCTAGAGAGCGACGCTATGAAGTGGCGGCGGGCCGGTTCGGCGGCCGCGCGGGCGGCGGAGAGCATCCCGCGACCCGCCGGTAGGCTTGGGCCTCATGACCCGCACCGTGATCTCGCACCTTGCTCCCCTGCCTGACGGCCCCGTGACCGTTGCCGGATGGGTCGAGACCGTGCGTGATCAGAAGAAGGTGCAGTTCGTCATTCTGCGCGACGAGTCGGGTGCTGTGCAGCTCGTCAACCCTGCCACCAGAGATCTGGAAGACGGCGCCTCGCCCGACGAGCTCGCGGCCGCCGCGCTCACCGAGACGATCGGCGCGCTCGCGCACGGCACCATGGTGCGCGTCACGGGCGAGCTCAAGCACGACGAGCGCGTGAAGCTCGGCGGCATCGAGGTCAAGATCGCCTCACTCGAGGTCGTGAGCGAAGCACTCCCCGAGACGCCCATCGCCGATGACTCAAGCCTCGACAAGCGACTCGACTGGCGCTTTCTCGACCTGCGGCGCCCCGAGGCCTCGCTCATCTTCAAGGTGCAGACGACCTTCGAGCACGCGCTGCGCAGCTGGTGGGTCGAGCGCGACTTCATCGAGATCCACACGCCGAAGCTCATGGCGAGCGCTTCGGAGAGCCGCGCCGAGCTCTTCGAGATGGAGTACTTCGAGACGAAGGCCTACCTCGCCCAAAGCCCGCAGTTCTTCAAGCAGATGGCCCAGCCCGCCGGCTTCGGCAAGGTCTTCGAGATCGCCCCGGCGTTTCGCGCCGACCCCTCGTTCACGTCGCGCCACGCGACCGAGTTCACCTCGGTCGACGCCGAAGTGAGCTGGATCGACTCGCACGACGACATCATGCAGATGCACGAAGAGCTGCTGGTCGCCGGCTTCACGGCCGTCGTCGAGAAGCACGGCGCCGCGATTGAGGCCGCGTTCGGCGTCGAGCTCAGCGTGCCGACGACGCCCTTCCCGCGCATCCCCCTCGCCGAGGCGCGCCAGATCGTCGCCGACGGTGGCTACGAGATTCCCCGCACCGACGGCGACCTCGACCCCGAGGGCGAGCGTCGCTTGAGCGCCTGGGTCAAGGCCAACCACGGCCACGACTTCGTGTTCGTCACCGACTACGCCACGGGCATTCGGCCGTTCTACCACATGCGCCGCGAGGGCGACCCGACCATCACGAACAGCTACGACCTGCTCTACAACGGCACCGAGATCTCGACGGGAGCCCAGCGCGAACACCGCGTCGACGTGCTCATCGCGCAGGCGAAGGAGAAGGGTCTCGAGCCCGAAGAGCTCGAGTTCTACCTCGACTTCTTCCGCTACGGTGTGCCGCCGCACGGCGGCTTCGGCATGGGTCTGGCGCGCGTGCTCATGCTCATGCTGGGGCTCGGCTCGATTCGCGAGACCACCTACCTGTTCCGCGGCCCGACGCGACTGCTGCCGTAGCCGTGCGGCGCGCTGGCCCGCCACGCGACTGGCGCCTCGCTCCACGCGCCACGCGCGCCGCGTAGGACGCGCTTTCTGGCATGGGTCGCGCAAATCCTCACGACCTGTGCCAAAAACCGCAACTTTCAGCGCGCCCAGGAGGGCGGGGGCAGTGGATGCTCAGCCCTCGTCGAGCAAGTGCAGGTTCCAAGGGGTCGCCGCTTCGAGCAGCCCCAGCAAGGTGAGCGCCTGCAGCCGAGCTTGCTCGGCACTGCGCTCGGAGTAGACGTCGATCGCGAGCGGCGGCGGCTCGCCGAACTTGGGTATCTCGATCTCGACCCAGCTGCCCGGCGCGAGCGGCACGCGTGGTCGCATCGTGCGCTGCCCGTCGACGCGCGAGTCGGCGACGAGAGCGACGATGGCGAGGGCGTCGAGCTTCGTCACGGCGCTGCCGACGACGATGGTTGAGCAGTAGAGAGCAGCCTGGGGGTCGCGGGTGCGCTCACTCATGCCGCAAGGCTAGATCGGCAGTCTGAGCGTGCGGCGAGCATCCACTGACCCTCGAGAACGCGCGCGAGTCAGTCCACGCGCTCGAAAGCGACACTGCCGCCATCGATCCCCGTGATCCCAGCGCTGGAGGTGTACAGCGCAAGCATTTCTGCGTCGACCACCGTGCGGGCGTAGATGGTCGCGCGCACCTCAAGGAGGGGCTCGTCGCCCTCAACGAGTGCGGTCACAGCGGGCTCAACCTCGATGATCTCGCTGGCCTCGCCACCACCTCTTGCGATGATGAAACGCATGTCGCGCGCGGCCTCCGCCTCCGTCTCGGTAAGCCGCATGACCACCTCCCAGCGATAGACACCCGCGCCCTGACCGCGGAAACTACCGCCGATGGTATTCGCTGTCTCGAAGTGCGTCGGAGCACTGTCGCCGAACTGCAACTCCGCGGAGCGCAATACGGGCACGACGATCGTCTGACCGGGAGAGCCCTCGAAAGAGACGCCCTCGCCGCTGACGTCAAATCGTGAGGCACTGAACGGAGAGACCTCGGCCGGCGGGCCTGGCGGGCCGACCGGTCCCTGCGGTCCGGCGGGGCCTTGCGGGCCCCCCAAGCCGGGTGCGCCTTCCGGGCCTCGCGGGCCTGCAGCGCCCGGGGCTCCCGGGGTGCCGTCGGCCCCGGGCGCGCCATCGCTGCCGGGAGCGCCGTCGCTGCCGGTCGCACCGGCACCTTCAGCCGTGCCGGGCTCACCAGTCATGCTGTGGGCGCTCGCGACAAGCCACCCCGTCGCACCCCCAGCACCCGCCCCGATGAGGAGGGCTGTAAGGATCACCGCACCGAGTGCACGTGGAGTCGGTCGAGAGTTGCTCACGAGTCCATTGTGCCCGGCCAGGGTTCTGCCGTCACCCCGTCAGCGGCGCGGCCTAGCTCCCGAGCACGCGCCGGGTGTAGGCGTTCGTGAAGGTGCGATCGGGGTCGAGCCGGTCGCGCACGTCGAGAAAGTCGTCGAAGCGCGGGTAGGCCGGCGCGAGGTCGTCGGCTGTGCGCTCGTGCAACTTGCCCCAGTGCGGGCGTCCGTCGTGAGCCCGCATGATGTCTTCGACCGCGGTGAAGTAGAGGCGAGCATCCTCGGGCCAGTACCGGTGCACCGCGATGTAGGCCGACCGGCGACCGTACGCCGTCGACAGCCACGTCTCGTCGGCGGCGGCGACACGCAGTTCGACGGGAAACGAGATGCGCCACCCTTCGCGCTCGACGAGTGCTTTGACCTCGCGGATGGCCGGCGCGAGTGCCTCGGCGGGCAGCGCGTACTCCATCTCTTGAAAGTGCACGCGGCGCGGACTCGTGAAGACCTCGTGCGAGGGAGCGGTGAAGGTGCGGTTGCCGTAGAGAGCGGCAGCGAGTCGATTGACGCGCGGGGTGAGTGCTGGCACTCCGAGACCGAGGCGGCTGATCGTGTAGTGCAGGCCATTGCCGAAGAACTCGTCTTCCCACCACTCAGCGAGGCGCGAGAGCGGGCGATACTCGGTCTCAAGCGGCAGCCGCGTGTTGGTCTTCGTCGACAGCCGATCGGTGTGCGGCCACCAGTAGGCCTCGAAGTGGTCGACGGCGGCGGCTCGGTCGAGAAATTCGTCAACGACGTCGAAGGGCTCGCCCTGCTCGACGGCGCGCAGCAAGAACTGCGGCACGCACTGCAGTTCGACCTCGACGAGAATGCCGAGCGCGCCGAGCCCCACCTGCACGGCGGGCAGCAGGTCAGCATTCTCGGTCTCGCTCACGCGCAGCAGCGTGCCGTCAGCGGTAACGAGCATCGCCGCCGTGATCTGCGTCGCGAGCCCGCGAAACGCGAGCCCCGTGCCGTGCGTGCCGGTGCTCATCGCGCCAGCGATGGTCTGCCGGTCGATGTCGCCCATGTTCTGCAGGGCGAGACCGTGAGCGTTGAGCAGGGGCGAGAGCGCGTGCAAGGCCGTGCCCGCGAGAACCGTCACGCGATCGCGGGCCGCGTCGACCCGCACGATGCCGCTGAGTGCGGCGAGATCGACGAGCACGCCGTCGGTGAGCGCGATGTCGGTGAACGAGTGCGCCGACCCGATGGGCTTGATGGGCAGCCCGCGTTCGCGGGCCGCGAGCACGACAGCGACGACCTCGTCGATCGTGGCCGGTCGCGCCACCCCCACGGGCGTCGCGCTCGCCGTGCGCCCCCAGGTGCGCACGCGTTGCGGCGTGCCGAGCACGGTTGCGTCGAGGCTGATGGATGCTGCGCCGGGGCTCGTCACACGAACACCTGCCCTTCACCGCGGTAGGTGGGTAGCTCGTCGACCACGCGGCCTTCGTCGACAAGGTGGAGTACGTTGGCGTGCTCGCTGAGCTCGCCGGCTTTGGTGTGGCGCAGCCACACGCGGTCGCCGATCGCGAGCGCTCGTGCGGCGTCACCCGTCACGGGAGTCTGCACTTCGCCGGCACCTTCGCGGGGCAGATAGCGCAGGCCGGCGGGGTGCACGGGCAGCGGCAGGCGGTCGTCGCCGGCTGGTCCTGAGGCGATCCAGCCTCCGCCGAGCAGGGTCGCCACGTCGGCCGTCGGGCGCCGCACGACAGGCAGCGCGAAGGCGGCGGCGGGTGCCGGAGTGAAATGCGCGTAGTGGTCGAACAGGTGCGGCCCGAAGAGCCCTGAGCCGGCGGCGACTTCGGTGACCGAGGTGTCGGCGTGGGTCGATTCGATCGACCCCGTGCCTCCGCCGTTGACGAACTCGAACGGCGAACCTGCCGCCTCGGCCACCTCGCGCGCCGCGGCCACGGCGGCCCCGCGGCGCTCGCGCAGTTCGGCGGCGGAGGCCCGCTGCAAGACCCGGATGATCGAGCCGCGACCGTAGCCAGCGTTGCCGAGCCCGGCGATCTGCGCCTCATACGCCATGAGCCCGACGAGGGTGAACCCCGGCCTGCGTGCCACCTCTTCGGCGAGCGCCCGCACCTCTGCTACGGTGCGCAGCGGCGAGCGCCGCACACCAATGTGCCCCATGGTCGGCGAGTGATACGAGGCGTCGAGCTCGAGGGCGACGCGCACGGTGGCGCGAGTTGCGGGCGCGACCGCGTCGACGAGGTCGAGCTGCGCCACGTCATCGACCATGATCGTGACCCGTGACGCCAGCCGCTCGTCGGCCGCGAGTCTCGCGAGCGCCGCACGATCGACCGTCGGGTACCCGACGACGATGTCGGTCGACGACGGCCCCTCGAAGCTCGCGAGCCACAGCGCTTCGGGCAGCGTGAACGCGAGCACGCCCGCATAGCCCGGCAACTCGAGCACGGCATCGAGCACCGATCGCACGCGCACCGATTTGCTCGCCACGCGAATGGGCAGGCCCTCGGCGCGGCGCAGCAGGTCGTGGGCGTTCGCGGCCAGCGCGCCACGGTGCAGCGCGGCGAGGGGGGCGTCGAGCGGCGCGAGAGCGGCATCCATCTGGCCCCAATAGGCGGCGGGGTCGGATGCCCACGCGCGGTCACTCGGCGGTGTCAGGTCGATCGTCATCGCACGCTCTTAACTCCGAGCACCGCGAGGGCACCCACGATCGAGAACAGTGCTGAGGCGATGAACAGCCCGCCGAATCCGCCGACGGCCATGACGATGAGGGCGCCGAGCATGGGGGCGAGGGCCTGCGGCACGGCGCTCGCGATGTTCATGATGCCGAGGTCTTTGCCGCGGCTCGTGGCGTCGGGCAGCACTTGGGTTGCGAGCGCCTGGTCGACGGAGAGGAAGCAGCCGTAGCCGAGCCCGAGCAGCAGCGCGCCGACCATGACGATCTCGAACTGCGGCCAGACGGTGAGCAGCACCGCGCCCGAGGCCTGCAGCATCGCCGAACCGAGCACAAAGGCCTTTCTGCGACCGACGACGTCACTGAGCCGACCGCACACGATCGACGAGACGATGGATGCTGCCATATAGACGAGCGTCAGCAGCAGCAGATCGCCCTCAGCCTCGAGGGTCTCGCGGCCGAGGCCGTAGATGAGAAAGAACAGCAGCAGGCTCGTGCCGAGGGCGTTGCCGATGTTCACGAGCACGCGGCTCAGCAGGGTGTAGCCGAAGTCGGGGTGCTGTCGCGGTGAGATCCAGAAGCCGCCGAGGAAGGTGCGCCAGGTGAGCGGCGCAGCAGCGCCCTTCGGCAGCACGGCCTCGCGCACGAACAAGAACGGCACGACCGTCAGCAGCAGCGCCACGGCGAGCGCCGTGTAGCCGAGCAGCGCTCCGATGAAGAGCTCGGTGACGAGCAGCAGACCCACGATGATGCCGATCGCCTGGGGGGCGGAGATGAATCCGGAGACGAGTCCGCGCTGGCCGACGGGCACCTGATCGCTGATGGTCGCCGTGAGGGCGGCGCTCAAGGCGCAAAAGCCTGTGATGGCGAGCGACCAGCAGATCGCGACGCCGACGATGGAGGTCTGCACCGAGAGGGCGAGCAGCGCTCCGGCGAAGAGCAGGGCTCCCGCGAGCATCCAGGGCCGACGGCGACCGAATCGCGAGGTCGTGCGGTCACTCAGCGCCCCCGTGAGCGGGTAGGCGACGATGGCGAAGGCCGAGCTGATGCCCGACACGATGCCGAAGGCCATGACCGACTCTTGCCAGGTCTGCGTTTGCATGAGCGCGTCGACCTGCACCGGCAGCAGCAGCTGCACGGGCGTGAGCTGGGCCATCCACACGCCGAGCCAGGCTGTGGCGAAGCCGGCGATCCACCAGCCGCCGACGCGACGGGTGGGTTCGGCGTCGACGGGCGGCGGGCCGTGCGTCTCGGTGATAGCGGTGGTCATGGATGCTCTCCGGTCGGTTGCGCCTGCGTGAGCAGGGCCGCGGCGATGAGGTCGAGTTGCGGCTCGATGGCAGCGTCGTCGTGATCGACGAGCCACGCGACCGTCAGCCCGTCGGTGCACGTGACGACGAAGCGCGCGAGTTGCTCGACCGGCTGCAGCCAGCGCATGCCGCAGCGCTCAGCGGCCGCGAGCAGCAGGCCGGTGACGAGCGCCCGGTAGTGGGCGTACTGTTCGAGCGCCATTCCCTCGAGCGCGGGCTCTCGCAGCGAGTGGAAGGTGAGCTCGAGCATGCCCTGCTCACGACCCGGCGCCTCGCGCAGATTGCCCACATAGGCGCCGAGCCCGCCGCGGATGAGCGTGGCGAAGTCGGCCTCGGGAAGGTCGAGCAGGGCGCCGACGGCATCGCGCTCACCCTCGAGCACGAGCCGGATGACGTCGCGCAGCAGCTCAACGCGCGACTCGTAGGCGTAGTGGAAACTCGCAAGGGCCATGCCCGCTTCGGCGACGATCGCGCGAGTGGTCGCGGCAGCGAGTCCGTCGCGCGCGATGACCGTGAGTGCGGCGTGCGCGAGCGCCGTGCGGCGCTGTTCCACGCTCAACCTCATGCGAGCATCCTCTTCTCTACGGGGCAGGAGTCGCCCAAGTGGGTCGAGCGTCCCAGACGCGCGTCCCGTTGCGCAAGAGGCCTGGCCGAATCGTCACACGCGCGACACACTCAACGAGCGGGGAATAGGACTAGATTTCGATGCGTTTGCATGGATATCATTCAGAGTCGCTCACGAAGCGCGAAGGAGCCCACCATGACCACCACCGTCGCCCCCCAAGGCTTGCACCACGTCACGGCGATCGCCGGCGACCCGCAGAAGAACATCGACTTCTACATTCGCGGGCTGGGCCTGCGCCTCGTGAAGAAGACCGTGAACTTCGACGACCCCGGCACCTACCACCTCTACTACGGCGATGAGTCGGGCCGCCCGGGTTCGCTCATGACCTTCTTCCCCTGGCGCGGCATTCAGGCCGGGCGCATCGGTGCGGGCCAGTCGACCTCGACCGCGTTCTCGGTGCCTGCGGGCTCGCTCGGCTGGTGGGTCGACCACTTCGCCTCCGTCGGCGCTGAAGCCCGCATCACTTCGACCTCATCGACCGAAGAGCGCCTGCTCGTGCGCGACCCCGACGGCCTGCAGATCGAACTCGTCGCGACGCACGAGCACGACCCGCGCGACCCGTGGGACTCGGCGAGCGTTCCCGCGGAGTACGCCATCCGCGGCCAGCACTCGAGTGTGCTGACCGTGCGCGACGCCGAGCGCACCCTTGCGCTCATGACGGGCGACCTGGGAATGCGCATCGTCGAGCAAGAAGGCAATCGCACGCGCCTCGCTGCGGGCGAAGGCATGCCTGGCGCTCTCGTCGACGTCATCTCCTCGAACCTCGTGCAACCCGGCCTCACCGCGGGCGGCACCGTGCACCACATTGCCTTCCGGGTGCCCGACCAGCAGACGCAGCAGCAGTGGCGCGATGAGCTCGCCTCGCGCGGCCACCAGGTCACGCAGATTCTCGACCGCCAGTACTTCACCTCGATCTACTTCCGCGAGCCCG
>SXMG01000081.1 GCA_005778835.1 Actinomycetota bacterium
CGCGCTCGTCGCCTCGTCGAGAATGAGCACGCTCGGGCGGGCCAGGAACGCCCGCGCGATCGTCAGCAGCTGCTTCTCACCCGCGCTCACGTTCGATCCGTCCTCGTCGAGCACCGTGTCGTAGCCCTCGGGCAGCGAGTGCACGAAGCGGTCGACGAAGGTCGCCTTCGCAGCGTCGAGAATCTCGTCGTCGCTCGCATCAGGACGCCCGTATGCGAGGTTGTCGCGAATGGTGCCGCCGAACAGCCAGGTGTCTTGCAGCACCATCCCCATGCGCGAGCGCAGACCGTCGCGCGTCATCTGGGCGATGTCGACGCCGTCGAGCGTGATGCGCCCGCCGTCGAGCTCGTAGAAGCGCATCATGAGGTTGACGAGCGTGGTCTTGCCCGCGCCGGTAGGCCCGACGATCGCGACCGTCTGGCCGGGCTCGGCGACGAGCGAGAGGTCGTCGATGAGCGGCGTCTCGGGGTCGTATCGGAACGAGACGCCCTCGAACACCATGCGCCCCGAGGTGGTGGGCGGAGTGAGCGCCGGATGCGCATCCGGTGACTGCTCGTCGGCGTCGAGCAGCGCGAAGGCGCGCTCGGCGCGCGCGACGCCCGACGGCAGCAGGTTGGCCATCGAGCCGAGCTGGCTGAGCGGCTGCGTGAACTGCCGCGAGTACTGGATGAACGCCTGCACTCCCCCGATCGTCATCGTGCCCGTCGTGACGAGCACCGCCCCGACGACCGCGACCGCGACGTAGGTCAGGTTTCCGACGAACATGATCGCGGGCATGATGATGCCGCTCACGAACTGGGCGCCGAAGCTCGCCTCGTAGAGCTGCTCGTTCTTCCGCCGAAAGCGCTCTTCGACCTCGCGCTGGCGGCCGAACACTTTGACGAGGGCGTGGCCCGTGAAGGTCTCTTCGATCTGCGCGTTGAGCTCGCCCGTGTACGCCCACTGCGCGACGAACAGCTTCTGCGACCTCTTCGCGATCACGGCCGTGATGACGAGCGTGAGCGGAATCATCACGAGGGCCACGAGCGCGAGCAGCGGCGAGATGACGATCATCATGGTCGCGACGCCGAGCACCGTGAGCACGGAGGTCAGCAGCTGGCTGAGCGTCTGCTGCAGTGTCTGCGAGATGTTGTCGATGTCGTTCGTCACGCGGCTCAGAACCTCGCCCCGCTGCACGCGGTCGAAGTAGGTCAGCGGCAGACGGTCGAGCTTGGCCTGCACCTCGTCGCGCAAGCGGTAGACCGTGCGCTGCGTGACGCCGTTGAGCACGTAGGCCTGCGCCCAGGCGAGCACCGACGAGAAGACGTAGACGAGCATGACGACGCCGAGCAGCAGCTGCAGGGCGGCGAAGTCGATGCCTGTGCCCTCACCGACGAGCCCGCCGCTGCCGGTGGGCCCGAACACGCCGTCGACGATGATGTTCGTCGCGAGGCCGAGCAGCGCCGGGCCGGCGACGCTCAACAGCACGCTCAGCACGCCGAACACGATGACGATCACGACCATGGCCCGCTCGGGGCGCAGCCGACCGACGAGCCTCTTCGCCGAGGGTCCGAAGGTCATGGCCTTCTCGGCAGGCAGGCCCTGCATTCCGCCCATCGGGCCGCCCATGGGTCGACGCTGGCCGGGCGGCGGCCCGACAGGGCGCTCAGGAGCAGTGCTCACGACCCCACCTCCTGCCGCAGCTGGCTGTTGACGATCTCGAGGTAGGTCGGGCAATTCTCGAGCAGCTCGGTGTGCGTGCCCCGGCCGACGATGACCCCGTCGTCGAGCACGAGAATCTGGTCGGCGCCCTGCACCGTCGCGACGCGCTGGGCAACGACGATGAGGGTCGCGTCGCCGACCTCGCGCCGCAGCGCCGACCGCAGGCGAGCATCGGTCGCGGTGTCGAGCGCCGAGAACGAGTCGTCGAACAGGTAGATGCCGGGTCGCTTGACGAGAGCGCGCGCGATCGAGAGTCGCTGACGCTGGCCGCCGCTGACGGTCGTGCCGCCCTGCGCGATCGGCGCATCCAGTTGACCGGGCATGGCCCGCACGAAGTCGGCGGCCTGCGCGATCTCGAGGGCTGCCCACAGCTCGTCGTCGGTCGCCTCGGGCTTGCCGAAGCGCAGGTTCGAGGCGACGGTGCCCGAGAACAGGAAGGCGCGCTGCGGCACATAGCCGATGCGACTCCACAGCAGGTCGGGGTCGAGGCGGCGCACGTCGACGCCGTCGATGAGCACCTCTCCGCCCGTCACGTCGATGAGCCGCGGCAGCAGGGTCACCAGGGTTGTCTTGCCCGAGCCCGTGCTGCCGATGATGGCCGTCGTCGTTCCCGGCTCGGCGAGCAGGTCGATCGATGACAGCACCGGATGCTCAGCCCCCGGGTACGAGAACTCGACGCCGCGCAGCTCGACCCGGCCGCTCACGTCGAGCGTCATGACGGGGTCGCTCGGCGGCACCACCGAGGACGGCGTCGCGATCACCTCGCCAATGCGGTCGGCCGAGACGGCCGCCCGCGGCAGCAGCACCGCGATGAACGTGGCCATGAGCACGGCCATCAAGATCTGGATGAGGTAGGTCAGGAATGCCGTGAGCGCGCCGACCTGCATCTCGCCCGACTCGATGCGGTAGGCCCCGAACCAGAGCACGGCGACGCTCGAGGCGTTGAGCACGAGCAGCACGATGGGGAACATGAGGGCGAACAGCCGACCCGCCGTGAGCGCCGTCGCCGTGAGGTCGCGGTTGGCCTGCGCGAACCGCTCGCGCTCGAGCGGCTCGCGCACGAAGGCGCGCACGACCCGGATGCCGCTGAGCTGCTCGCGCAGCACGCGGTTGACGGTGTCGATGCGCTCTTGCATGAGGCGGAAGAGCGGCACCATGCGGCTGATGATGACGCCGACGGCGAGCAGCAGCACGGGGATGGCGACGGCCATGATCCACGAGAGCCCGACGTCTTGCTGCACCGCCATGATGATGCCGCCGATCGAGAGCATCGGCGCGCTCACGAGCATCGTGCTCGTCATGAGCACGAGCATCTGCACCTGCTGCACGTCGTTGGTCGTGCGCGTGATGAGCGAGGGCGGCGTGAAGTCGCTGACCTCTCGCTCGCTGAACGCGCCCACCTGCGCGAAGACTGAGGCCCGCAGGTCGCGGCCGAAGGCCATCGCCACGCGAGCCGCGAAGTAGACCGCGATGATCGCGCACGCGATCTGCACGAGCGTGATGAGCAGCATGACGCCGCCGACCTGCAGGATGTAGCCGGTGTCGCCCGTCGCGATGCCGCGGTCGATAATGTCGGCGTTGAGGGCCGGCAGGAACAGCGAGGCGATGGCCTGGCCGAACTGGAAGACGATGACGCCGGCGATCAGACCGCCGTAGGGGCGCAGATGGCGCCGGAGGATGGAGACGAGCATTGTCTGCTCATTCTGCTCCCCCTACGAGACGTCTCCCAACCACTTCGACTCCTGGTGGTCGGCGCTCACCCGGCGGATGGTTCCCGAGCGCGACCGCAGCACGATCGACTCGGTCGAGATGATGCCGCGTTCGCGCCGCACCCCCCGCACGAGCTCACCGTCGGTCACGCCCGTGGCGACGAAGAACGTGTTGTCGCTGCGCACGAGTTCATCGGCCTCGTAGACGTAGTCGAACTTCAGGCCCGCTGCAGCGCCGTTCTCGCGCTCGAGGTCGCTGCCCGGCGCGAGCCTGCCCTGCATGAAGCCTCCGAGCGCCTTCACCGCGCACGCGGTGGCGACGCCCTCGGGGCTGCCGCCTGTGCCGACGCACATGTCAATGCGCGTGTCGTGCCGTGCGGCATTGATGCCCGCGGCCACATCGCCGTCGAGAATGAGGCGGGTTCCGGCGCCCGTCGCACGAATCTCGGCGATGAGCCGCTCGTGTCGAGGGCGATCGAGCACGGCGATGCGCATCTCGTCGACCGGCTTGCCCTTGGCTGCGGCGAGCGCCCGGATGTTCTCGGCGATGGGCTGACGGATGTCGAGCACCCCGATCCCCTCCCACCCCGCGACGATCTTCTCCATGTAGAACACGCTCGAGGCATCGAGCATCGTTCCCCGGTCAGAGACCGCGATCATCGAGATCGCGTGCCCGCGTCCTGCCGCGGTGAGCGAGGTGCCGTCGATGGGGTCGACCGCGATATCGCACGCGGGGCCCTGGCCGTTGCCGACCACTTCGCCGTTGTAGAGCATCGGCGCGTTGTCCTTCTCGCCCTCGCCGATGACGACGAGGCCGCTGAAGTTGACCGTGCCCAAGAACTTGCGCATAGCATCCACTGCCGCCTTGTCGGCCGCGTTCTTGTCACCCTTGCCGATGAACGGCGCCGAGCGGATGGCGGCCGCCTCGGTGGCGCGCACCAGTTCCATGGCGAGGTTGCGGTCGGGGTGCAGGAACAGGGTTCCCGTTTCGGTGGTCACCACAGTGGCGTCCTCTTTCGTGAGCGATCGGTCGATGAGAGCAGGACGCGCCGGGTGGTAGGTCAGCGCTCCTCCAGCGTAGCGGTCGGGCCGTCGCCGGCGCCGGGGGCGTGGCTAGACTCGAACCGCACCCACCCCGCCACGGAACACGAGGAGCCTCATGCCCATCGCCACTCCCGAGCAGTACGCCGAGATGCTCGACAAGGCCAAGAAGGGCGGGTTCGCCTACCCCGCCATCAACGTGTCGTCGTCGTCGACGATCAACGCGGTGCTGCAGGGCTTGAGCGAGGCAGGTTCTGACGGCATCATCCAGGTGACCACCGGCGGCGCCGACTACTTCGCGGGGCAGACGGTCAAGGCCCGCGCCTCGGGCGCCCTCGCCTTCGCCGCGTTCGCGACCGAGGTCGCCAAGAACTACCCCGTCACCGTCGCGCTGCACACCGACCACTGCCCGAAAGACGCCCTCGACGGCTTCGTCATGCCGCTCATCGCCGCGAGCGAAGCCGAGGTCAAGGCGGGCCGCAACCCGATCTTCCAGTCGCACATGTGGGACGGCTCGGCCGTGCCGCTCGCCGAGAACCTCGAGATCGCGCGCGACCTCCTCCCCCGCATGAAGGCGATCCACGCGATTCTCGAGGTCGAGATCGGCGTCGTCGGCGGCGAAGAGGACGGCGTGCAGCACGAGGGCTCGAACGACGCGCTCTACACGACGATCGGCGACGTCACCGCGGCAGTCGAGGCACTCGGCCTCGGAGAGCAGGGCCGCTACATGGCCGCCCTCACGTTCGGCACCGTGCACGGCGTCTACAAGCCCGGCAACGTCACGCTGCGGCCTGAACTGCCGCCGGGCGCGATGTTGCCGATGCACCACGAGGTGTGCGGCGACGACGTCGACAACACCTCGTCGACGCCGCGGCTGGGCGCGACCAGCGCCGGCGTC
>SXMG01000082.1 GCA_005778835.1 Actinomycetota bacterium
AGGGCAAGCTCAGCGGCTCGTCGTACCGCGTGCCGGTTCCCACCGGCTCGATCGTCGACCTCACGATCATCACGCCGACCGAGGGTCTCACCGTCGAGACGATCAACGCCGCTTACCTGGCGGCCGCCACCGAGGGCCGGCTCAAGGGCTACCTCGAGTACACGGACGACCCGATCGTGTCGAGCGATATCCAGCTCAACCCGCACTCGTCGATCTTCGACTCCGAGCTGACGAACGTCAGCGGCAACCTGGTCAAGGTCTCGGCCTGGTACGACAACGAGTGGGGCTACTCGAACCGTCTCGTCGACCTGACCGAGTTCGTCGCAGCCCGCCTCTAGGCGGCCGACGAGCCGATAGGCAGGTTCACGCATGGCATTGCGCGCTCTCGACTCGCTCGGTGATCTCGCCGGTCGCCGGGTCATCGTCCGCTGCGACCTCAACGTTCCGCTCGCCGACGGTGCCGTCACCGACGACGGGCGCATCCGCGCGTCGCTTCCCACCCTCAGGCTGCTGCGTGATCGCGGCGCGAAGGTCGTCGTGATCTCGCACCTCGGTCGCCCCGACGGGGCGCCTGACGCCCGCTACAGCCTGGCTCCGGTCGCGCGACGGCTCGGCGAGCTTCTCGAGTCGCCGGTCGCCTTCGCGAGCGACACGGTCGGCCCTGCGGCGACGGATGCTGTTGCCTCGCTCGCCGACGGAGAGGTCGTGGTTCTCGAGAACCTGCGCTTCAACCCCGGCGAGACGGCGAAGAGCGATGACGACCGGGCGACCTTCGCGGCCGAGCTCGCGCTTCTGGGCGATGCCCTGGTGTCAGACGGCTTCGGCGTCGTGCACCGCAAGCAGGCCAGTGTGTACGAGCTCGCCCAGGCGCTGCCGAGCGCCGCCGGCCTGCTCATCGAGACCGAGACCGATGTGCTCGAGCGCCTCACCGAGCGGCCCGATCGGCCGTACACGGTGGTGCTCGGCGGTTCGAAGGTCTCCGACAAGCTCGGGGTCATCGCGCACCTGCTGCCCCGTGTCGATCGGCTGCTCGTGGGCGGCGGCATGCTGTTCACCTTCCTGGCCGCCAAGGGGCTTCCGGTCGGTGCCAGCCTGCTCGAGGCCGACCAGCTCGACACCGTGCGCGGCTACCTGGCTGAGGCCGAGCGGCGCGGCGTGCACATCGAGCTGCCGACCGACGTTCTCGTCGCCGAGAGCTTCGCCGCCGACGCCCCGTTCACTGTGCAGGCTGTCGATGCTCTCGAGAGCGGCCCGGCGGGAGCATCCGGCATCGGGCTCGATATCGGCCCGCGCACCGCTGAGCGCTTCGCGGAGCTCGTCGCGTCGTCGACCACCGTCTTCTGGAACGGCCCCATGGGGGTCTTCGAGTTCGCCTCGTTCTCGGGCGGCACGAAAGCGGTTGCCGAGGCCTTGACGCGCGTCACGGGCCTGGGGGTCGTCGGGGGAGGGGACTCGGCCGCCGCCGTGCGCGCCCTCGGCTTCACCGACGACGACTTCGGCCATGTCTCGACGGGCGGCGGCGCCAGCCTCGAGTTCCTCGAAGGCAAGAAGCTACCCGGACTGGAGGTCCTCGGATGGCAGTAACGCGTGTTCCGCTCATCGCGGGCAACTGGAAGATGAATCTCGACCACCTGCAGTCGATCGCCTTCGTGCAGAAGCTCGCGTGGAGCCTGCGCGATGCCAAGCACGACTACCGTGCGTGCGAGGTGGCCGTCTTCCCGCCGTTCACCGACCTGCGGAGCGTGCAGACCCTCGTGTCGGCTGACAAGCTCGACCTCGCCTACGGTGCGCAAGATCTGTCGGTGCACGACAGCGGCGCGTACACGGGCGAGATCTCGGGTGCGTTCCTGGCGGCGCTCGACTGCCGCTACGTCATCATCGGGCACAGCGAGCGACGGCAGTACCACGCCGAGAGCGACGAGCTCGTGGCGGAGAAGACGCTCGCGGCCGGGCGTCACGGCCTCGTGCCGGTCGTGTGCGTCGGCGAGACGGCCGACGACCTCGAGAAGCACGGCCCCTCTGCGGTGCCGGTCGCGCAGCTCGACGTGGTGCTGCAGCAGCTCTCGGGCGACGCGGACATCGTCGTCGCCTACGAACCGGTCTGGGCCATCGGCTCTGGTCAGGCCGCGACGCCGGAGCAGGCGCAGCAGGTCTGCGCAGCTCTACGGGCCCGCATCGCCTCGACCCTGGGGGACGAAGCGGCTGGACGAACGCGCATTCTCTACGGCGGCTCGGTGAAAGCAGCGAACATCGCGGGCTTCATGAAGCAGCCCGATGTCGATGGAGCGCTCGTGGGCGGCGCGAGCCTCGACGTGGACGAGTTCTCGGCGATCTCGCGCTTCCGTCAGCACGTCGGCACGGCCTGATCACTCCTCCGCCCTGCGTCCGGTAGGGTTGGAGACTGTCCGAAACGCGCGAGAGGTACCATTCCGTGGAAATTCTTCAGGTCGTGCTCCAGGTGATCCTGGGCATCACGAGCCTTCTGCTCACCTTGATGATCCTGCTGCACCGCGGTCGCGGCGGCGGGCTCTCCGACATGTTCGGAGGCGGCGTGACGTCGAATCTCGGTGCGTCGGGCGTCGCTGAGCGCAACCTCAACCGCATCACGATCATCCTCGCCCTCATCTGGGTCAGCTCGATCGTCATTCTCGGTCTCATCACGCGCTTCGACGCGGCCTAAGGAGCATCAGCATGGTTTCAGGCGGAAGCGCCATTCGTGGCTCGCGCGTCGGCTCGGGCCCCATGGGCGAGCAAGACCGCGGTGTGCACGCTGACCGCATCTCGATCTCGTACTGGGACGCGATGGGCAATGAGACGGTTCGGCACTTCGCGGCGAACCTGCCCGAGGAAGAGATTCCCGAGGTCATCGACTCGCCGTCGACCGGACTACCTGCCGGGCGCGATCGCGACAACCCGCCCCAGGTCGCGAAGAACGAGCCCTACAAGACTCACCTCGCCTACGTGAAAGAGCGTCGCAGCGAAGAGGAGGCGACGCAGATCCTCGACGAGGCACTGCTCAAGCTGCGTCAGCGGCGCGGTACCGCGTAGAGCTCACGAGCGTGCACCGCGCTGACGGCTAGTCGGCGCTCGGACTCCAGTCGGGCTGGTCCATCGCGCCCGTCCAGTACTCGGGCTGCGTGATGAGCGACTCGGGAACCTCCGACGACGCGGCTTCATCGACGAAGAAGATCGTCCTCTCGGTGCCCATGACTCCTGCCACCGGAACATCGGCGGTCGAGGCTCCTGCCAGGGCGAGGCCGAGCGCGGAGGCCTTGTCAGCGCCCGCCAGCACCATCCACACGCGCTCCGAGAGGTTCAGCAGGGGCAAGCTCAGCGACAGTCGCTCCGCAGGGGGTTTCGGAGAGTCGTGCACCGCGATCACCGTGGCCTCGGTGATGCGCGGCCCTTCTCGTTCGGGGAACAGTGAGGCGACGTGGCCGTCGGGCCCGACCCCCAGGAAGGTGATGGCGAACCGGGGCAGGTCTCCCTCGCCGGCACGCACGAGCTCGTCGTAGTAGCGCGCCGCAGCGGACTCGAGGTCGATACCGTCGTCGGCCGCGGGAAACTCGTGCACGTTGGTCTCGGGAATGCTGAGGTGGTCGAGCAGGGCCTCGCGCGCTTGGCGGGCGTTGCGGTCTGCATGATCGCGGGAGACCCAGCGCTCGTCGCCCCACCAGACGTGCACCCGGCCCCAGTCGATCGCGTCACGATCATCGAGGCTCGCCAGGGAGCGGAGCACACCGATGCCCACTGAGCCGCCCGTGAGCGCGACATGCACGGTGTCGCGCGAGGCGAGCAGGTCGACCACGGTCGTGACGAAGCGGGTCGCCACCGCGTCGGCGAGCGCGGCAAGGTCGGCGTGGACGATGACACGACGGTCGTGGGGCACGATGCACAGAACCTTTCTCGAGAGCGACAGCGCGCGAGCGCTGACCGTTCAGGCGACGCGCTCAGCTGCGCGCAAGCCGTTCTCGAGCACTGCGCCGAACTCATCGTCGGGGTCGAGCCTACGCAGTTCTTCGGCCAGGCATTCGCGCAGGCCCGGCCGCGGCAGCGAGAGCTCATGGGTCGGCTGGCCGGGTTGCCGCAGCAGGACGACGGTGGGCGAGGTCCTCTCGAGGCTGATCGGCCCGCTCTCACGGTGGAGCACGACCCGGTGGATGCCCGTGGAGGGATTGCCGTCGGCGACATCGATCGTCACGGGCACCTGGAGCCTCAGCTCGAGCCAGGCCGCGAGGAGCACCGTCGAGGGGCTGTCGACGGCGCCGGAGACCTCCGCTCGCAGCACGGCGTCGTAGGGCGGCTGATCGAGCGTCGCCGCGAGCTGCGAGCGCCACTTGGTGAGCCTGGTCCAGGCGAAGTCGGTGTCGCCGGGCTGGTAGCCCGCAGCCACGCGGCGAAGGCTCTCGGTCGGATCACTCGCGGCTGCCGCGTCGGTGATGCGGCGCTGCGCGAGCTTGCCGAGCGAGGTGTCGCCGACGCAGTCGGGGCACTGGCCCGGCCACCAGGTGACGACGGGCGCGTCGGGCAGCAGCAGGCCGGTGACGAGCCCCCGTAGATCGTGTGCGGTGCCGCCGTAGGCGCGCAGCACGATGACCTCGCTCGCGCCGGCATCGCCGCCCACGCGGATCTCGGCATCCAACCGCGCCGTTGCCGCCTCGGCATCGGTCGAGACGACGATGATGCGCATCGGATGCTCGCGCGAGGCCTCGTTGGCGGCGACGATGACGTCTTCTTCGTCACCGATCTCGCTCGAGATGATGAGAGTGAGCACGCGGCCGAGCGCCACGGCGCCCGCTTCATCGCGAATGCGCACGAGGGTCTTCGAGACCTGGCTCGCGGTCGTATCGGGCAGGTCGATGATCATGGTCGCCTCCAGACGCGTCCATCGCGGGCGAGCAGGTCGTCAGCGGATGAGGGGCCCCAGGTGCCGGGCGAGTACAGCTCGGGTCGGCCTTGCGCCGCCCAGAACTCTTCGATCGGGTCGAGGATCTTCCAGCTGAGCTCTACTTCTTCGTGCCGGGGGAAGAGCGGGGGCTCGCCCAGCAGCACGTCGAGGATCAAGCGCTCGTACGCTTCAGGACTCTGCTCGGTGAAGGCATGACCGTAGCCGAAGTCCATCGTCACGTCGCGCACCTGCATGCCGGCACCCGGAACCTTGGACCCGAACCGGATCGTCACGCCTTCGTCGGGCTGCACGCGGATCACGAGGGCGTTCTGCCCGAGCGCCGAGGTCTGGGCCTCGGCGAACAGGTACTGCGGCGCGCGCTTGAACACCACCGCGATCTCGGTGACGCGGCGTCCCAGCCGCTTGCCCGCGCGCAGGTCGAAGGGCACGCCGGCCCAGCGTCGCGTGCCGATATCGAGCCGCATCGCGGCATAGGTCTCGGTGACTGACTCGGGGTTCATGCCCTCTTCTTCGAGGAAGCCCTTGACCCACTCGCCGCCCTGCCACCCGCTCGAGTACTGCCCGCGCGCGGTGCCCGTGGCGAGATCTTTCGGCAGCCGCACCGCCGAGAGCACCTTCTCCTTCTCGGCCCGCAGGTCGGCGGCGTCGAACGACACGGGTTCTTCCATGGCGGTGAGGGCGAGCCGCTGCAGCAGGGGGTTCTGAATGACGTCGCGCGCGGCACC
>SXMG01000083.1 GCA_005778835.1 Actinomycetota bacterium
CGGTGATTCCCGAAGTGGTCACCCAGGTCGCGTTCTCGATCATCGGCGCCGATGCGACGGTCACGGCCGCGGTCGAGGGCGGCCAGCTGCAGCTCAATGCCTTCGAGCCCGTTATCGCGACGAGCATCATGCAGTCGCTGGCGTGGATGTCGAACGCCTGCCGCACGCTGCGCATCAACTGCATCGACGGCATCACCGCCAACGAAGAGCGGCTGGCCGAGATGGTCGAAGCCAGCGTCGGCGTCGTCACCGCGCTGACGCCCTACCTCGGGTATCAAGAGTCGGCGGCTCTCGCCTACGAGGCCCTGTCGACGAAGGTGCCCGTGCGGCAGCTCGTGATCGAGCGGGGCCTGATGACGGAGGCGGAGATCGCGAAGCTGCTGTCGCCCGAGCGCCTCAGCGGCGTGGTGCCGGCGACGGGGGCGATTCCGCTGCCGATGGTCGCGCCCGAGAACTGAGCGCCGGGGGCGCCGCACGCCACAGATGCAGCGTCGCGTACGACCGCCAGGGCGCCCACTGCTCGCCCAGCTGCGCCGCTTCGCGCGCGCTCTGCGCCGCTCGGCGCGCTCGAAGCGTGCGCAAGAGCACGAGGTCGGTGCTCAGCAGCAGGTCGGGTGATCCGAGCACGCGCATCGTGACGTAGTCGGCCGTCCACGGCCCCACTCCATCGAGCTCGACGAGCCGCGATCGCAGTTCGGCTGTGGTCAGCCCGACATCAAGGTGCAGCTCGCCGGTGGCGAGCGCGCTCGCCACCCGGTGAATCGCCTGCACCCGCGTGCGCGGCCCTCGCAGCACCGACAGCCCGTGCTCGGCCACGACGGCGGGGGAGGGGAATCTCGTCAGGCCCTCCGGGGTGCGCGCCGCCCGCGACTCGACGTCGAGCTCGCCAGCCAGCCGGCCGAGCACGGTGCGCGCGGCGGCGAGCGAGATCTGCTGGCCGACCATGGTGCGCAACAGGGTCTCTGAGGCATCGACCGACCCGGGAATTCGGATGCCCGGCGCGGCATGCACGAGCGGTGCCAGCACGGCATGCCGGCTCAACTGCTCATCGATCGCGGGCGAATCCGCGTCGAGGTCGAACCATCGGCGCACACGGGCGGTGAGCGGCTGCAGGTCACTGAGCGTCGCGAGACGTGCACTCACCCGCACACCCGGTCGCGAACGATCGAGCACGACGCGCACGAACGACTCGCCGCCCGGCAGCGGCAGCAGCCGCTCAACGCTGCCTCGGTCGAGGTCGACGCGCTCGACGCCGGTGATCGCGTGGTCGGCGAGGTACCTCAGCACTCCCTCGCCGTCGAACGGAGGCCGTGCCGCCAAGCGCACCGACACCGTCGTGCCCTCGATGCTCGGCCCGGTCGGGCGGCCCTGTCGGCCTCGCCGAGCCAGGGTGCGCAGCTCGCTAGGCGTCAGGTCGTAGACCTCGCGCATGGTCTCGTTGAACTGCCTGATGCTCGCGAACCCGGCCGCGAACGCGACCTGCGACACCGGCAGGTCGGTAGCGGCGAGCAGTGCTCGCGCCGACTCGGCGCGATGCGCTCGAGCAAGCGCAAGCGGTCCCGCCCCGAGCTCGTCGGCGAGAACGCGAGCCAGGTGACGGCTGCTGTAGCCGAGCTGGGCGGCGAGGCCTGCCACGCCCTCGCGCTCGACGACGCCGTCGAGAATGAGACGCATGGCGCGCCCCGCCAGGTCGTCGCGCAGGTTCCAGTCGGGGTTGCCGGGCAGGGCGTCGGGCTGGCACCGCTTGCAGGCGCGCAGGCCGGCTTCGTGCGCCGCCGCTGCGGTCGGGTAGAACCGCACGTTGTGGGGACGCGGTGTCGCGGCGGGGCAGCTCGGTCGGCAGTAGATGCCGGTCGAGTGCACGCCCGCGATGAACTGGCCGTCGAAGCGCGCATCGCGCGCCGACAGGGCGCGATAGCAACGGTCGTGATCCAGCAGCATGCGGCCAGCGTGTCAGGCGCCGGGCTCGAGCGCCAGCGGAAATCAGACATCGCTGACCTGACTCCAAGACCGGCCCGAGCACTACAGTTTCACCCATGACCGACCCTTCAGACACCACGCCGTCGAGCGCTGCTCCTGACTACAGCGCCACGGGCGCCGGAGTATCGAGCGCACCCGCTCTGCACTCCGCCCCGAGCGACGTGCGGCTCGAGACCCAGACCGCGCAGGCGGGCATGCCGACGACGCGACGCACGAGCGCCGGGCTCGTGGTCGCATCCGTCATCGGCTTCATCCTGGTCGCGCTGTCGCTGCTGTTCGTGCTCGCCTATCTGTTCGTGGGTCTGGGCGCCGCGGGCGTCATCATCGGTGGCGTGCTCGCCCTCGTGCCTCTCGGAATCGTGTTCTGGGGCATCCGCTGGATCGACCGGTGGGAGCCCGAACCGCGCGGCGCGCTCGTCTTCGCGTTCTTGTGGGGCGCCGGTGTGAGCGTGCTCATCGCGCTCATCGTCGATGCCGAGATTCAGAACGTCATCGCCGCAGCGGGCCTCGGCGAATTCGGTGCCGAGTTCTTCGGCGCCGCTATTCAGGCCCCCATCGTCGAAGAGTTCGGCAAGGGTCTTGGTGTGCTGCTGCTCTTCTTCGCCGTGCGACGGCACTTCGATGGGCCGGTCGACGGCATCGTCTACAGCGCGTGGGTCGCGGGCGGGTTCGCGTTCACCGAGAACATCCTCTACTTCGGCAGCCAGCTCGCAGCCGGGGGAGCCAGCACGGTCGAGGTCTTCTTCATCCGCGGGCTCATGTCACCCTTCGCGCACGTCATGTTCACGGCCTTCATCGGTGCCGCCATCGGGTTCGCGGCGCAGAGGCCCGGCTGGTGGCGCGGCGTCGTCGCGTTCGGAATCGGCCTGATTCCGGCGATTCTGCTGCACGCCTTCTGGAACGGCGCGCTCTTCTTCATCAGTGACTTCTACGGGTACTACGTGCTCGTGCAGGTTCCGCTCTTCGTGATCGCGGTCTGGCTCGTCTCCCTGTTGCGGCGCCAAGAGCAGCGCATCATCCGCGAGCGACTCGGCGAGTACGCGGCGGTGGGCTGGTTCCACGAGCAAGAAGTCGCGATGCTCTCCAGCCCGACAGGCCGGCGCGACGCGAAGCGCTGGGCGAAGACTCACGGTGTCGCGCCGGTCATGCGCGACTTCATCCGCGATGCGACGAGTCTCGCCTATGCGCGTCAGCGCATTCTCGGTGACCGCGACTCGATCGGGTCGCAGGCGGACGAGGCCGTGCTGCTGCGGCGGGTCGCGGCATCGCGGCACACGCTGCGGGGCCTGGCGCCGACGGCGTGAGCACCGCGGCGTGAGCACCGCGGCGTGAATACCGACGGGCTCCGTCGTCAGAAGGCTGATCGCAGCACGAACTGACCCACCCAGAACACCACGACCACGGCACCGACGGCGGCGACGCCCCACGGAAACCCGCGCTCGAGGCGTCGACCGCGCGGAGCGACGAGGTTCGCCGAGAACTCGCCGATGCGCTCGTCGACGTAGCGGTCGGTCTGCGACAGCGCCTTCGCGCCGACTGTCGACACGATGCGCAGCAGTCGCTGGTAGGTCGCGGCATCGGCGAGCGGGAAGGGCGCCGTCGAGTAGACGAAGAGCCATTCGTCCACGATCTCGAGATCGAACGGCGCCGCCTCGTCGATGGCGAGCGCCATGAGATCAGGCGTGAAGACGTAGAGAGCATCGCGCTCGTACTCGCGCGGGCAGTAGAGGGTGAAGAAGCGGTCGAAGTCGCCCTCGAGCGAGAGCACCTGATCGCGGCGGAAGGTCGTGGGCAGGGTGGTGGTGCCGAAGAGGCCGTTGTTCGCGCGCGAATCGAGCACCATGTGCGGCAGGGCTCGATCGAGCTGCATCGCCAAGAAGCCCCAGCGGTGCGTGGTGCGGTTCTTGCCGCTGCCCGTGACGTAGCTGTAGGTGCCGAAGTCGATGAACCGCCCCTCGGCGGTGCGGAAGTGGTCGGTGACAGCACGCGACGATCCGAGCCCGAAGATCGCCCCGGGGTAGGAAGGGCCGGGGCTTCGCGGTTCGTAGACGAGCCCGTTCGCTAGGGCGAATCGGCTCATGCGCAGGCGCTGCTCCCACACACTCCGAGAGCGGCCCAGGGCTCGAACGCCCAGGACTGCGCCGACTGCGAGGATGGCGATGCCCGGAACCAGCACCACGACGTCGACGAGGTCGCCGGTACCTGTCGCGAGCGTACCGAGCGTGACCAGCAGGGGCACGAGCACCGTGATGACCATGGTGAAGGCGATCATCAGACCGAGCACCCAGGTGATGATCGTCTTCACTTGCTCGGCTGAGCCCACCGCCGCCACACGCGTCGTGTCAGCGCGGAACTGCGCGACCTCGTCGCGCGTGACGGCCACGAAGAGCGGGGTGTAGTCGATCGTGCGGTCCACGCGCTCAGCCTGTCACGGCACAGCGCACCGCCCCAGAACAGACTCGCCGCCCAGTGGCGGGGCGATGCCTCCGGCGCACCTGGGCGGCGAGTTGATCTGACACCAGTGTGCGCCTCGAGGTTTCGGTTTGGCAAGACCCGGCGGCAACTCGTCGATTGCACTGCCCCCGATGGGGGGAGGCCGCGCCATGGGCGCCCTTGCTACCCTGGCCAGCGACCGGCCTGCGAACCGACGGGCCGTCCACCACTGATCGCCGCGGCGTGACGCGAACCGCGAAGGGTGACGCACACGATGCCGACTTGCGCCGCCTGCTCTGCGCCCTTGCGTGAGGGGGCGAGGTTCTGCACTCGTTGCGGCACCGCCGTCGCGGCCGAGCCTGACCGAACGGATGCTCGAGCGACGATGCCGGTCGAGCCCGTTCCGCTGCTGCCGGTTGAGCCCGTTCCCCTGCTCCCGGTCGAGCCTACGCAGTCCGCGGTGCCCGCCCGCATCGCTCCTCAGCGCCGCAGCGCGCGCGTGCTCACCCGCAGCACGGCGGCGACCTGGGCACTCGTCGCCGGGGTGGCGCCTCTCGCGGTGTCGGTCATCGGCAACCTCCTGTCGTCACAACTCGGGGTCGCCGCTCTCGCGCGCATCGAGGCTGGTGATGTGCAGGGAGCGTGGGCGCCGGTGCTCACGGTGCTCGCGCTCGTCTTCGTCGGCAACGCCGCGCTGCTGACCGTGTGCGCGATCATGGGCGTCCGCGGCATTCGCGAGACCGCCAACGACGTCACGCGCGGGCGTGGTCTTGCGATTGCCGGGCTGGCGGCCGGCGGGGTCAATCTCGTGCTCTGGGTCGCGGGTCTCGTCGTCACTGTCGGCGGCCTCAATCTCGTGCTCGTCTGACGCCATCAGCCCGGGCACGGCAAGCTTCCAGGCTTCTGCCAGGTTGCAGCGCATCCGAATCGGTCTCCCGGCCGGAAGTAGTGAGTGAAGGCACTTCCGCCTGACGCCCCGAGAGGGGATCGCTCCCTCGGGAGACCTACCAAGGAGGAACCATGCGCAACCGTATTCTCGCGGGGCTGGGCGTCGCCGCCCTCGCCACCGCCGGCATCGCCGTACCGGCGAACGCCCTCAGCAGCACCACGGCCGACCTCTGGGTCGTCCACGCTTTCCCCGGCACCACCGTCGACATCGTGCTCTCGGGCGCGGCCGACCTCACCCTCAACGACGTGGCTCCCGAGACGGTCGCACCGCAGGTCGATGTTCCGGCCGGCGACTACCAGGTCGAGATCTTCACCTCCGACGGCGTGACCTCGCTGCTCGGTCCGATCGACGTGACGCTTGCCGCGAACACCTCGTACTCGGCAGTCGCTCACCCGAACGCCGACGGCGACCTCACCCTCACGCCCTTCGTGAACGACCTCTCGTCGATCGCCGCGGGCGAGAGCCGCGTGGTCGTGCGTCACACGGCCGAGGCGCCGGCCGTTGATGTTCTCGCCGGTGGCGCCCCGCTGTTCGAGGGCGTGACCTCGGGCCAGGAGGGTGTCGTTGACGTTCCCGCCGGTACCTACGAGATTCTCGTCGAGACCTCGGGTGACGGCACCGACGCCATCGGGCCGGTCGACCTGACGTTCGCCGCGGGTACGGCGTACTTCATCCACGCGTACGGTGCCGACCTCGACCTGCCTTACGGCGTCGTGATGTTCGACATCGCCGGTCTGGGTGCAGGCCCCGATGGCGTTCCTGCTGGCTCCGCCGGTCTGGCCGCCGAGGGCTCGGGCCTCAACGGTGCTGCACTGGCGGGCCTCGGCGCGCTGCTGCTCGCCCTGATCGCGGGCGCTGCCGTCATCGTCCGCAACCGTGCCGCGACTGTCTCCGGACGCTAAGCGCACGATGTCATTCACGAGAAGCGGGGGGCTGGCGGCACTCGTCGCCGGCCTCCTGCTCCTCGCCGGTTGCTCGGCTGTTCCCGCAGAGAAGCTCGCGGGGCAGCCGGGCATCGGTGTGCTCGCGCAGAAGGGTGCGATCGAGGTCGAGAACGTCGCGATCACGCCCGACGACCTGGTGCCGGTCGCAGAGCCCACCCGCATCAGCGTGGCCGGTCTCGTGAGCAACATGCCGGTCGAACCGCAGGGTCTCGACGCGCGGGGCCAGATGGCGCTGCCGGTGAGCCCCTCCGTGGCGGGGTGGTATCGCTTCGCATCGGCGCCCGCTTCCAGGTCTGGTTCCACGGTCATCGCGTCGCATGTTGACGCGATCGGCGAGGGCCTCGGCCCCTTCGCGCAGCTGCGCAACGTGCCGGTCGGCACCGAGGTGACGATCGTCGACAGCGCGGGCGTCACGCATGTGTACCGCGTCACGACGATCGAGCGAATCGAGAAAGAGGTGGTTCCGTGGAACGACTACTTCTCGACGGCAGGCGCACCCCGGCTCGTGCTCGTGACCTGCGGCGGAGAGTACGACCCCGCTGTGGGCAGCTACGACGACAACTACATCGTGACGGCCGAGAAGGTGTCATGACAGCCGCACCGGCTACCATGACGGCGACGGACGCGTTTCGCGCCCGCACGTCATCTCAGCAAGGGCGGTCTGCAGTCATGTCCACGGCCATCGACGACGCGACGGCGCTCGCTCGTCGATTTGTCGAGGGCGACGAGAAGGCGCTCGCCGAGGTCTACGGTCAGTGGTCGTCGCTCGTCTACTCGCTCGCGCTGCGCTCGCTCGGGCACGCGACCGATGCCGAAGACGCGACGCAGAAGGTGTTCGTGTCGGCATGGCGCGGCCGAGAGCGCTTCGACCCCGAGCGCGCGTCGATCTCGGCCTGGCTGGTCGGCATCACCCGCAATACGGTGGCGGATGCCCACCAGGCGCGCACGCGTGAACGGCACCTGGCGGCGCAGGCCGCGGCGGTCGCGCCCGATGAGGCCGTGCCCAGCGCCGAGCTCGACTTGGCCGACCGGCTCCTCATCGCCGACGAGATCGCTCAGCTCGACCCGATCCCGCGCACGGTCGTGCATCTCGCGTTCTACGACGACCTGACCCACACGCAGATCGCCGAACGGCTCGACATGCCGGTCGGCACCGTGAAATCCCACATCAGACGAAGTCTGAGCAGACTGCGACAGCGATTGGAGGTGAGCCATGGACCAGCATCTTGATGCTGACGCGGCGGCGCTCGCCGCGCTCGGCGAGCCGATGGCCGACCCTCGCCTCGCGGGCCACGTCGCCTTGTGCGAGTCGTGTCGCCGCGAGATCGACGCCCTGCGCTCGACCGTCTCCATCGCCCGATCGACTCTGGGTGAGCACGAGCTGCACGACGCACCCTCGCACGTGTGGCAGTCGATTCGTTCCGAGCTCGCCCTGTCTCCCGAGTTGGCGCCACCCAAGCGCGACGTGGCGAGCACGCTTCGGCCTGTCGTCGAACCCGCCCCTGTCGAGCCCGTGCGGCTCGATGCGGTGCGCGAGCGGCGTGCGGGCATCCGGCGCCTCCTGGCTCCCGTTCTCGCCTCGGCTGCGGCGGCCGCTCTCGTCGCTGCACTCGTGGTGACGTGGAGCGCAGGCGCCCCGCGCGACATGGGCGTCACGCTCGCGGCCGCGCAGCTCGAGGCGCTGCCGGCGTGGGAGGGCTCGAGCGGCCAGGCGACGGTGTCTGAGCTGGTCGACGGCCAGCGCGTCATCAGAGTCGCGCTGGATGCCGAGGTTGACGACACGCTCGTGCGCGAGGTCTGGCTGCTGACCGAGAACGTCGACGGTCTCATCAGCCTCGGCCTGCTGACGGGCCCGACCGGCGAGTTCGTGATTCCCGCGTCGGTCGATCTGGCTCGCTACTCGGTGGTCGACATCAGCGCGGAGCCGGTCGACGGCGACCCCACGCACTCAGGAGACTCCATCGTGCGCGGGGCCCTCGACGTCTAGGACGTCGAGCGGGCATCAGCCCTGCGCCGCCTCGACGGGGGTCGTCGCGGTGGGAGCCTTCTTCGACGGCAGCGAGAAGAACGTCGCGATGCCGATGGCGATGAGGATCCAGCCGCCGACGAGCACGAGCGTGGCGATGCCCAGGGCGGGCAGGAACAGCATGACGCCACCGGCGATGATCGAGATGACGCCCGAGACGATGGCGAGCCAGCGCGGCGTCGACGACTCGCCCCGCACGCCGGCGGCGATCGCGGCGATGCCGTCGAAGATCCACCCGAAGGCGATGACGTAGGCGAGAATCTCGAGCGAGAGCAGCGGGTTCGCGAGGGCGAACACACCGGCGACCACGACGAGGGCGCCGAGAATGCCGACGAGCCAGCGCAGCCCCGTGCCGAGGTTGTCGCTCGTGAAGGCGATGACGAGCCGGAAGATGCCGCTCACGACGAGGAACGCGCCGAACAGCAGCGCAACGGTGAGCAGTGTCGCCCCGGGCCAGATGAGCGCGACGATGCCGAGCACGATCGCGGTGATCGCCGAGGCGATGACGAAGCCGCGCTCGAGCGCGAGCGGCGAGGGGGCAGAGGTGGATGACGCCATGGTTCTTCCTGCTTTCGAGAGTGGTGTGCAGAGCCTGCCGCCCTGCCTCGTCGTCAGCCTAGACGCGCGCGGGCTCGGGCCCTAGAGCGAATCGGCGCCCCGTGACGTCGGTGGGATGAATGCGCACCCAGCGGTACTTGAGGGTCGGAATCCAGGGCGTGAGGCCGAGGCCTTCCGCCGCGTCCATCTCGCTCTGCCGCTCCAGCCGCTCAGCGACACCCTTGACCACGATGCTCCAGGCCTCGCGGTCGTCGTGGTGGTCGATCTCGAAGGCCACGCGGTCGTTGATCGCGAGCTCGAGCAGCTTCGTGCCCGGCGCCGTGCGGAACACGATCGTCTCGTCGTCGACGGCGTAGTTGATCGGAAAGATGTCGACGGTGCCTGCCGCCGTCACCGCGATACGCCCGAGGGAGCTGTCACGCAGCAGCTGCCAGCACGCGGAGGGGCTCAATTCGACGATGCCCCCGAATCCCATGACCATGATCTCGCCCTTTCCGCCCGTGCGATCGATGCCCCCATCCCACTCGCATCGAGCAGTGCGGCCTAGGGTCGAAGGTCCTGAACACCGCCGTCCGGTGCGCTCGCTACGCTGGCGGTGTGACCCCTGCGCAGCCCGCTGGCCGAGCCGTCGTCTACCACGAGCACGGCGGTACCGAGGTGCTTCAGTTCGCCGAACGCCCGGTGCAGGCACCTGGTGCCGATGAGGTCGTCGTCCGGTTCGCGGCCGGAGGCCTGAATCCTGTCGACGCCAAGCTGCGCGCCGGTCGGTCGCGCATGCGACTGCCCTTGCCGGTCTGGGTGGGTCGCGAGTTCTCGGGTGTGATCGAGCAGCGCGGAAGCGATGTCGCGGACTTCGCGGTGGGCGATGCCGTTTTCGGCTCGATTCCGCAGGGGGCGTTCGCCGACTACGTCGTCGCTCCGGCGACGGTGATCGCGCGCGTGCCCGAGGGCGTGTCGCTCGAGGTCGCCGCCGGGCTCGCTCTCGCCGGTCAGACCGCGTGGGACGCCCTCGAGTCTCAGCAGCTGCGAGCAGGCGACGTCATCGTGGTGAGCGCCGCGGCGGGCGGCGTCGGGGGCATGCTCGGGCAGCTCGCTGTCGCGCGGGGCATTCGAGTGATCGGCACGGCGAGCGAGTCCAACCACGCGTGGCTGCGATCGCGCGGCATCGAGCCCGTTCCCTATGGCACCGGTCTCACCGAGCGGCTCGCGTCGGCGGCGCCTGACGGCGTCAGGGCGGCGTTCGACCAGCACGGACCCGAGACGATCGAGGCGGCCCTCGCACTCGGCGTGCCGCCCGAGCGCATCAACACCATCGCCACCGACGCGACCGTCTACGGGGTGCGCAATGTCGGGCGAGGCGCTGTGCACCCGCCGACTCTGGATGCCCTCGCGGCCCTCGTCGCCGACGGCACTCTCGACGTTCCCATCGCGGCGAGTTTCCCTCTCAGCGAGGTGCGGGCGGCCTTCGAGTTCCTCGAAGCCGGCCACCTGCGCGGCAAGGTCGTGCTGACCGCCGACTGATCACACCGGGGGAGTGCTCGTCGAGACCGTTCCGCGCACTTCGCACACGGCCGCGAGCGTGTTGTAGACCGTTCCGAACTTCTTCAGGTTGCGGTGCAGCAGCTCGACGCGGTGCTCGGGCTCGGCCGTCACGAGGTGCAGCTCGTACTCGATGGCCGTGAACTGCGGGGGAGCATCCTGTCGATGCATCGTCACCGTCACGTCGGCGCTCTCGTAGGCGAACGGCAGCATCGCGCTCGATCGGGCGACGTTCTTGAGCAAGCAGGCGGCGAAGGCGCCCGCGAGCAGCTCGGCGGGGCCGGGGTGCGGCGAAGGAGCATCCGGCTGCCAGCGGGTGTCGAGGGCGAGGTCGTCGCCTGCCGCGAGCAGCATCGCGCCCTCGGCATCGGCGCGAGCGGTGACGGTGAAGTCGAGCGGAGACGTGGTCATGACCGCTACGGTAGCGGCCTGGCGCCGGGTAGGGTCGTGCTCGTCACCGTCGACGGGCCCAGGAGGTCGCATGACTCTGCCATTCAGCGCCGAGCGCCCTCGTGAGTACGCACCGATTCCGCCGCCCGTGCGGAGACGTCGCGATGCCCCCGTAGACCTGCCCCCCGGCCCTCGCACGCTGCCCGGCGGGCTCACGGTGCGGTTCCTGCGCGACACCCCTGCGTTTCTGCTTGACCTGCACCACACCTATGGCGACGTCGCGAGCTTCTGGCTCAACGGGCAGCTGTTCTACGCCTTCTTCTCGCCCGAGGGCGTGGTGGATGTGACGGTCAAGAAGCAGCACAGCTTCATCAAGGGTGTGGGCTTCGAGCGCATGGCCAAAGTGCTCGGCACGGGGCTCTTGACGAGCGAAGAGCCGATTCACTTGCGGCACCGGCGCATGATGCAGCCGCCGTTCCACCACCATCAGCTCGCCGACTATGCGGCCACGATGCAGCGCATCACGCGCGACCACGTCGCGGGGTGGCAGGCCGGCGATGAAGTGCGCGCGAATGACGAACTCATGCGCCTCACCTTTCAGATCGTGGCGCAATTGCTGTTCGGCACCGAGATCGACCGCTATGCCGAGGGTGTGCAGCACCACATGGGCGTGGCCATCGACCGCATCGAACGCACCATGCTGCCCGGGCTTGACCGCTTCGACCGATCGCGCGTGCCCTACTTCGCGAAGTTCAAAGAGTCGTCTGACTATCTCGCCACGGTCGCTGACGACATCATCGTGCGCCGCGTTGCCGCGGCCGAGACGGGCGAGCCGCTCGGCAACGACCTGCTCGGGCTGCTGCTCGCCGCACGCGACGCCGACGACGGCTCAGCGCTGAGCCACGACGAAGTGCGCGACGAAACCCTGACCCTCATCCTCAGCGGTCACGAGACCACGGCCAACGTGCTCACCTGGGCGCTGTGTCACCTGCGCGACCGCGACGACCTGTGGGCCGCACTCGCCGAAGAGGCGGTGGAGTACCTGCCTGAGGGCGAAACCCCTGACCTGCGCCGCGTGATCGCCGCGCCCACGGCTCACGCCGTCATGAACGAAGCCCTGCGACTCGCACCCCCCGTGTGGGTCGCCCCCCGACGCGCGCTCGAGCAGGTCGACGTCGCCGGGGTCACCGTGCCCCGCGGAGCCCATGTGCTCGTGTCGCAGTATGCGAGTCATCGCAGCGAGCGGTTCTTCGAGCATCCCGATGCCTTCATGCCCGAACGCTGGGCCGATGACTACGAGGGCAGTCTGCCGCGCGGCGCCTATTTTCCGTTCGGGGCGGGCACCCGCAAGTGCCTCGGCGATCAGTTCGCCTTGCTCGAGTCGCACATCATTCTCATGGAGTTCGCGCGCACGCTGCGACCTCGGCCGATCGTCAGCGGCGTGCCCAAGGCTGAACCGCGCGCGACCTACCGGCCGGCCGGGGGAGTACCCGCCACGATCGTGAGCGCGAGCTAGCCGAGGCTCGAGCCGAGCGCGCCCGTAACGTAGGGAACGAGCCAGATCGCCCACACGACCACCGAGAAGCGGTGAAAGCTGTGCAGCTCGTTCTCGCGCTTGCGCACGAGCACGAGCACGGCCCACGCGAAGTGCACGGCCATGAGAATCAGGGCGATGAGTCCGCTGATGGCCATGACCTGGTTCAGGATGCTCGGCTCGACACCCGCCGCCCGATTCGCGTCGGCGATGAGACTCATCAGGTAGGTGCCGCTCGCGTCGGCCGCGAGCCCGAGCCCGAAGAACACCGTGTGCCACGGCTTGAGCACCTTCTGGGTGCGCTCGGCCCAGACACCGATCGTGTAGAAGACGAGGGCCAGAGTGATGAGAATGATCGCGGGCAGCAGCATGCAGCCAGTCTGCGCGTGCGAGTGCCGTGAGCGCGAGGCCGGGGGCCCAAGTCAGGACCAACGTCCCTCGACGCCGGGCGTAGCCTGAGGGTCGTGCGCTCGACGTTCCGACCACTGCCCGCCTTCACGCCGTACATCGTCGTGACGGTCGTGCACCTCGCGGCGATCGCTGCCGGACCACCCGAGCTGGTTGCCGCGACCAAGCTGCTGCTCATGCCCGCGCTGCTCGTGGGGCTCGTGCTCGGCCTGCCGGTGCTCCGCACGAGCCTGCTGCTGTGGGGCGGCCTCGCTCTCGTGTTCTCGTGGCTCGGCGACGTGCTGCTGCAGAACCCCGGAGACATCGGGTTTCTCATCGGCATGGGCGCGTTCGGTCTCGCTCACCTCGCCTATCTCACCCTCTACCTCGGGCCGCTGCGCACGCGTCGGGTGCCATGGTGGGGCATCCTGCTCGGCGTCGCGTGGTGGGCCGGCATGCTTGCCGCGCTCGCCCTCTGGCTCGGCTCGCTGCTAGTACCCGTGGCTGTCTACGGGCTCGTGCTCGGGGCCGCGGCGGTCTGCGCTCTCGCGACCCGTCCGCTCGTCGCCGTCGGCGCAGCCGTCTTCCTCGTCAGCGACACGCTCCTCGCGCTCGACCGGTTCCTGCCCGGCTTCTCGGTGCTCGAGCTCGATCTCGCGATCATGCTCACCTATTGCCTCGGTCAAGGCCTCATCATCGCGGGCGTGGTCACGGTCGCGCGACGGCGGGCCGGGTTCGCGAACGCTGGGCAGAAGGTGGCGACGCCCGCCGGCGCGAGCGCTGGTAGTATCTGAAGGTTGCCGTCTAACGGCCGCGGAGAAAGAGAGCTCGAGCATCCTGCTGCGGGCGCCGCGCAACGAGCAGAAAGGGGATCCCATCTATGGCACTCGAATCAGACGTCAAGAAGGCGATCATCGACGAATACGCAACCCATCCCGGTGACACTGGATCCCCTGAGGTTCAGGTGGCGATGCTCACGCGTCGCATCAAAGACCTGACGGAGCACCTGAAGGAGCACAAGCACGACCACCACTCACGTCGTGGCCTGCTGCTGCTCGTCGGCCAGCGCCGCCGTCTGCTGGGCTACCTCTCCGACATCGACATCGAGCGCTACCGCTCGCTGATCGAGCGTCTGGGACTGCGCCGCTAACACCTGTGCGTTAGCGCGTCGTCGAGAGACACCGCGAACTTCTTCTGCGAAGGCCGCCCCCGATTCGATCGGGAGGCGGCCTTCGTGGTGTGCGGTGCTTCAGTTCGCACGACCACCGAGTTTCGGCAGCAGACGGATGAGGCGCTCGCGCGTCTGAGCGAGCAGGTCGGGCAGAGACGCGGGGCTCTCGGTCATGAGCGCCTCGGCGGTGTACCGCATGACTCCCGCAAGCAGATGCGCAGTCAGCCGCGACTGCTCGCGCACGTCGTCGGCCGACTCGTCGGCGGACGACACGCGGGCGAGGCGGTACTCGATGACGTCTGCGAGCTCTGCCTCGATGCTGGCGAACCGCTCGAGCTGACGCTGCATGAGCACGGCGCTCGACGTCACAGCGCGCATGCGCTGGCGCATCAGTTCGGGGTCGGCCGCGCCGTCGGTGCTGGGAAAGGCGATGAGGCCCGCAGCGTCCGCCAGCAGATCGGGGCCGGTCGAGGCGATGAAGGCGCGCACGAGCGACTCGTCGAGGCGGGGCACCGCCGTGCCGATGACGGCGGCGTCCTTCGTCGCGAAGTGGTTGAAGAAGGTGCGCTGCGAGACGCCCACATCTGCGCAGATCATGTCGACGGTCGTCGAATCGAATCCGTGCTCGAGCACCAGCGCGACCGCAGAGCGCTCGATGCGCTGCGCGGTCGCGATGCCGCGAGAGGAGGGCGCGTTCGAGTGCGCGCGCGGCCCACTCGTGTCGCTCATGCGTCCATCCTCTCGCGGCACGGCGTGATCACTCGTAGCGCAACGACTCGATGGGCCGCTGCCGTGCCGCGCGACTCGCGGGCAGGGCGCCCGAAGCGAACGCGATGGCACTGATGAGCACGACCACTCCGAGCAGGCTGAGCGGTTCGAAGAGGAACAGCGAGAGCCCCTCGAGGTCGGCGAGCGGGCCGGCTGCGAGGGCTGACCCGAGTCCCGAGCCGACGAGCACCGCTGCACCCACGCCGATCAGGCTGCCGATGACGCCGATCGTCACCGCCTCCAGACTGAAGAGCGCGAAGATGCGGCCGCTGCTCATGCCCATGGCTTTCATGAGGCCGATCTCACGAGTGCGCTCCTGCACGCTCATGAGCAGGGTGTTGACGATGCCGAAGGCGGCTGCGATGAGTGCGACGATCGCGAAGGCGTTCAGCACGCCCGTGATGCCCGCGATGACCGTGGTGACGATGCCGAGCTGGTCTTCGATCGTCTGGGCGCTGAAGCCCGCGTCGCCGAGGTCGGCAGTCACCTGGTCGATCTCGGTGGCCGTCAGGCCGCTCTCGAGGTACGCGATGGCCACCGTCGAGTTCTCGTCAGCACCGTCGATGCCGGCGGTGCGCAGGCTCGCGAGCTCGGTGACGAGGGCGTTGTTGGCACCCGCACCACTCGCGAACAGGCTCGAGCGGCTGACACCCACGACCTCGGCGACTAGCTCGTGCGTCTCGCCCGTGATGTCGGTCATGCCGATCTCGACCTCCGCGCCCACAGCGTCAGTGGCTGTGTCGAAGCCCAGTGCGTCGAGGTAGTCGTTGGGCAGCACGATCTCGAAGCGCGAGGCGCCTTGGTCGAGCTGTTCGCCCGCTTCGAGGTCGGCCACTGTCACGGCCGATTGCGGGTTCACGCTGAACTCGAAGCGGCCGCTCGACCCGTGACTGACCCAGTCGGTCGAGACCGCGCGAACGGGGTCGATGCCGTCGATACCGTCAATGCCGCGAATCACGTCGAGATCGTCGTCGGTCAGCGGCTCTGCCTGGGCTCCGGCGAGCGGAGCGCCGCCGGCCTGCGAGTTCGACGAGGTCGAGGTCTCAGGGTCCCATTCGGCCGGGCCCTCCGACTCGGCTTCCAGCGTGAGGTCGGTCTGCGCCTGCACAAGCAGCACGTCGTCGGCCGCGAAGGCGTTCACCTGCGTCTCGATGTAGTTCGAGACGCCGGCGCCGAGAGCGGTGGTGATCGTGAGCGTGAAGGCGCCGACGAAGAGGGCGAGCACCGTGAGCGTCGTGCGCAGCTTCGACCGGAAGGTGTTGGCGACGGCCATGCGGGTGACGTCGATCGTTCTCATCGTGCGACCTCCTCGAGTGCGGGCGACGCGCTGTCGCTGACGATGCGGCCATCGCGCAGCACGATCTGCCGATCGCAGCGGGCGGCCAGGTCGTCGTCGTGCGTGACGATCACGAGAGTGATGCCCTGGTCGCGGTGCAGGGCGAACAGCATGTCTTCGACGATGGCGCCGGTCGCCGAGTCGAGGTTGCCGGTCGGCTCATCCGCGAAGATCACCGAAGGGCTGCCGGCGAGCGCCCGCGCGATGACCGTGCGCTGCTTCTGGCCGCCCGAGAGCGTCACCGCTTTCGCCGCAGCCTTGTCGGCCAGGCCGAGCGACCCCAGCACGTCGAGTGCTCGATCTCGTCGGGCACGTCGCCGTTGGCCGGCGATCGTCAGCGGCAGGGTCACGTTGTCGAGCACCGACTGCTGGGCGTTGAGGAAGAACTGCTGGAAAACGAAGCCGAACTCGCGGTTGCGCAGCCGGTTGAGCGCGCGCCCCGACAGGCTCCGCGCGTCGGTGCCGTGTATGCGCACCTCGCCCTGCGAGGGCTCGTCGAGCAGGGCGAGCAGGTGCATGAGCGTGCTCTTGCCCGACCCGCTCTTGCCGACGATGGCGACGCATTCGCCCGCCGCGATGCGAACGCTCACGTCGCTGAGCGCATCGAAGCGGCTTGGGCCGCTGCCGTAGTGCTTCGAGAGCGAGATCGCTTCGAGCACGGCGGGCGGCGCCGGGGTTCTCGACGCAGTCGACGTCGAGCGCGGATCATCGGTGGGCATGTGAGGTCTCCTATCGTGGGGTTGCTGATGAACAGTACAGTAACTGCAGAAATACATGCAGTGACTGCAGACTGGCTATGAGCATCCTGTCAGCCGTTTCGCGCCGGTCCGTGGCACGCTGTCGCCATGCGAGGGAGCACGAGCGCGCGCGGGGTGCGAGATCGCTCGCCCTGGGCCGGCGCCGCATCCCTCGCCGCGATCGTGATGATGGTGCTGGCCGGATGCTCCGCCGAGCCCCGGCAGTCGACCCAGCAGCTCGAGCGCACGCTGCTCGAGCGCGACCGCATCGCAGAAGCCGCCCACGATGAGAGCACGGCCCGCGTCGCCACGTTCCTGCGCGACAAGTGGGGCCCCGTGCCGCTGCCCGAGTCGCCGGTCGAACGCTGGGTCGCGGCGAACGAGTGGGCTCCGACGATGGCGCGGTGCCTCTCCGATGCCGGTTACCCGGGGGTGCTCTCGGCCGACGACGGTGAGCGCCTCGACTTCAGCGCGCTGCGCGTGGTCGACCCGCGAGAGCTGTTCGAGCTCGACGTCGCGACCTTCGACTGCCAGTCGCGCTACCCGGTGCGCGCGTGGTTCGAGAGCGCCGTGCGCGAGGTCGAGGCGCCGTGGGCGCACGACTACACGCTCGATGTGGTCGTGCCGTGCCTGCTGGCCGCGGGCCACCCGGTGCCCCCCGTGCCCGATCTGCAGTCGTTCGGCCAGACGTGGCGCACCGAGCAGCAGTTCGACCCCTATGCGCTCATCAGCCGAGCGCCCGAGACGCAGGTGCGAGCCGAGTCGATGTGCCCGGCTGCCGACGACGTGCTGGACTCGGTGCCGTGAGGGTCGTGGTGAGCATCACCAGCGTCTGCGTCGCGCTGAGCATGCTCGCTGCGTGCGCGTCGGCCCCGAGCGCAGCACCGACGATCGACGACGTCGCCGCTGAGCGCTCGCAGCGAGCCGAAGCGCGGGTCGAGACACTGCTCGACACCTACGCCGACTACCTCACGAGCCGGTGGCCAGGAGTCGTCCTGCCGCCGACAGGCATCGAGCGGTGGCTCGGCCTCGGCGAGTGGCCTGCGGCGTTCGAGTCGTGCGCGAGCGACGCCTCGGGCCTCACCGTGCGCGTCAACGCGGCATCGGGCGTGTTCGCGGACCCGCCGCCGCAGACCGCCGGTCAGTTGCGAGACTTCGAGGTGTCGATCTACCTCTGCCAAGGCCGTTTTCCACCGCCGAATCTGGGGCGCAATGAACCCGGCCCCGTGGAGATCGCCTGGGTGACGGCCTACGCCCGCACCGAGCTGCCGGCCTGCCTGCGTCGGCATGGCATCGTCGCGCCTCCTCTCGCCGACGAGCCGTTCGCCATTCTCTCCGGGGGTTCGACCCCGCGGTGGGACCCCTATGCGTCAGTGCGAGGCGATGCCGGCGAACTGCGGCGCATCTCGGCGCTGTGCCCGCATCCGTCGACGGTGCTCAGCACGGTCTCAGCCGTCGGAGAACCGCAGTGATGCGGGGGTTGCTCGTGGGGGCGCTCGTGGTCGCATTGACGGGGTGCGCGGCGCCGCCGGGCGCTCCGACGCTCGACGAGGTCAAGGACGAGCGATCGCGCACGGTGACGGAGCAGTGGCGGCTCGCCGCCGACGCCGCCACGGAGTACCTCGAGGCCGAGTGGCCCGAGGCGGTGTATCCGCCCCTGACCTTCGAGCGCTGGGTCGAGCCCGAGAGACAGCTCGCCGACCTGCTGCAGTGCATGAACCGGATCGTCGACCGCACGGCAGGCAGCATTGGAGAGACGGGTCTGCTGGTGCTGAACCCGCGCCCGACGGGAGAGCCCGCGTGGGAGCTGCCGGTCGCCCAGGTGCGCTGCTCCCTGCAGGTCATCGCCTGGACGGGCCTCTACCCCTTCGGCGGCCCGGTCGAGCAGGCCTGGGTGCGGCACCAGGTGACCGTCGCGCTGCCCGCCTGCGTGCGCCGGTGGGGCGCCGATCTCGAGATCGCCGACCTCGACGCCGCGATCGACGCGTCGATCTATCCCACGTCGAGCGATCGCTCGGTCGAGCCGTTGCAGAGCGTCTGGCTCGCCGCTCAGCTGCGCAACGTCGACGAGACGACGGCGCGGCAGATCCGCGCGACCTGCCCCGATCCGGGGCGCACGTTGACGCAGCTCGGACCCGCGGAGATCCGGTCGTGAGCGGCCGTCTGACGCCTGGGCGTCTCGTCGCGGTTGCGGGATGCTCGCTCGCGGTCGCTCTCACCGCGGGCTGCGCGACCGCGACTCCAGGCGTTTCCGCGCATGACGTGCTTCTCGAGCGCGAGCTCGCGGCTGAGGCGCAGAGCCGCGCGGTGTTCGACGAGTTCCTCGCCGAGAACGCCGATCGGCTCGATGAGCTGCAGCTGCCCCGGCCCGAGTTTCAGGGGGTTGTCGAGCCCGAGCGCTGGGGCGAGGCCGTCATCGCGTGCGTCGAGTCGCGCGACACCGACGTGCGAGTCTCGCGCCAGGAGGGCGGGTTCGGGGTCAACTACTTCGGCCTGCCTGACGGCGCCTACGAGCGCATCCGCTGGACGATCGAGAGCTGCATGGTGCAGTACGGGCTGCTCGCCGAGCTGCCGCCGCCCGGCCCGATCGAGGTCGCCTGGCTCGAGCGCGACGCCGCTCAGCGCCTGCTGCCGTGCCTGCGGGGCCTCGGCTACTCGGCGCCGCCGCCGCCCTCAGCCGATGCTGTGCGAACCGCAGCGCTCTGCCCCTCCACGGCCGATGAGTTGAACCGGCAGCTCGAGCTCCTGGCGGGGGAGCGGTGACGGCCGAGCACGAGCAGCAGCCGTGGCCGCAGCTCGTCGTGCGCGCCTCGGCGCGACGCTGGGTGCGGCTGCTCGTCGTGCTGGGCGCCGTCGTGGGCCTCGGCACGGCGGCGTTGATCACCGATGTCGTCGCTTCGGGCATCCCGACGGCGATCGCGGGGGCGGTCGTGCTCGTCGCCTTCGCGGGGGTCGTCGTGTGCCTCGCCGCGGTCACGGTGCGCTGGCGCACCTCGGTGCGCAGTGACGGAGAGAGCCTGGTGCTGCGCGACCCGCTCGGCGCACGGGTGGTGCCGTTGCGCGTCGAGCTCGGCTTCGTGCGCTGGCTCGACGCTCGCACTCACCAGCCCGTGCTCTGGCTCGCCGAGCGCGGCGCGCTCGTCGCACCCCTGAGCCCCTTGCTGAGCCCTCTGCAGCTCGAGGGCTTCGCCCAGGCGCTGGGCATCACCGTCTCCGACGTCGACGGCCCGCCGTCGCGCAGGGGCACCGCCGACCCGCCGACGCCCAGCGTTCACTAGGCCGCGACACGCCGGGCTGATAGTCTGGCGGGCGGCGCGATTCCTCGCGCCATTCAAGTGAATACCGCACGGAGCAGGCCGGCTCGAAGCTGGTCACCGGTGGTGGTCTCCCGAAGCGCGACTCACACGCGTCGGTGCATCTCTACTGTTGGCCAGAGCAGACGCCCGGCGTCGAACGACGACATCGTTGTTCATGCACGCAGTCCCTTCCTGCCCGCTCCTGCTCCGCGTGCACGCGCGTGCTCCCATACGGGGGGCTCGCGCACAGACGCAAAGGAGAGAGACCTCGTGGAAGGTCCTGAAATCAAGTTCGCCGAAACCGTGCTCGACAACGGCACGTACGGCAAGCGCACTGTTCGATTCGAAACGGGCCGCCTCGCGCAGCAGGCCCAAGGCGCCGTCGCCGCCTACCTCGACGACGAGACCATGATTCTGAGCGCGACGAGCGCCGGCAAGCACCCCCGCGAAGGGTTCGACTTCTTCCCGCTGACGGTCGACGTCGAAGAGCGCTCGTACGCCGCCGGCAAGATCCCCGGTTCGTTCTTCCGCCGTGAGGGCCGCCCCTCGACCGAGGCGATCCTCGTCTGCCGACTCATCGACCGCCCGCTGCGCCCGACCTTCATCGAGGGCCTGCGCAACGAGGTGCAGATCGTCATCACGGTGCTGAGCATCGCGCCCGACGAGTTCTACGACGCCCTCGCGATCAACGCGGCGAGCGCCTCGACCCAGATCTCGGGCCTGCCGTTCAGCGGCCCGATCGCCTCGGTGCGTCTGGCCCTCATGCCCGACAACAACGGCGGCGGCCAGTGGATCGCCTTCCCGAAGCACAGCCAGTTGGCTGAGGCCGTCTTCGACATCATCGTCGCGGGCCGGGTCGTCACGAACGCCGACGGCTCGGAAGACGTCGCGATCACCATGGTCGAGGCCGAGGCCACCGAGGGCAGCTGGAACCTGATTCAGGGCGGCGCCGTCAAGCCGAGCGAAGAGATCGTGGCCCAGGGCCTCGAAGCCTCGAAGCCGTTCATCATGCAGCTCGCGAAGGCCCAGGCCGAGCTCGCTGCGCAATCGGCCAAGGAGATTCAGGACTACCCGGTCTTCCTCTCGTACAGCCCCGAGCTCTACAGCGCCGTCGAAGAGGCCGCCCAGGCAGAGCTCGCATCGGTCTACCAGATCGCCGACAAGGTCGAGCGGCAGACGGCGGACGACGCCCTCAAGGCTCGCACCAAGCAGGCCATCGAGGCGAAGGTCGCCGACGGCTCGCTGCCCGAAGAGGCGCTGAAAGACTTCGGCGCCGCCTACAAGTCGGTCTCGAAGAAGATCATGCGCACCCGCGTGCTCACCGAGGGCGTGCGCATCGACGGCCGCGGTCTGGCCGACATCCGCGCGCTCGACGCCGAGGTGCAGGTCATCCCGCGCGTGCACGGCTCCGCGATCTTCCAGCGCGGAGAGACCCAGATTCTGGGTGTCACCACGCTCAACATGCTCAAGCTCGAGCAGCAGATCGACTCGCTCAACCCGGTCACGAGCAAGCGCTACATGCACCACTACAACTTCCCGCCCTACTCGACCGGTGAGACCGGC
>SXMG01000084.1 GCA_005778835.1 Actinomycetota bacterium
CGTCGACGGCTTCCGCCTCGACGCCATCCCCTACCTCTACGAGACCGACGGCGGCACGGGCGAGAGCGAGCCCGAGACCCACGCGTTCGTGGCGAAGCTGCGCGAGATGGTCGACCGCGAATACCCCGGGCGCATCCTCATCGCCGAGGCGAACCAGTGGCCGAGCGAAGTGGCCGCGTTCTTCGGCACCGACGACGAGCCCGAGTGCCACATGGCCTTCGACTTTCCCGTCATGCCGCGCATCTTCTACGCGCTGCGGTCGCAGCAGGCCACCGAGCTGCAGCGGCAGATGGCCGAGGAGACGCCCGCACCCGAGGGCAGCGCGTGGGGCGTCTTCTTGCGCAACCACGACGAGCTCACGCTCGAGATGGTGAGCGAGGAGTACCGCCAGGCGATGTACGGCTGGTACGCCTACGACCCGCGCATGCGCGCCAACATCGGTATTCGCCGCCGTCTCGCGCCGCTGCTCGACAACGCCCGTGCCGAGCTCGAACTCGCTCACGCGCTGCTGTTCAGCCTGCCCGGCAGCCCGTTCTTGTACTACGGCGACGAGATCGGCATGGGCGACAACATCTGGCTGCCCGACCGCGACAGCTCGCGCACGCCCATGCAGTGGACCCCTGACCGCAACGCTGGCTTCAGCCACGCCGACCCCGGCAAGCTCTACCTGCCGGTCGTGCAGTCGCTCGTCTACCACTACAACCAGATCAACGTCGAGAGCCAGCTCGCCCAGTCGCGCTCGCTGCTGCACTGGATTCGCAACGTCATCCACGTGCGCAAAGCCCACCCCACGTTCGGGCTCGGCACCATGCGCGTGCTCGAGACCGACAACGAGTCGGTGTTGGCCTTCGTGCGCGAGTACCGCGGCACCGGCACGCACCTCGGCGACGCGGCCGAGCGCATCCTGTGCGTCTTCTCGTTCGCGCACAACCCCGTCTCGGCGACGATCACGGCCCCCGGGCTCGAGGGTGCACAGCTGCGCGACCTGTTCGGCGGCGCGCCCTTCCCGGCGGTCAACGACGATGGAGCCCTCACTCTGACGCTCGGCACGCAGAGCTTCTACTGGCTGCACGCCGAGTAGCGGAGACGGGGTGCGCCGCGGTGTGTCCGTCAGAGCACCGCTCTAGGCTGGCCCCGTGACCCTGCTGCAGCGCGACCTCGCCGTGTTCGACCTCGAGACGACGGGGGTGGATGTTCGCACCTCGCGCATCGTCACCGCCTGCGTCGCCCTGCTCGATGCCTCCGGCGCTGTCGTCTCGCGTCGTGACTGGCTCGCCGACCCGGGTGTGGAGATTCCCGCGGGCGCTGCAGCGGTGCACGGCATCAGCACCGAGCGTGCCCGTGCCGAGGGCCGCCCGGCGGTCGAGGTCGTGGCCGAGATCGTCGACGAGCTGCGCGCCGTGCTCGGGCGCGGCACTCCCCTCGTGGTCTACAACGCCCCCTACGACTTGACCCTGCTCGCGTTCGAGGCCGCCCGTCACGGCGTCGCGCCTCTCGTCGATCCTGCTCCCGTCGTCGACCCGCTCGTCATCGACAAGGCCGTCGACCGCTACCGCAAGGGCAAGCGCACCCTCGAGGCCGCTGCCGCCCACTACGGCGTCGCTCTCGACGGGGCGCACGACGCAGGCGTCGACGCGATCGCCGCCGGGCTCGTGGCCCGCGCGATCGCCGAACAGCATGCCGCGTCTCTGCCGGCCACCCTGGCCGAGCTGCAGACGGCGCAGGCGGCCTGGCACGACCAGCAGGCCGACAGCTTCGAGGACTACATGCGCACCCAGCGCGACCACACCTTCACGGCTGACCGCGGCTGGCCCGTGCGGGCGTAGCACGCGCGGCACGGCTCACGCGAGGTACTCTGCCACGGTGAGCACGGTCGACACGCGATGGGCCGCCGCCACGGATGCGCACGACGTGGCCCTCGTGCACGTTGCATCATGGAGGGTCGCCTACCGCGGTCTGCTGCCGGACGACATGCTCGACCAGCTCAGCGTGGACTCCCGAGCAGAGTCATGGCGTCGATGGCTCTCCCGTTCGTTGTCGGGCGAGCCCACCGACGGCGAGGCTGGCCCCTCGCATCGCCTCATCGTGGCTCATGAAGGCCATGAGGTGCTCGGGTGGGTGGGCTTCGGCGGCGGTAGAGATGCCGCGGACGCGCACCGGGGCGAGCTCGCGGGTCTCTACGTGCACTCGGACCACTGGAAGCGCGGCGTCGGGTCGACGTTGCTGGCGCGGGCTGAGAAGGAATTGCGCTTGGACGGCTGGAAACAGTCGTACCTGTGGGTGCTCGCGGGCAACGACAGGGCGATCACGTTCTACCAGCGACACGGGTGGCTCCCCGACGGCGGCGAGAAGACAGTGCGCATCAGCACAGGCTTCGAGGTGCGCGAACTGCGGCACTCGAGCCCTGTGACGACGAGCCCGTGAACGACGAACGGCCCCGCCCGGAGGCGAGACCGTTCGTGATGCAGAGAGGACTAGTTGCCGAAGCCCTTGAAGCGCTGGTTGAACTTCTCGACGCGACCGGCCGAGTCCATGATGCGCTGCTTGCCCGTGTAGAACGGGTGCGAGGCCGACGAGATCTCGACGTCGATGACCGGGTAGGTCACACCGTCGAGGTCGATCGTCTTCTCGCTCGTCACCGTCGAACGGGTGAGGAACGTCTCGCCCGAGGCGAGGTCGCGGAACACGATCGCCGCGTACTCGGGGTGAATGTCAGTCTTCATGAACGGATTCCTTGAGAAGTCTTGGCCGACGCTGGTGCGTCGGGGCACGATGATGGGCCCGTCAGGCCCAGCTGTCGAGAATAGCAGAGGGCGGCGTGAACAACCGCGATCAGTGGGCGCGAGCGGCGAAGCGGCCGTCGTCGTGCGAGACCGACAGCGAGAGGCCGAACGTCAGGCTCAGGTTGGCGGCCGTCATGACCTCGACGAGCGGGCCCGAGGCCGCGATGCGCCCCTCGCGCAGCAGCAGCGCGTGAGTGAACCCCGGCGGAATCTCTTCGACGTGGTGCGTCACCATGACCATGGCGGGTGAGCTCGGCTCGCTCGCGTACGCACCGAGCAGCTGCAGCAGCTCTTCACGTGCGCCGAGGTCGAGACTCGCGGCCGGCTCGTCGAGCCTCAGCAGCTCGGGGTCGGTCATGATCGCCCGAGCGATCTGCACGCGCTTCTGCTCGCCATCGCTCAAGGTGCCGAAGAGCCGGTCTTCGAAGTGGTCGAGGTGCCACTCGCGCAGCACGCGCTGCGCGCGGCGAACATCCACCTCGTCGTACTGCTCGTTCCAGCGGCCGGTGACGGCGTGCGCGCTCGTCATGACCACGTCGAGAACGCGCTCATCGCCCGGCATGCGCCGCGCGAGCGCGGTCGACGCGAAGCCGATGCGCGGCCGCAACTCGACGACATCGGTCGAACCCAGCCGCTCGGCGAGCACGACCGCGGGGCCCGACGGCGGGTGCATGAGCGAGGCCGCGAGCTGCAGCAGCGTGGTCTTGCCTGCGCCGTTGGGCCCGAGCACGACCCACCGCTCGTCAGAGTTCACCTGCCAGTCGACCTGATCGAGAATGCCCGTGCCGTCACGGGTCAGAGAGACGCTGTCGAACTCAAGAACGCTGGCCATGATGGGTCAAGCGTAGAGCACCGGGCAGAGGCCTCTCAGACCAGTAGGCCCGAGTAGAGCTGGCTCGTGCGTGCCGCGATGGTGTCCCACGAGAACATCTGCTCGGCACGCTTGCGCCCCTCGGCTCCCATCGCTCTGGCGGCGTCGGGGTCGGCCACGACCTCGGTGAGCACGGCCGCAAGATCAGCGACGAAGCGCTCGGGGTCGAGCGGCGTGCCCGAGCCGTCGTGCACCTGATCGATCGGCACCAGCCGCCCGGTCACGCCGTCATCGACCACTTCGGGAATACCACCGGTGTTCGTGCCGACGACGGCGACACCGCACGCCATCGCCTCGAGGTTCACGATCCCCAAGGGCTCGTAGACGCTCGGGCAGACGAAGGTCGTGGCACTCGACAGCACCGCTGAAAGCTCGAGCGGCGAGAGCATGCGCTCGATCCACACCACCCCGGTGCGCTCGGCCTGCAGGGCTGCCACGCCGTGCTGCACCTCACGCAGAATCTCGGGCGTGTCGGGCGCGCCCGCGCAGAGCACGAGTTGCACGTCGGGCGGCAGAGCACGCGCGGCCTGCAGCAGGTACGGCAATCCCTTCTGCCGCGTGATGCGGCCGACGAAGACGACCGAGGGCCGGTCGGGGTCGATGCCGAGCGACCGCACCGCATCATGATCGATCGTGCGCTGCCAGCGCTCGAGATCGATGCCGTTGTGAATCACCGTGACGCGCGACTCGTCGATGTCGGGGTAGCACCGCAGAATGTCGCGCCGCATGCCCTCGCTCACGGCGATCACGGCATCCGCCGACTCGAAGGCGTTCTTCTCGATCCAGCGCGAGACGCGGTAGCCGCCGCCGAGCTGCTCGGCCTTCCATGGGCGCAACGGCTCGAGGCTGTGCGCCGTGACGACATGCGGAATGCCGTGCAGCAGTTGCGCCAACTGGCCGGCGGCGTTGGCGTACCAGGTGTGCGAGTGCACCAGATCGGCACCGTCCACGTCGTCGGCGATCGCGAGGTCGACACCCAGCGTGGCGAGGGCGGGATTCGCCGAGCTCAGCGTGCCGGGCACGAGATAGGCGTGCGTGTCGGCTTCGTTGCGCGGTGCCCCGAAACAGCGCACGCGAACGTCGAGCGTGTGGCGCAGTGCGCGCACGAGCTCAGCGACGTGCACACCTGCTCCCCCGTAGACCTCGGGCGGGTATTCACGGCTGATCACGTCGACGCGCATGAGTTGACGGTAGTACAGCCCTGCCTCTCCCCCTAGACGCACGGCTCGCCTAGGGTGGGGCCATGTCGACTCCCAAGATCTTCGGAATCGTGCTCGCTGGTGGTGAGGGCAAGCGGCTCATGCCCCTGACGGTCGACCGCGCCAAGCCCGGTGTGCCCTTCGCCGGTGGCTATCGCCTGATCGACTTCGCCCTGTCGAACCTCATCAACTCGGGGCTGCGGCAGATCGTCGTGCTCACGCAGTACAAGAGCCACTCACTCGACCGCCACGTCAGCCAGGTCTGGCGCTTGAGCGGCATGCTCAACTCGTACGTCGCCTCGGTGCCGGCCCAGCAGCGGCTCGGCAAGCGGTGGTTCTCGGGCTCGGCCGACGCCATCTTCCAGAGCCTGAACCTCATTCGCGACGAGAAGCCTGACATCGTCGTCGTCGTGGGCGCCGACCACGTCTACCGCATGGACTTCCGGCAGATGATCGACGCCCACATCGCCAACGGCGCGGGTGTCACCGTGGCGGGCATCCGTCAGCCCATCTCCCTTGCCGACCAGTTCGGCGTCATCGAGACCGACCCCGCCAACCCCCAGCGCATCGCCGCCTTCCACGAGAAGCCGAAGAACGCGATCGGGCTGCAGGATGCCCCGCACGAGGTGCTCGCGTCGATGGGCAACTACGTGTTCGACGCCGATGTGCTCATGGATGCCGTGACCCGCGACGCCGACGATGCCGACTCGTCGCACGATATGGGCGGCGACATCGTGCCCGACTTCGTCAAGCGCGGCGAGGCCTTCGTCTACGACCTCAATCTCAACGAGGTTCCCGGCTCGACCGAGCGCGACCGGTTCTACTGGCGCGACGTCGGCACGATCGAATCATTCTTCGACGCCCACCAAGATCTCATCTCGGCCCTGCCGGTCTTCAACCTCTACAACTCGGAGTGGCCGATCTACGCGCAGCAGCTCAACTCGCCGCCCGCGAAGTTCGTGCGCGACGCGACCGGTTCGACGGGCGCAGTGATCGACTCGATCGTGTCGCTGGGCTCGGTGATCTCGGGCTCGCACATCGAACGCAGTGTGCTCGGCCCCTGGGTCACGGTCGAATCAGCGACCGTCACCGACACGGTGGTGTTCGAACGCACCACCATCGGCGCGGGCGCCGTCGTGCGGCGGGCTATTCTCGACAAGGAGGTCGTCGTGGCCCCCGGCGCCCAGGTGGGCGTCGACCACGCGGCCGACCTCGCCCGGGGCCTCACCGTCACCGAGACCGGCATCACCGTGGCCGGCAAGGGCGTGCACATCAGCTGACCGAATCAGAGCCCTCGAGGAGCCCCGCCATGGCCCGGTTCCTCGTCGTGCTCGACGTCGATTCCACGCTCATCGAGCAGGAAGTCATCGAGCTGCTGGCTGAGGAGGCCGGGTCGCTCGAGCTGGTGGCGCAGATCACCGCACGGGCGATGGCGGGTGAGCTCGACTTCGGTCGCTCCCTCGTCGAGCGCGTCGCGACGCTCGGCGGCCTCGACGCAGCAGCACTCGAGCGGGTGTCGGCGCGCGTCGAGCTCACGCGCGGGGCAGAACGGCTCGTGACGGGTATCCACGCCGCCGACGGCGCCGTCGCCGTCGTCTCAGGCGGCTTCCACGAGTTGCTCGACCCGATCGCGGCGCAGCTCGGGCTCGATGCCCACCGGGCGAACCGCCTCGAGATCGCCAACGGACGCCTCACCGGGCGCACGGCGGGCGCGGTCATCGACGCGGCCGCGAAGCGGGATGCTCTGCTCGAGTGGACGCGTCAGTTCGACGTGCCGCTCACCCGCACCGTGGCGATCGGCGACGGAGCGAACGACCTCGCCATGATGCAGGCAGCCGCCCTGTCGATCGCCTTCGACGCGAAGCCCGTCGTGCGTGATGCGGCGCACGTCAGCTTGCCGGAACGTGACCTGTCGATCGTTCTTGGCGTACTGGGTCTCGCTTAGGCCCGACGGCCGAGACGGCCATCGGCGCTGGCGTCGCGGCGATGGCCAGAAATGGCCATCGCCTTTAGCTCCAGCGCGTTAGTGCCCCATGCCGAGGCCGCCATCGACGGGGATGACCGCGCCGCTGATGTAGGCCGCGTCGTCTCCCGCGAGCCACGTCACGACACGAGCGACCTCGGTGGGCGTCGCGAAGCGGCCAGCGGGAATCGACTGCTGGTACGCCTTCTGCTGGTCCTCTGGCAGCGCAGCCGTCATGTCGGTCTCGATGAAGCCCGGAGCCACCACGTTGGCGGTGATGCCGCGGCCACCGAGCTCGCGCGTGAGCGACCGGGCCATGCCGACCAGCGCGGACTTCGAGGCGCTGTAGTTGACCTGGCCGGCCGAGCCGTAGAGGCCGACGACGCTCGAGATGAGAATGATGCGCCCGAAGCGCGCCTTAAGCATGCCCTTCGAAGCACGCTTGACGGTGCGGAAGGCTCCGGTGAGGTTCGTGTCGATGACGTCGGTGAAGTCGTCATCGCTCATGCGCATGAGCAGCATGTCGCGCGTGATGCCGGCGTTGGCCACGACGACCTCGACGGGCCCGAGCTCCGCCTCCACGGTTGTGAAAGCGGCGTCGATCGATGCCGAATCAGTCACGTCGGCCTGCACAGTGCGCGAGCCCTCGGGGCCACTGCCCGAGCGGGCCGTGACGGCGACGCGGTGGCCCTGCGCGATGAACTCTTCGGCGATCGAGAAGCCGATGCCGCGGTTGCCGCCGGTGACGAGAACTGTGCGAGGAGAGGACGTACCTGGGGTCATGGCTCCCCAGCATATGCGCAACGTCGAGAGCTACCATTCTGAGGTGCCGAGCCAACCGTCGAGTGCCATCACGAGCCTGCCGATGTCTCCCGATGAGGAGCGCAAGGTTCGCATGGTGCGATACGCCACAGCCATGGGCATCCGCATGATCTGCATCGGCGCCTGCTTCATCGTCCCAGGCTGGTGGCTGCTGATTCCGGCGCTCGGCGCCGTCGTGCTGCCCTACTTCGCTGTCATCGCCGCCAACACGGTGGTCAACCGCAGCGGCCCGGCTGTCGAGCGACCCGGAGCCCTGCTGCCGTACGTCTCGCGCGACGGAGCCTCGTGATCGATCTGCCCGGCGCGATCAGCAGCATCCGTTGCTCGCGCAGCGGCTGCCGCGAGTCGGCCGACTGGGCCGTGAACTGGCGCAACCCGCGCATCCACGGGCCGGAGCGCGTGAAGGTCTGGCTCGCGTGCGACGAGCACCGCGACTACCTCTACGACTACGTGGCGGCCCGCGGGTTCCCGGTCACGATCACCCCGGCCGGCGTCGTCGTCGAGCGGCTGCCCGACGCGGCAGAATAGCGGGCGATGAGCATCCTCTCGCTGGCCCTGACGCGCCGCTGGCTCGGCTGGCTCGCGTTCACGACGGTCTTCGCCGTGGTCTGCGTTCTACTCGCCCAGTGGCAGTGGTCGCGACGCGTCGAGGTGGTCGCCGAGATGCGTGTCATCGCCGAGAACTGGGATTCGGCCCCGGTCGAGCTGCGAGAGGTGCTGCCGCCCGGTGCCGACCTCGATCCTGCCCGCGAGTGGTCGCCTGTCGCCCTCGAGGGCGAGTACCTGCTCGAGTCGCAAGTGCTCGTGCGCAACCGGCCGCTCAACGCGCGCCCGGGCTTCGAGGTGCTGACCCCCCTGCTGCTCGACTCGGGCGAGGTCTTCATCGTCGACCGCGGCTGGCTGCCCGTCGGCTCGGCGCAGGACTCCCCCGACGTCGTGCCCGCACCGCCCGAGGGCCGCGTGCAGGTCGTCGTGCGCCTCAAGCCCGGCGAGCCCACGATCGCGGGCCGCGGAGCGCCCGAGGGTCAGATCGCCACGATCCACCTGCCCGAGCTCGCCGAGAGCATCGATGCGGGCGAGGTCATCACGGGCGCCTACGGCCTGCTCGACCGCGAATCACCCAGCGCCGACGAACGGCCCACCGCCGCGACCAGGCCCATCAACGACGAGGGCCCGCACTTGAGCTACACCTTCCAGTGGTACCTCTTCGCGCTGCTCGGCTTCATCGGATTCGGGTGGGCGCTGCGGCAAGAGCACCGCACCGCTCGCGCGGCCGAGACCGGCGTAGGGCTGCCGAAGCCGAAGCGCGGTCTCGACGCCGAGGTCGAAGACGCGATTCTGGATGCTCACGAGCGCTGAGCGGGCATCCCGAGCCTCGACGGCGCACGCGCGCCGCAACCGAGGTCAGGCGAGCGAGATGAGTTCGGCGTAGTCGGCCGTCCAAAGGTCTTCGACTCCGTCGGGCATGATCAGCACGCGCTCGGGGTTGAGCGCCTCGACCGCGCCCTCGTCGTGGCTCACGAGAATCACGGCGCCGGCGTAACTCGCGAGCGCCCCGAGAATCTCTTCTCGGCTCGCCGGGTCGAGGTTGTTCGTGGGCTCATCGAGCAGCAGCAGATTGGCTTTCGAGACGACGAGCGTCGCGAGCGAGAGGCGGGTCTTCTCGCCGCCCGAGAGCACCCCGGCGGGCTTCTGCACGTCGTCGCCGACGAACAGGAACGAGCCCAGCACGCTGCGGGCCTCGCGCTCGGTGATCGCCTCGCTCGCGCTCATCATGTTCTCGAGCACGCTGCGCTTGACGTCGAGCGTCTCGTGCTCTTGCGCGTAGTAGCCGACGCGCAGGCCGTGGCCCGGTTCGAGCACACCCGTGTCAGGGGCGTCGACGCCCGCCAGAATGCGCAGCAGCGTGGTCTTGCCCGCACCGTTGAGGCCGAGGATGACGACGCGCGAGCCCTTGTCGACCGCGAGGTCGACGGCCGTGAAGATCTCGAGCGAGCCGTAGCTCTTCGAGAGATTCTTGGCCTGCAACGGCGTCTTGCCGACCGGCGCCGGCTCAGGAAACCGCAGCTTGGCGACCCGGTCGACCGCGCGCACCTCGTCGAGCCCCGCCAGCATCTTCTCGGCGCGCGCCACCATCTGGTGGGCGGCGGCGGCCTTCGAGGCCTTGGCGCCGAACCGGGCGGCCTGCAGCTGCAGCGTGGTGGCCTTCTTCTCGACGTTGACGCGCTCCTTCTTCCGGCGCTCCTCGTCGGCCTCGCGCTGGCGCAGATAGTGCTTCCAGCCCATGTTGTAGATGTCGATCACCTGACGGTTGGCATCGAGGTAGAACACCCGGTTGACCGTCTCTTCGACGAGCTGCACATCGTGACTGATCACGATGAAACCGCCCTGGTACTGCTTCAAGAACTCGCGCAGCCACACGACCGAGTCGGCATCGAGGTGGTGGGTCGGTTCGTCGAGAATCATCGTCTCGGCGTCGCTGAACAGGATGCGGGCCAGCTCGATGCGGCGCCGCTGCCCGCCCGAGAGCGTGCTGAGCGGCTGGCTGAGAATGCGATCAGGCAGTGAGAGGTTGCTCGCGATCGCCGCGGCTTCGGCCTCAGCGGCGTACCCGCCCAGCGCCTGGAAGCGGTCGGTGAGGCGGCCGTATCGATCCATGGCCTTCTCAGACACGGCCGGATCACTGCTGCCCATGTCGACAGAGGCCTGCTGCATGTCGATGACGATCTGGCCGAGGCCGCGGGCATCGAGAATGCGGGTGCGCGCGAGCTGCTCGGGGTCGCCCGCTCGCGGGTCTTGAGGCAAGTAGCCGATCTCGCCCGTGCGGCTGATCGTGCCGCCTGTCGGCGCCCCTTCACCGGCGAGGGCGCGAGTCATCGTGGTCTTGCCGGCGCCGTTGCGGCCGACGAGCCCGATCTTGTCTCCCTTGTCGACGCGAAAGCTGACGTTCTCCATGAGCAGGCGCGCTCCGACCCGGATCTCGAGGTCTTGCACAGCGAGCACAGCGAAAGTCCGTTTCTTTGGTGGGATTCGGCCAGACCCGTCAGCGGGGGCCAGCCCGATAGTCTAACGCTGTCCCCTGCACCCGACTTCTCGTGAGGAAGACCGTCGTGACGACTGCCACCACTCCCCTGCTGCGCCCCACTCTCGTCGACCGCGTGGTCACCCGCACCTGGCTGAGCGACATCGCACTCGTCGTCGCCGGCACCGCCCTCGTCGCTGTGCTCGCCCAGGTCGCGATTCCGCTGTGGCCCGTGCCGGTCACCGGTCAGACGCTCGCGGTGCTGCTCGTGGGTGCGAGCCTCGGTGCGGCTCGTGGCGCCGCCTCGCTCTCGCTCTACGCGGTGCTGGGCGGCCTCGGTCTGCCGATCTACAGCGACGCTTCCGGTGGCTGGAGCGTGCTGCTCGGCCCGACCGGCGGCTACATCATCGGCTTCATCGTCTCGGCCGCTCTCGTCGGCTGGGCCGCGGAGCGCTCGTGGGATCGCGGCTGGTACAAGCCCATCATCACCTTCATCGGCGGCTCGCTCGTCGTCTTCTCGATCGGCCTGCCCTGGCTCGCTGTGTCGCTCGGACAACTCGGGCTGCCGAACGACCTGCAGTCGGTGCTCATCGCGGGCTTCTACCCGTTCATCATCGGCGGGCTCATCAAGGCCGCGATCGCCGCGGCGCTACTGCCCGCCCTGTGGGCGGCGGCTGAGCGCTCGCAGAAGAAGTAACTCGCACCAACGATGAAGGGCCCCTGCCAGGTGGCGGGGGCCCTTCATCGCTAGATTTCGTTAGATCGAGAAGCCAAGCGCGCGCATCATGTCTCGACCGTCGTCGGTGATGCGCTCGGGGCCCCACGGGGGCATCCAGACCCAGTTGATGCGGAACTGCTCGACGATGCCGTCGAGCGAGTTCGCGATCGACTCCTCGATCACGTCGGTGAGCGGGCAACCGGCCGAGGTGAGCGTCATCGAAATGATGAGCGCGTTGCTCTCCTCATCCCAGGCGAGGTCGTAGACGAGGCCGAGATCGACGATGTTGACGCCCAGCTCGGGGTCGACGACGTCTTTCAGCCCTTCTTCGACCTTGTCGAAGAGTTGCGGTTCGAGTGCGGTGGGCATGCGCTTAGCCTACGGTCGAGCCGGTCAGGTAGCGATCGTAGCCTTCGTTCTCCAAGCGCTCTGCCAGTTCAGGGCCGCCCTCTTCAGCGACGGCGCCGTCGACGAACACGTGCACGAAGTCGGGCGTGATGTACCGCAGAATGCGCGTGTAGTGCGTGATGAGCAGCACGCCGAGACCGGTGTTCTCCTTGACGCGGTTCACGCCTTCGGAGACGACCTTGAGTGCGTCGACATCGAGGCCCGAGTCGGTCTCATCGAGCACGGCGATCTTGGGCTTCAGCAGCTCGAGCTGCACGATCTCGTGGCGCTTCTTCTCGCCGCCC
>SXMG01000085.1 GCA_005778835.1 Actinomycetota bacterium
CAGCACGACCGTGTCGCCGATGAGCACGCCCTTGGCTTTCACGACGTCTTGGTTGTGCAGGGTCGCCTGCCGCACTTCGCTGCCGGCGACGCGCACCTTTTCCATGACGGCGAAGGGGGTGGCACGACCCGTGCGGCCCACGCTCACGACGATGTCAAGCAGCTTCGTGTTCACCTGCTCGGGCGGGTACGTGTCGGCGCTCGCCCAGCGCGGGGCGCGGCTCGTGGCACCCAGCTCGCCGTGGAGCTCGAGCTCGTCGACCTTGACGACGACACCGTCGATCTCGTGCTCGACGGCGTGACGGTGCTCACCGTGGAAGGCGATGTACTCGGCGGCGCCGGCGGCGGTGTCATGCACGCGGAAGTGGCTGCTGATGGGCAGCCCCCAGCGCTCGAGCAGCCCGTAGACCTCGCTCTGCGCGGTGACGGGCGGGTTCGGCCAGGCGCCGATGCCGTGCACAAGCATGCGCAGTCTGCTCAGGCGATCACGCATGCGCGCCAGTTGCTCGTCGTTCTTGCCCTCGGCCTTCTGGCGCAGGCTGCCGCTCGCGGCGTTGCGCGGGTTGGCGAACTCGCGCTCGCCGGCCTCGCGCTGCAGCGCATTGAGCTCGTCGAACGCCGCCTTGGGAATGAACACCTCGCCGCGCACCTCGACGAGGTCGGGCAGCTCGGCGGGGTCGCCTGCGAGCCGGGTCGGGATGCCCGATAGTTGCAGCACGTTCTGCGTGACGTCTTCGCCCACGCGCCCATCGCCGCGCGTGGCCGCTGTCACGAGCAGCCCCCGCTCGTAGCGCAGGTTGAGGGCCAGCCCGTCGATCTTGAGCTCGCACAGCCAGCGCACCGGGCGCCCGGCGTCGCGCTCGACTTTCGCCGCCCACTCGGCGAACTCGTCAGCGTTGAACACGTTGTCGAGGCTCAGCATGCGCTCGGCGTGCTCAACCGGCGCGAACATCGTGGTCTCGGCACGACCGCCGACCGTCTGCGTCGGTGAGTCCTGACTCTGCAGCTCGGGGAACGCGTGCTCGATGAGCTCGAGCCGGCGCACGAGGGCGTCGTAAGTGGCGTCGTCGTCGAGCACGGTGTCGCGCGAGTAGTAGGCGTCGCGCAGCTCGAGGATGCGGCTCGTGAGCGCCTCGACCTCGGTGCGGGCCTCGTCGCGAGTCAGCTCATCGACAGGCACGTCAGCGGGTGCGGGGGTCTCAGCCACGCGCACAGTCTAGAAGCGCCCACCGACTCGGAGCCTAGGAACCCAGCACGCGGTCGAGGTAGTCATTCGTGAAGACCCGGTCGGGGTCGAGCCGGTCGCGCACGGCGAGGAAGTCGTCGAAGCGCGGGTACGCCGGCCGCAGGTCGGCGGCGGTGCGGGTGTGCAGCTTGCCCCAGTGCGGGCGTCCGTCGTGAGCGCGCAGAATCTGCTCGGCGGCGGAGAAGTAGTCGTGAGGATCCTCGCGGTGGTAGCGGTGCACCGCGATGTAGCTGCTGTCGCGCCCGTGCGCAGTCGAGAGCCACACATCGTCGGGGGCCGTCGCGCGCACCTCGATCGGGAATGAGATGCGCCAACCGTTCTGCTCGATGACGCGCTCGAGCTCGCGCATCACGGGTGCGACGGCGTCGAGCGGCACCGAGTACTCCATCTCGCGGAATCGCACCTTGCGCTCGGTGGCGAAGATACAGTGCGAGTAGTCGGCGACCTGACGGTTGAACGCGACCCCGCTCGCAAGCCGATTGAACCCGGGAATCGTGGCGGGCGCGATCGAGCCGATGCGGCACAGCACCTCGTAGAGCCCGTTGCCGAGCAAGTCGTCGTCGACCCAGCGCTTGACGCGACCGACCGGCTGCCGCGGGGCATCGGCGGGCAGGCGCGTGTTGCTGCGCGTGAGGGCGAGCCGCGTGTGCGGAAACCAGTAGAACTCGACGTGATCAGCCTGCGCAGAGCGGTTCGACCAGTCGTCGAGCACGGCATCGAGGGGCTCCGGATGCTCGTCCGCCGCGAGCACGAACGTCGGCACCGTCTGCACGGTGAGGTCGACGAGCACCCCGAGGGCGCCGAGCCCGAGACGCGCGGCGGGCCAGAGCTCGGCGTTCTCGGTAGGGCTGATGGGGAGGAGTCGCCCGTCAGCCGTGGCGAGCGTCACGGCGCGCAGTTGCGTGGCGAGGCCGCCGAACGCGCGACCCGTGCCGTGCGTGCCCGTGCTGACGGCGCCCGAGAGCGACTGCACATCGATGTCGCCGAGATTCTCGAACGCGAGGCCGTTCTCGTGCAGCAGCGCCGAGGCGGCGTGCAGCTTGGTGCCGGCGGCGAGGGTGACGAGGCCCGTGGTGGTGTCGAGGTGTGTGATGCCCGCGAGGTCGGTGAGGTCGAGCTGCACGCCCGGCGCGACGGCGATGCCTGTGAACGAGTGGCCCGAGCCGACGGCCTTGACGGGCAGCCCGTCGGCGCGAGCACGGGCGATCGCGTCGACGACCTCGTCGCCGCTCGCGGGTCGCTCGACGCGCACAGGAGTCGCCTGCTCGGTGCGGGCCCAGTTGCGCCACGGCTTCGCGGCGCGTGCGCGCCTCGCGCGGGGTTCGGCGGCCGCACCGGCCTGTGCCTCGGTAGTGGCGGGCGCGCTGCTCTCGCTCACAAGAACGCCTGCCCTTCGCCGCGATAGGTCGGTAGCTCACCCGTCACTTGGTCGCCGTCGACAACGTGGAAGGCGTCGAGGTGCTCGCTCAACTCTCCGGCCTTCGTGTGGCGCAGCCAGACCCGGTCGCCCACGTGCAGCGTGCGAGCGGCCGGCCCGCGCAGGGGAGTCTGCACCTCTCCGGCGCCCTCGGTGCCGAGCATCCGCAGGCCTTCGGGCCAGACCACCTGCGGAAGGCGATCGATGCCGGGCGGGCCGCTGGCGATCCAGCCGCCGCCGAGCAGCGTGGCGATGTCGTCGGTGGGGCGCCGCACGACCGGCAGCGCGAACGCGGCGGCCGGTGCCGGGGTGAAGCCGCGGTAGGTGTCGAACAGGTGCGGACCCATGAGCCCGCTGCCGGCGGCGAGCTCGGTGACGCTCGGGTCGGCGGCGGTCGACTCGAGGGATCCGGTGCCACCGCCGTTCACGAACTGCAGGGGCGTGCCCGCGGCGTCGGCGATCGCGCGCACGGCGGCCACGGCGCGGCTACGACGGTCGGCGAGCTCGGCGCGTGACCGGCGCTGGATGCCGCGCACGAGCGCGCCACGCACCGGTCGCCCCGGCGGTGCGTCACCGAGGCCGGCAATCTGGGCCTCGTAGGCCATGACGCCGACGAGGGTGAAACCGGGGCGCTCGGTCACGATGCGCGCGAGCGCCGCGAGCTGTTCGGGCTCATGGAGAGGGCTGCGCCGCACGCCGAGGTGGCCCAGTGGGCCGCGCCAGCTCGCGTCGAGTTCGAGCGCGATGCGGATGCTCGGTCTCGCGCTCGGAGGAGTGACCGAGTCGATCAGATCGAGGTGGGCGACGTCGTCGATCATGAGGGTCACGCGCGCGGCCAGCTGCTCGTCGGCGGCGAGCCGCGCGAGGGCCGCGCGATCAGTCGTGGGGTAGCCGAGCACGACGTCGTCGATACCCCCGCTGCTGCCGGTTCCGGCGCCGATGCCGCTCGCGCCATCGCCAGCGCTGCTCGGGCTCGCGAGCCACAGCGCTTCGGGCAGCGTGTAGGCGAGCACTCCTGCGAAGCCGGGGTGGGCGAGCACCGCGTCGATGAGGCCGCGAACCCTGATCGACTTGCTCGCCACCCTGATGGGCACTCCCCCGGCCCGGCGCACGAGGTCGGCGGCGTTGTACGCGAAGGCCGCGCGATCGATGACGCCGAGCGGCGGGTCGAGGTGTGCGGTCGCGACGGTGAGGCGGGGCCAGAACTCGGAGGGGGTCGCGCCCGGCCGCGCGCCCGGAACGTCGTGCAGGCGCAGCAGCTCGGCGGTCACGGCGCCAGTCTAGAGAGCGTGGGCGAGCGGCGGCGGCTGAGGCTCGGCGGGCGGGCGAGTCGGGTGCTGCGCGCTAGTGCGCGTCGACGAGGTCGGCCGCCACCGTGCGGTCGATCGTGCACTGTCCGAGCACGCGCGTGCCGACGTAGAGGACCGCGGTCTGTCCGGGTGCGACGCCGAGCAGCGGCTCGCTCACCTCGACGACGAGCTCGCCATCTCGCACACGCGCGACCGCGGGCACGGGGTCGGCGTGAGCGCGCACCTGCACGTGGCAGTCGAACGGGAGGAGGGCATCCGGAGCAGCGGGGTCGGCCGACGCGGCCTCAGGGTCGGCGCGCGTGATGCCGCTCGCGACCGGGTCGAGGCCCGCCCAGGTGAAGCGGTGCCCGGCGAGCTCGCGGATCGCGAGCGCCTCGCGCGGCCCCACGACGACCTCGTTCGAGCTCGGACGCACCTCGAGCACGAAGCGCGGGCGGCCGTCGGGTGCGGGCACGCCGAGGTTGAGTCCGCGGCGCTGGCCGACCGTGAAGCTTGTCGCGCCGTCGTGCGAGCCGACGGGCGTGCCGTCGCGATCGACGATGGCGCCCTCGGCGGGAGGGATGCGGTCGGCGAGCCAGCCACGGGTGTCACCGTCGGGAATGAAGCAGATGTCGTGGCTGTCGGGCTTCTGGGCAACGGTAAGCCCTCGTGCCTCGGCCTCGGCGCGCACGACGGCCTTCGACGGCGTCGTGCCGAGCGGGAACATCGCGTGCGCGAGCTGCTCGGTCGTCAGCACGCCGAGCACGTACGACTGATCTTTGGCCTCGTCCGATGCACGGTGCAGCTCGCGGTTGCCCGCGGCGTCGGTGACGATGTGGGCGTAGTGGCCGGTCGCGACGGCGTCGAAGCCGAGCGCCAGGGCCTTCTCGAGCACGGCCGCGAACTTGATGCGCTCGTTGCAGCGCATGCAGGGGTTCGGGGTGCGGCCCGCGGCGTACTCGGCGATGAAGTCGTCGACGACGTCAGCGCGGAAGCGCTCGCTGAAATCCCACACGTAGAACGGAATGCCGAGCTTCTCGGCCGCCCGACGCGCATCGAGGCTGTCTTCGATCGTGCAGCAGCCGCGACTGCCGGTGCGCAGGGTTCCGGGCATGCGACTGAGCGCCAGGTGCACGCCCACGACGTCATGGCCGGCCTCCACGGCGCGCGCGGTCGCGACGGCGCTGTCGACGCCGCCGCTCATCGCTGCCAGAACTCGCATAGGTCAAGGGTACGCGAGCCCTCTCCGAGCCCGGCGCGTGACGAATCACGGACAAACGACGGAGATCACGGCTGCTGCCGGGCCGAGAAGGCATCGCATGGCCAGGATTCCGTGATTCGTGACGCTGCGGGCCGGGCGGCTCAGCGGCCCAGACGCGGAACCTGCGCCGCGAGACCCGCCGACTGCGCGCGCTCGACCGCGGCCGGCAGTGCAGCCAGCAGCGCGTCGATCTCGTCGACCGTGGTCGCCGGGCCGAGGGTGACGCGCAGGGCGCCGCGAGCATCCGCCTCGCTGAGTCCCATCGCGAGCAGCACGTGCGAGGGCTCGGGCACCCCTGCCTGGCACGCCGACCCGGTTGAGACGGCGAAGCCCGCGGCGTCGAGCAGCATGAGCAGCGAGTCGCCCTCGGCGCCCGGCACCGTGAAGTGCAGGGTGCCGGGGAGGGCGAGAGCGTCGTCGTCGAGCCTGCCGGCAGCGCCACTGAGCACCGCCTGCGGCACCGAGCGACGGATGCCCTCCGCGAGCCGATCGCGCAGCGCGCGCTTGTGCTCCGAACGCTCGTCGAGCTCGGCATGAGCGAGCTCGGCCGCGACGGCGAAGGCGGCAGCACCCGCGGCGTCCATGGTGCCCGAGCGCCCGCGCTGCTGCGAGCCGCCGTGCAGCAGCGGCACGACCTCGGCCGTGCGACGCAGCACGAGGGCTCCGACACCGACGGGGCCGCCGACCTTGTGGGCTGAGATCGAGACGGCCGACACCCCGTGCGGCAGCGGATCGAGCCGCACCTGCCCGTAGGCCGCGATCGCGTCGACGTGCACCGGCACGCCGACCGCCGCGGCGAGCGCCGCAGCCTGCGCGACCGGCTGCACCGTGCCGACCTCGTTGTTCGCCGCGAGCATCGTGAGCAGGGCCACGTCGGACCCGTCGCCGAGTGCCTCGGCCAGGCGGTCGAGCCGCAGGGCTCCGAGCTCGTCGACCTCGAGCCAGTGCAGCTCGGCGCCCTCGTGCTGCGCGAGCCACTCGACAGCGTCGAGCGTGGCGTGGTGCTCTGCGCGCGGCACCAGCAGGCGCGGTCGAGGTCGCGCGTCGCCCGAACCGGCAGCACGCGCGCCGCCCGGGCTCGGGGCTGACGCGTTGCGCGCCCAGAACATCCCCTTGACCGCCAGATTCACGGCCTCCGTACCGCCGCCCGTGAACGTCACCTCGATCGCCTCGACGCCGAGGGTCGCCGCGATGCGCACGCGCGCGCCATCGACCATGGCACGTGCCCGCTGGCCTGCCGAGTGGATCGACGAGGGGTTGCCCTGCAGCTCGAGGGCCGCGAGATAGGCCTCGCGCACGACCCCGGGCATCGGCGAGGTGGCGGCGTGGTCGAGGTAGATCACGGAGCCTCCTCTCGGCGGGTGAACGGCACCGGCTCTCGGTTGACTTAGCCTAAGACGCATGGCCTCGATGGATGCGCTCGGGCACCTCGGGGTGCGGCAGACCTCGCGCGGCGGCGAGCTGCGCGTCTGGAGCGAGCACGCGACCTCGGTGCAGCTGTGCATTCTCGCGGCCGACGACCCCTCGTGGATCACCGAGACGCACGAACTGCAGCGCAACCGCTTCGGGGTCTGGCGCACGACGACGCGCTCGCTCACGCCCGGCACGCGCTACGCCCTGCGCGTCGACGGCCCGAGCGGCCCGACCCACGCCTACGACCCCGAGCGCCTTTTGCTCGACCCCTATGCGCGCGGCCTCGCCCGCACCCCCGACGGCGACTGGCGCGCCTATGTGCAAGACGACGCCTTCGACTGGGGCGGCGTGCAGAAGCCGCGCATCCCGCTCGATCACACGGTGCTCTACGAAGCGCACGTCAAGGGCCTCACGAAGCTCGCCCCCGAACTGCCCGACGACCTGCGCGGCACCTACGCGGGCCTGGCGCACCCCGCCACGATCGCCTACCTGAAAGACCTCGGCATCACGACGGTCGAGCTGCTGCCCGTGCACCAGTTCGTGAGCGAGCAGCGCCTGCAGGGCCAGGGGCTCGTCAACTACTGGGGCTACAACACCCTCAACTTCTTCACCCCGCACGCGGCCTATGCGACCCGCACCGCGCAGTTCGGCGGCACGGGCGCGGTGCTGCGCGAGTTCAAGGGCATGGTCAAGCTGCTGCACGAGGCAGGCCTCGAAGTCGTGCTCGACGTCGTCTACAACCCCACCGCCGAAGAAGGGCCCGAGGGCCCCACCACGAGCCTGCGCGGCATCGACAACGCCGCGTACTACCGCCACACCCCCGACGGCGACTACATCGACACCACGGGCTGCGGCAACACCGTCGACTTCTCGCGCCCCGCGGCCCAGCGCCTCGTGCTCGACTCGCTGCGCGACTGGGCGAACGAGGTGCAGGTCGACGGGTTCCGGTTCGACCTGATGGCCACGCTCGGGCGCGATGCGAACGCCGAGTTCGACCCCGAGCATCCGCTGCTGCGGGCGATTCTCGATGACCCGGCCCTGCAAGGCGTCAAGATGATCTCCGAGCCGTGGGATGTCGGCATGGGCGGCTGGCAGGTCGGCCACTTTCCCGCCGGGTACCACGAGTGGAATGACGGCTTCCGCGACCGGGCGCGCGCGTTCTGGCTCACCGACATCGGGGCCGACCGCAGCCATGGATCCGCCCCCGAGGGCATCGGCTCGCTCGCCCGCCGCATCACGGGCAGCGCGCACGTCTTCGCCGCCGAGCGCGGACCGCTCGCGAGCGTCAACTGCCTCACCGCGCACGACGGCTTCACCATGGCCGACCTGGTCTCGTACAACGCCAAGCACAATCTGGGCAACGGCGAAGACAATCGCGACGGCACCGACAACAACCGCTCGTTCAACCACGGCGTCGAAGGCCTCACCGACGACGCCGCGATCACGACCGTGCGGCGCAAAGCCATGCGCAACCTCATGGGCACGCTGCTGCTGAGCGCCGGCATGCCGATGATGACTGCGGGCGACGAGATCGGGCGCAGCCAGCGCGGCAACAACAACGCCTACTGCCACGACAGCGAGCTCACCTGGCTCGACTGGCACCACGAGGGCTGGCAGCAGGATCTGTTCCGCGTCACGCGGCGCCTGCTGCAGCTGCGGCGTGAGAACCCCGCACTGCGGCCGTTGCGCTACGGCCGCTGGGGCGAGACCGTGCCCAACGCGACCCAGATGGACTGGTACAACAAAGACGGCGAAGCCATGACGATGGAGGACTGGGATTCGCCCGAGGAGCGCACCCTGCAGTACCTCGCAGCGTCGACGCCCGAGTTCGAAGACTTCAACCGCATTCTGCTCATCGTGCACGGCCTCGAAGTCGAGGTCGAGGTGACGCTGCCCGCCCACGAGGGCGTTGTCGGCTACACGGTGCTGTGGGACAGCTCGCACGACGACATCGCCCAAGTCGAGCCCCACCACACCCCGGGCGAGACCATCACCATCGGGCCCACGTCGATGCTGCTGCTGCGGGCGCATGACTGAGGGCTGCTGCGGAGGTCGGAGCACGGCTCATGGCTAGGTCGGCACCGCAGGCCGGGCCGACGACTCCCGCGACGGTCGCGCTGACGGCCGCGGGCATCCCCTTCATCGCTCACACCTACGTGCACGACCCCGCGACTACGAACTTCGGGCTCGAGGCTGCCACTGCGCTCGAGCTCGACCCCGACCGCGTCTTCAAGACGCTGCTGGCCGACGCGGAAGGCCGGCTGTGCGTCGGCATCGTTCCCGTGACGGGGATGCTCGACCTCAAGGCCCTCGCCGCCGCCGTCGGCGCCAAACGCGCTGTCATGGCCGACCCTGCCGTGGCCGAACGCAAGACGGGCTACGTCGTCGGCGGCATCTCGCCCATCGGTCAGAAGACCGCGCTGCCCACGGTGCTCGACGAGACCGCGGTGCTGTGGCCCACGATCTACGTCTCGGGCGGTCGCCGAGGCTTCGATATCGAGCTTGCGCCCGACGACCTGCTCGCGATCACGGGCGGGCAGCTCGCCGACATCGCGCGCTGACCGCCCGCGGCGGTGCTCAGAGCGGCCCTAGTGCGCGACCGCGATCAGGCCGAGCTCAGCCGGATTCGCCAGCAGGGCGTGACGCGGCGTGACCCGCACCGTGTAGCCGAACGAACCCGCGCGCTCGAGCGGAACGGTGCCGGCGAAGACGGCCGGCTGGCCGAGCTCGTGGTGCGCGAGCGCGAGGGGCTGACGGTGCACGTCGACGAGGTCGTCGCCGTTGCGAGCACGACCGAAAGCCACCTCGACGAGCACGTCGTCGGCTGACAGACCCGCGAGCTGCACGTGCGCGCGCACGGTCAACTGGTCGCCGACCTGCGGCGACTGCACGCCGCCCGACTCGACGTGCGTGACGGCCAGGTGCGGCCACTCGTGAGCGACTCGAGCCTTCCACGCCGCGAGCTCGCGGGCGGGGCGGTAGTCGTCGGCCGTGATGGCGCGCTCGGCGTGCGCCGCCGGCACATAGAGGCGCTCGACGTACTCGCGCACCATGCGGTCGGCCGAGAGCTCGGGCGACAGGGTCGCGAGCGTGTGCCGGATGCTCTGCAGCCAGCGCTTCGGCAGGCCCTCGGCGTCGTGGTCGTAGAAGCGCGGCGCGATCTGGTGCTCGATGAGGTCGTACATGGCCTCGGCCTCGAGCTTGTCGCGCTCGGCACCGTCGCCTGCGGCATCGGCCGTCGGAATCGCCCAGCCGTTCTCGGCGTCGTAGTACTCGTTCCACCAGCCGTCGAGAATCGACAGATTGAGCGAGCCGTTGAGGGCCGCCTTCATGCCGGATGTTCCGCACGCCTCGAGCGGACGCAGCGGGTTGTTCAACCAGATGTCGGTGCCCGGGTAGAGCACGCGGGCCATGCCGATGTCGTAGTTGGGCAGGAACACGATGCGGCGGCGGACCTCGGGGTCGGCCGCGAACTGCACGAGCTTCTGGATGAGCGCCTTGCCGCTGTCGTCGGCCGGGTGCGACTTGCCGGCGATCACGAGCTGCACGGGGCGCTCGGGGTCGGTCAGGAGCGCCCGCAGACGGTCTTGGTCGTGCAGCATGAGCGTCAGGCGCTTGTAGGTGGGCACGCGGCGCGCGAAGCCGATCGTCAGCACATCGGGATCGAGCAGCTCGGTCATCCAGCTCGGGGCCGCGACACCGGGGTTCTGCTCGGCCCATGCGGCGATCGTGCGCGCCCGTGCATCGTGCACGAGTTGCTCGCGCATGGCGCGGCGCACCGACCAGAGGTCGGCATCCGTGACGGCCTCAGAGTTCCAGTCGCACGACGAGGTCTCGTAGGTGCCGAGCTTCTGCTTCGCGAGCGAGACCATGAGCGGGTCGGTCCACGTGGGCGCGTGCACGCCATTGGTCACCGAGGTGATCGGCACGTCGTCCTGATCGAAGCCCTCCCAGAGAGCGCCGAACATGCCGCGCGAGACGTCGCCGTGCAGCTGCGAGACGCCGTTGGCACGCTGCGCAAGCCGCAGGCCCATGACGGCCATGTTGAAGACGGCGGGGTCGCCGCCCTCGTAGTCTTCGGTGCCGAGCGCGAGCACGTCGGGCGCGCTCACGCCGGGCAGCAGCGAGGTCGAGAAGTAGCGCTCGATGAGCTCGCCGTCGAAGCGATCGATGCCCGCGGGCACGGGAGTGTGGGTCGTGAAGAGGGTGCCGGCACGCACGATCTGCAGCGCCTCGTCGAAGGAGAGGCCGTCAGAGATCAGGTCGCTGATGCGCTCGAGCCCCAGGAAGCCCGCGTGGCCCTCGTTCGTGTGGAAGACCTCGGGCGCCGGAGTCTGCGAGAGCTCGACGTAGCGCTTGATCGCGCGCACGCCGCCGATGCCGAGCAGCAGCTCTTGCAGCAGGCGGTGCTCGCCGCCGCCGCCGTAGAGACGGTCGGTGACGCCGCGCAGCTCATCGGTGTTGTCGTGGATGTCGGTGTCGAGCAGCAGCAGCACGACGCGGCCGACGGTCATCTGCCAGACCCGCGCGTGCAGAGCGTCGCCGCCGGGCAGCGTCAGCGAGACGCGCGCCGCACTGCCGTCGTGCTCGCGCAGCATCTGCATCGGCAGGCCGTCGGGGTCGATGACGGGGTAGGTCTCTTTCTGCCAGCCGTCGCGGTCGATCGCCTGACGGAAGTAGCCGGCGCGGTAGAACAGCCCGACGCCGATCAGCGGCACACCGAGGTCGCTCGCGCTCTTGAGGTGGTCGCCCGCCAGAATGCCGAGACCGCCCGAATACTGCGGAATCGCCGAGGCGATGCCGAACTCGGGCGAGAAGTACGCGATGCGCGCCGGGGCGTCGCTGAGCTGCTGGTACCAGCGCGGCTGCTCGAGATAGGCCGTGAGGTCGGCGCGCAGAGCCTCAGCGTCGGCGATGAACTGCGCGTCGTGCGCGAGCTCGCCGAGTCGAGCCGGGTCGACGCCGCCGAGCAGTGCGATCGGGTCGTGGTCGAGTTCTTCCCACCGCTCGGGGTCGATGCGGGCGAACAGCTGCTTGGTCGGCTCATGCCACGACCAGCGCAGGTTCGCGGCGAGCGCCGTCACGGCGTTCAACGATTCAGGCAGCACGGTTCGCACAGTGAAGCGGCGGATCGCCTTCACAGTCATCACTCCTCGACGTGGGGCGGGTGGGGGCACCCCGACCACCCACTCTAGGCGGGTCGAGCGCGAGTTCCGCAACCGGTTCCAGATTGGCGACGAACGAGCGCCGTCACCGCTGCCCGCAGACGCTCCGCACCGCCCCGAGATCGGAGCCGATCGGCACCGCATCGAGAGCCCGCCGTTAACCCGAACAGGACCGGCCTCGCACGGGGGCGAGACGCGGTCCTGTTTCACGACGCCATTCGGGTTGGCGACGGCGGTACTGCACTGGCGGGCCGCCGAGTTCGGGTCTCTCGGCGGATCGGTGCGTGCGGTCTCACTGTATGCGCGCGCATACACGCGCGCCAGCTTCTGACGAAAGTTCGCGTACCCCACGCGGGGTACATTTTGTCCTCCACAAGGAGGACACCTGGTCGGCTCGTCGCGGCGAGCGCAGCAGCCCCCGCCTTCGACTCCCCGCAACCCCCGCGCGCTTGCCCCGCACCCGGCGTAGGGTCGAGGGGTGGCAACGACGCATCGATCCTCCTTCTCGCACCAGATCGGGCGCATCCCGATTCGACACTTGAGCCCGGTTCAGCCTGAGAACCGCTGGCCGAGCACCGCGTTCGTCGGTGAAGTGGTGCCGTTCGCGGCGACCGTCTTCCGCGAGGGCCACGACCTGCTGGGCGCCGAGCTCGTGCTCACGGCTCCTGACGGCGCCGTCACCCGGCACCCGATGAGCATCGGCGCGCCCGGCACCGACCGCTGGCACGCCGAGGTGCAGCTCGAGCAGCCCGGCGACTGGAGCTGGCACGTCGAGGCCTTCGCTGACGACTGGGCCACGTGGTTGCACGCCGCCACCGTCAAGATCGCGGCCGGTGTCGACGTCGAGCTCATGCTCATCGCGGGCGCCCAGTTGCTCGAGCGCGCGATCGCCGACGCCGGCACGGCACCCGCCGCGGCGGTGCTCACCGAAGCCCGTGCAGCGATGCGCAAGATGACGCTGACCCCGAACGCGCGGCTCGCCGTCGCCACCGACGCACGCCTCGCCGTAGCACTGGCCGAGCACCGACCGCTCAGCCTGCGCACCGCGAGCGAACAGCTCGTGCTCCGCGTCGAGCGCACGCGCGCCGCCGTCGGCAGCTGGTACGAGTTCTTCCCCCGGTCAGAAGGGGCCAAGCAGAAGCGCGACGGCTCGTGGCAGAGCGGCACGTTCGCGACCGCCGCGAAGCGCCTGCCCGCCGTCGCCGCGATGGGTTTCGACGTGCTGTACCTGCCGCCGATCCACCCCATCGGCCGGGTCAACCGCAAGGGGCCCAACAACACGCTCACCCCGGGTCCGCACGACCCCGGCAGCCCGTGGGCGATCGGCTCGACCGAAGGCGGGCACGAGGCCGTGCATCCCGATCTCGGCACCGTCGCCGATTTCGAGGCGTTCGTCACCGCCGCCGCGCAGAACGGGCTCGAGATCGCGATCGACCTCGCGCTGCAGTGCGCACCCGACCACCCCTGGGTCGCCGAGCACCCGGAGTGGTTCACGACGCTGCCCGACGGGTCGATTCAGTACGCCGAGACCCCGCCGA
>SXMG01000086.1 GCA_005778835.1 Actinomycetota bacterium
ACCACTCCGCCGGGGTCAGCGCGGAGTACTTGTTGGCGCCGACGGGGATGACGGTGCCGAAGTACTCCTCGAAGATCTCCGGGTGCTCCTTGAGCGCCGTGTCGGTGTCGAGGAAGAGGACGCCCTTCTCCTCGAGGTCCTCTCGGATCGAGTGGTAGACGACCTCGGACTCGTACTGCGCGGCGACGCCCGCGACGAGGCGCTGACGCTCAGCCTCGGGGATGCCGAGCTTCTCGTACGTGTTCTTGATCTCTTCGGGCAGCTCTTCCCACGTGGTCGCCTGCTTCTCGGTCGAGCGCACGAAGTACTTGATGTTGTCGAAGTCGATGCCCGACAGGTCGGCTCCCCACAGCGGCATGGGCTTCTGACCGAAGAGCTTCAAGCCCTTCAGACGCAGGTCGAGCATCCACTGCGGTTCGTCCTTGAGTGCCGAGATGTTGCGCACGACGCTGTCATCGATGCCCCGACGCGCGGTCGAGCCCGCGACATCGGAATCGGACCAGCCGAATTCGTACTGGCCGAGGCCTTCGAGTTCCGGTCGGTCGATGAGCACGTCAGACACGATGTTCCTCTTCTCTTTGCCGAACCCAACCCGATGATCGGTCAGGACATTCCTGCTCTCGACACGCACTGCGGTTCGCGACTGCGGTGCGCGGCACCGTGCGGCGGATGCTCATCCAGCGCATCTACACTGGCGCACGACGGGTCGTGCGGAGCAGCCGAGCCGCTCGATGAACCCACGATCGTCACTGATGGAGAGCTCCTTGATTCTACAGGGAGGATGCTGAAAGAGGAGGAAGCTGGCTGTGAACCGGCTGTACCAGTGGTTGCCCGCCTCGACCGCCGACCGCCGCGTGCGCGTGCTTGCCTGGGCCTCGCTCGTGAGCCAGACGCTCATCGTCGGCACGGGGGGCGCGGTGCGCCTGACCGGCTCGGGGCTGGGGTGCCCCACCTGGCCGCGGTGCACCGAGGACTCGTTCGTGGCCACTCCTGAGATGGGCATCCACGGCATCGTCGAGTTCGGCAACCGACTGCTGACCTTCGTGCTCGTCATCATCGCAATTCTCGCCTTCCTGTCGGTGCTGCGGATGCGGCGCGAGCGCCCCGAGCTGCTGCGGCTCACGGTGGCGCTCGGCCTCGGAATCCCCCTGCAGGCCGTCATTGGCGGCATCACCGTGCTCACGCAGCTCAACCCCTGGATCGTCGGGCTGCACTTCGTCGTCTCGGCGGTGCTCGTCGCCCTTGCTGTCGTGTTCGTGCACCGCGTCTATCGCGGCCGAACGACGGGCGAGCTGCTCGTGCAGCGGCCCGTCCGGGCTCTCGCTCTCGCGACCGCCGCGGGCGCCTGGATCACCGTGCTCGTCGGCATCGTCGTGACCGGCTCAGGACCGCATGCCGGCGATGGCGGTGCCGCTCGCAACGGGCTCGATTCCGAGCTGCTGCAGCACGTGCACTCGTGGCCTGCCTACATCACCTTCGGGCTGAGCGTGCTGCTGCTCGTCGTCGCCCTCCGGCTCGGGCTGGCTCCGCTGCGTCGCGCCGTGATCGCACTGATCGCCGTCGAGGTCGTGCAGATCGCCGTCGGGCTGGCGCAGGCGCGGCTCGGGCTTCCTGAACTGCTCGTGGGCATCCACATGGTGCTCGCGTGCGTGCTCATCGCGGTGGTCACCCTCGTGCTGCTCACCCTGCGCGGCTCAGAACGCGCCGCTGTCGAGGCAGTGCCCGAGCCCGAGCTCGCGACGACCTCCGGCTGAGCCGCTAGAAGGGCAGCAGCGGGTCGACGCCGACGGCGACGAACAAGAGCGTCAAGTACGTGATGCTCGCGTGGAAGACCCGCATCGGTGCTGCTTCCTCGCCGCGCACCGCTCGACCGTGCAGCCGGTGGCTCTCGATGATGAACCAGCCGCCCGTGAGGACGGCCACAGCCGTGTAGAGAGCGCCCATGGGGGCGATCGGGATGAGCAGCAGCGAGGCGATCACGGTGGCCCAGGCGTAGAGGATCACCTGCACACCGACGGTCGCGCGATCGCGCAGGACGGCGAGCATCGGCACATCGGCCGCGGCGTAGTCGTCGCGGTACTTCATCGACAGCGGCCAGTAGTGCGGCGGGGTCCAGAGGAAGACCACGAGGAAGAGGATGAACGGCGGCCAGTCGAGCGAGCCGGTGACGGCGCTCCAGCCGATGAGCACGGGGAAGCACCCGGCGATGCCGCCCCAGATGATGTTCTGCTCGGTGCGTCGCTTGAGCACCAGCGTGTAGATCACGACGTAGAACACGATCGCGGAGAGCGAGAGCGCGGCTGCCAGCCAGTTCGTCGTGAGTGCGAGCCAGACGATCGAGATCACGCCGATCGTGTAGGCGAAGACGAGCGCCGAACGATCGGAGATCTCGCCGGTCGCGAGCGGCCGGTTGCTCGTGCGCTTCATGAGCCGATCGATGTCGCGATCGATGTACATGTTGAAGGCGCCGGCCGATCCGGCCGACAGTGCGCCGCCGATGAGCGTGGCGAGCACGAGCCAGATGCTCGGCAGACCGTCGGCCGCCAGGATCATGACCGGCGCAGTGGTGACGAGCAGCAGCTCGATGACCCGCGGCTTCGTGAGCGCGACGTAGGCGGCGACGGTGCGGCGGATGCCGCGCGGTCGCGTCGTGACGGCGTGATCGAGCGCGGTATCCATGGCTCCCTTTGTCGTGACTGTGCTGCTGCGCGAAGTCTACGGGAGGTCAGGTGAACGCCCGCTTCGTCCCCGTCGCGGCATGCGAGCCTCTCTATACTGGCGGGGGTCGACGACGCCCTGTGCGGGAGTGGTCCGTGCAGGGCGGACGACGTCCGCTTCCGATTCGAGAGAGGGCTCTTCGACGCCATGACCGACATCACCTGGGACCAGATCGACCGCCTTGCCGTCGACACCGCGCGGCTGCTCGCCGCCGACGCCGTCGAGAAGGTCGGCAACGGCCACCCGGGCACGGCGATGTCTCTCGCCCCGGTCGCCTACCTGCTGCACCAGAAGGTGATGCAGCATGACCCGAGCGACCCCCAGTGGCTCGGACGCGACCGCTTCATCCTCTCGGCCGGCCACAGCTCGCTCACGCAGTACGTGCAGCTCTACCTGGGCGGCTACGGCCTCGAGCTCGACGACCTCAAGGCGCTGCGCACCTGGGGCTCGAAGACGCCCGGCCACCCCGAGTCCGGGCACACCGACGGCGGCGAGATCACCACGGGTCCGCTCGGTCAGGGACTCGCCTCAGCAGTGGGCTTCGCCTACGCGGCGCGGTTCGAGCGCGGCCTGCTCGACCCCGAGACTGCCGCGGGCGAGAGCCCGTTCGACCACCACATCTACGTGATCGCCGGCGACGGCGACATTCAAGAGGGCGTCACGAGCGAGGCCGGGTCGCTCGCCGGGCACCAGCAGCTCGGCAACCTCATCGCCATCTACGACTCGAACCAGATCTCGATCGAAGACGACACCGACATCGCGATGACCGAAGATGTCGCGGCGCGCTACGCGGCGTACGGCTGGCACGTGCAGACGGTCGATTGGAAGAAGACGGGTGAGTACGTCGAAGACGTGCACGCCCTGCACGCCGCGCTCGAGGCCGCGAAGGCCGAGACCGGCAAGCCGAGCCTCGTCATTCTCAAGACCATCATCGGCTGGCCCGCGCCCACGAAGCAGAACACCGGCAAGATCCACGGTTCTGCTCTCGGCGGAGAGGAGCTCGCGGCGACCAAGACGGTGCTCGGCTTCGACCCCGAGCAGCACTTCGTCGTGAGCGACGAGGTCATCGCGCACACCCGCCTCGCCGTCGATCGTGGGCGCGAGCGGCACGCGGCCTGGCAGAGCCGGTTCGACGCGTGGGCTGCCGCCAATCCCGAGCGCAAGGCGCTACTCGACCGCATGCAGGCCGGCGAGCTGCCCGCCGGGCTCGACGCGGCGCTGCCCGTGTTCGAGGGCGGCACGAGCGTCTCGACGCGTGCGGCCTCCGGCAAGGTCATCAACGCCATCGCCGAGGTGCTGCCCGAGTTCTGGGGCGGCTCGGCCGACCTCGCCGAGTCGAACCTCACCACGATCGCGAACGGCGGCTCGTTCGCCCCCTCCGAGCACTCGACGCACGAGTGGCAGGCGAACCCCTACGGCCGCATTCTGCACTTCGGTATTCGCGAGCACGCCATGGGCGCGATTCTCAACGGCATCGCCCTGCACGGCCGCACGCGCGTCTTCGGCGGCACCTTCCTCATCTTCAGCGACTACATGCGGCCCTCCGTGCGCCTCGCTGCTCTGATGAACGTGCCGGTGACCTACGTCTGGACCCACGACTCGGTGGCGCTCGGCGAAGACGGACCGACCCACCAGCCCGTCGAGCAGCTGGCGTCGCTCCGCGCGATTCCGGGGCTCTCGATCGTGCGGCCGGCCGACGCCAACGAGACCGCCCACGCCTGGAAGACCGTGCTCGAGCGCCGCTCCCCCACGGGCATCGCCCTCACGCGCCAGAACATCCCCGTCTTCACGCGCGGCTCCGGCGCAGCTTCGGGTGACGAGCTCGCGGCCGCGCGCCACGTCTCGAAGGGCGCCTACGTGCTCGCCGAGGCCGCGAACGGTGCGCCCGACGTCATCCTGATCGCGAGCGGCTCCGAGGTCTCGGTGGCGATGGATGCTCGCACGCAGCTCGCCGAGCAGGGCGTCCACGCCCGCGTGGTCTCGGCGCCGTGCCTCGAATGGTTCGACGAGCAGAGCGCCGAGTACCGCGAGTCGGTGCTGCCCTCAGCAGTGACCGCGCGCGTCTCGGTCGAGGCCGGGCTCGCCCTCAGCTGGCACCGCTACGTCGGCGACCGCGGACGCAGCGTCTCGATCGAGCACTTCGGCGCGTCGGCCGACTACCAGACGCTCTTCCGCGAGTTCGGCATCACTCCCGAGGCCGTGGCGGCTGCCGCGCTCGAGAGCATCGCCGCGCACTGACCCCTCACCGCCCACCACCGAATCCGATTGAGGACCCCATGAGTTCCACGCCCACTGCACAGCTCAGCGATCTCGGCGTCAGCATCTGGCTCGACGATCTGTCTCGTGATCGCATCACCTCCGGCGGTCTCGCGGCGCTGATCACTGAGCGCAACGTCGTCGGTGTGACGACGAACCCCACGATCTTCGCGGCCGCGCTGGCCACCGGCACGACGTACGACGACCAGGTGCGCAAGCTCGCGCAGCAGAAGGCCGACGTCACGCGCGCCGTGTTCGAGATCACGACGGATGACGTTGCCGCCGCATGCGACATCTTCGACGGCGTCTACGCCGCGACGCACGGCGTCGACGGTCGTGTGTCGATCGAGGTCGAGCCGGGCCTCGCACATGACGCGGCGGGCACGATCGCCGAAGCGCAGCAGCTCTGGAAGAAGGTCGGTCGACCCAACGCGATGATCAAGATCCCGGCAACGATCGCGGGACTCGATGCGATCACCGAGACGATCGCGGCGGGCATCAGCGTCAATGTCACGCTCATCTTCAGCCTCGACCGGCACCGTGCCGTGATCGACGCCTACCTGTCGGGTCTCGAGAAGGCGCACGCGGCCGGCATCGACCTGTCGACGATCCACTCGGTCGCCTCGTTCTTCGTCTCGCGGGTCGACACCGAGATCGACAAGCGACTCGTCGAGATCGGAACCCCCGAGGCGCTCGGGCTCAAGAGCAAGGCGGGGATCGCCAACGCGCGACTCGCCTACGAGGTCTTCGAGCAGGCGTTCGCCAGCGACCGGGCCCAGGCACTGCTCGCGGCCGGTGCGAACCTGCAGCGTCCGCTCTGGGCCTCAACCGGTGTGAAAGACCCGAGCCTGCCCGACACGCTGTACGTCACCGAGCTGGCGGTCGCGCGCACGGTGAACACGATGCCCGAGAAGACGCTCGAGGCGACCTTCGACCACGCTCGCCTCGAGGGCGATGCCGTGACCGGCACGTACGACGAGGCGCGCGCTGTTCTCGCTCAGCTCGAGGCTCTAGGGGTCTCGTACGACGAGGTCACCGCTCTGCTCGAGAAAGAAGGCGTGGAGAAGTTCGTCGTCAGCTGGAACGAGCTGCTCGACACTGTGAGCGCCGCACTCGAGGCTGCCCAGTGACCGTGGTCGTCGCCGCACGCGGCGCAGCGCAGCGCGCGATCGAGCAGCACGTGCCCCGACTCGTCGAGCAGCTCGTGGCGAGCCGCATCACGGGCGGCGACGCGAGCCTGTGGGGGCCGGAGGCCGAAGACGAGGCGAGCAAGCGCCTCGGCTGGACCCAGGCCGTCTCGGTGTCGCGGCCGCTCGTCGACGAGATCGTCGCACTGCGCGATCAGCTGGCAGAGCGCGGCATCACCCGGATCGTGCTGTGCGGCATGGGCGGCTCGTCGCTCGCGCCCGAGGTCATCACCCGCACGGCGGGCGTCGACCTCGTGGTGCTCGATTCGACCGACCCGACCCAGGTGCGCAGCGCGCTGACCGAGCACCTCGGTCACACGGCCGTCGTGGTCTCATCGAAGTCGGGATCGACCGTCGAGACCGACAGCCAGAAGCGCAGCTTCGAAGGCGCGTTCCGCGAGGCGGGCATCGACCCGGCCGAGCGCATCATCATCGTCACTGATCCGGGTTCGCCTCTCGAAGCGGCATCGCTCGAGGCCGGCTACCGCGTCTTCACCGCCGATCCGACGGTCGGCGGCCGATACTCGGCACTCACCGCCTTCGGCCTGGTCCCCTCCGGGCTCGCCGGTGTCGATCTCGAGGCTCTGCTCGACGAAGCCGAGGCCGCGTCGCTGCCGCTGGCCGTCGACAGCGAGTCGAACCCCGGGCTGCAGCTCGCCGCGGCGATCGCCGGCACCGAGCCGCGCCGCGACAAGCTCGTGATCGTCGCCGATGGCACGCACGTTGTCGGGCTCGGCGACTGGATCGAGCAGCTCGTCGCGGAGTCGACCGGCAAGAACGGCACCGGAATCCTCCCTGTCGTCGTCGGCACCGACGCGCCCGAACTCTCCACTCGCGCCGACGACGTGCAGATCGTGCGTCTCGTCGCCGACCGCGGTGCCACCCGCGAGGTCGAGGAGAACGAGATCGAACTCTCGGGCACCCTCGGCGCTCTGCTCATGACGTGGGAGTACGCGACGGCCGTCGCCGGCATGATGCTCGGCATCAACCCCTTCGATCAACCCGACGTCGAGTCGGCCAAGATCGCGGCGCGCGGGCTGCTCGACGCGCGCCCCGAACCGCTCGCCCCCGCCTTCGTCGACCGTGGCGTCGAGGTCGTCGGGTCGACCGACCTCCTCGGCGACGCGAGCACCCTCGCACAGGCGATCGAGCGCCTCGAGTCTCGGCTCTCGCCCGACGGCTATGTCGCGGTGCAGGTCTACCTCGACCGCCTGGGTCACCCCGAGCTCGAGGTGCTGCGGCATCGCATCGCCGAGCGCACCGGTCGGCCGGTGACCTTCGGCTGGGGGCCGCGCTTCCTGCACTCGACCGGCCAGTACCACAAGGGCGGCCCTGCCCACGGCGTCTTCCTGCAGATCACCGGCACCTTCGCCGACGATCTCGAGATTCCCGATCGCCCCTTCACCTACCGCGAGCTCATCGCTGCACAAGCCGCTGGCGATGCGGTCGTGCTGAGCGAGCACGGTGCCCCGGTGCTCACGCTGCGTGTCACCGATGAGGATGCCCTCGTCGCGATCATCGATTCGGTCTCGTGATCGCTCTCGGGTCGAACCCTCTTCGCTCCCCCGACGATCGCCGCCTCAACCGCATCGCCGGGCCGAGCGGGCTCATCATCTTCGGCGTCACCGGAGACCTCTCGCGCAAGAAGCTCATGCCCGCCGTGTACGACCTCGCCAATCGCGGTCTGCTGCCTCCGGGGTTCGGGCTCGTCGGCTTCGCACGACGCGACTGGGCGACGCAAGACTTCGAGCAGGTCGTGCACGATGCCGTGAAGCAGTACGCGCGCACGCCGTTCGATGAGGAGGTCTGGCGCCAGCTGGCGGCGGGCATCCGCTTCGTCTCGGGCGATTTCGACGACGACGACGCCTTCGAGCGCCTATCGCAGACGCTCGCCGAGCTCGACCGCGACCGCGGGACGATGGGCAACCACGCTTTCTACCTCTCGATTCCGCCGAAGTCGTTCCCGCTCGTCACCGAGCAACTGCGGCGCAGCGGTCTCGCCGACGCTCCCGATGGCGAGTGGCGGCGCGTGGTCATCGAGAAGCCCTTCGGCAGCGATCTCACGACAGCCCGCGAGCTCAATGACGTCGTCGAATCGGTCTTCCCGGCCGACTCCGTCTTCCGCATCGACCACTACCTCGGCAAAGAGAC
>SXMG01000087.1 GCA_005778835.1 Actinomycetota bacterium
CAGCCGCCCACAGGCTGGTCACGATAGAGGCGGTTTAATGAACCACTCGTCGCGGTCGATCGGCGAACCGATCTTCTTCAGCTCGCGCTGAAACTCGAACTCGCCGGCTGCCTGCACGTTGGCGAGCAGATCGCTGGCGTCGATCTCGAGCGACGAGTAGTCGCGCCAGCGGTCGGGGTAGCCGATCTTGGGCGTGAACTTCTGCAGCTTGTCGAGGGCGCGCTCGCGCGTGGCCGGGGTCATCCACTCGAGCGTCTCGATGCTCTGGCGGTAGGCCTCGACGAGATTCGCGACGAGATCGTCCATCGCCGCCTTCGCGGTCGGCTTGAAGTGGCGCTCGACGTAGGTGGCGCCGACGGCCTCGCCCATGGCGCGCTCGACGAGGGCCACGCCGCGCTTCCAGCGCGCCCGCAGCTCGGGGGCGCCGGTGAGCGTGCGGCCGAAAAACGCGAAGCTCTCATCGACGAAGGCGCTCGGCAGGTACGGAGCCATCGACCGCACGATCGCGTACCGCAGCCAGTCGCGCCACTCATCGAGGTCGCGGCCCGTCAGCTCGGCGGCGATACCGTCAGTCACGTCGGGCTGTCGCAGAACGACCTCGGCGAGCGTCTCGGCCGGAATGCCGTAGCCGTCGCGCCACGTCGCGAGGTCGACACCCGCGGCGCGCGCCGCCCAGTCGTCGAAGGTCGTCAGGTTGTAGGTCGCCTGAGCATCGCGGCACCGAACGGTGTCCCAGTGGTGCGCAGCGATCGCCGTCTCGAGGGCGACGACGCGCTCAGCCCGAGCCGCGGCGTCGTCGAGGCCGGCGAGCGCGAGCATGCGCTCGACATGCGCGCGGTAGGCCGCGAGCGTCTCGGCGTGCTTCTCCTCGCGGTAGTACGCCTCGTCGGGCAGGCCGAGCCCGCCCTGCTCGACGAACACGAGGTAGCGCTCGGGGTCGCCCGGGTCGTTGTCGACGAAGAGCTGCACGAAGCCCGGCACCCCGCGACGCTCGAGGCGTCCGACCGTCGCGAGCAGAGCATCCGCATCGGTCACGGCGTCGACCTCGGCGAGCAGCGGGGCGAGGGGCGCGGCGCCGAGGGCCTCGATGCGCTCGGCATCCATGAAGCTCGCGTAGAGGTCGCCGACCTTCTTCTCGAGCGTGCCCTCCTGCGCGTTCTGGGCCTGCTCGATGATCTCGCGCACGGCCTTCTCGGCCTCTTCGGCCAGCACGAGGAACGAGCCATACCGCGCCTTGTCCTCCGGAATCGGCGTGCGGGCGATCCATTGCCCGTTCACGTGCCGGTAGAGGTCGTCTTGCGGTCGCACCGCGGGGTCGAGTTCTGCGCGGTCGATGCCGCTCGCAAGCACGTCAGTCACCCGCCAGAGCCTAATGGCCCGACCCTTTGAGCGGGCAGAAATGTCGGCCCGGCTTACGACGCTTCGGTTCGGGATGCCCTCCGCGCGCCCGCCACCGCCCCCACCAGCACGGCCGCGGCGAGCGCCGCGAGCACCCCGGTCGCTGCCGCGACCCCCCACACTGCTCCGCCGACGCCCGCCAGTGGATACGCCACCGCGTACCACGCGTGCGACGTCGAGAAGCGTGCCGCGAAGACCGCGGGGCGGTCGGCTGTCACGACATTGCGGCGAATCAAGCGCGCACTCGGGGTGCTGATCGCCGAGGAGGCCGCGCCGAGCAGCAGCCAGAAGATGCCGAGGCCGATCAGGTCGAGCCCGGGCCCGGCTTCGATGAGCGCGACGATCGCGAGCACGACGATCGCGGCGAGGGCACCGCCCGTCATGACGGCCCGATCGGTCGTGCGCCGCAGCAACGCGGGCAGCACGAGGGCGATGACGATCGATCCGACGCCGAACAGTGCCAGAGCGATCGCCAACGGCGCAACGACGTCGTCGACCTCGCCTTCGAGCCGCAGCGCGATGACGACCGTGTTGACGAGCACGGTCGCGTAGACGGCCGCCACGACGGCATCGAGCAGAGCGAGAAAGCGCGTCGACTCGATGGCCGCGATGAGCCGCAGCCCGCGCACGAGCCGAGAGACGAAGGGCTCGCCGGTGACGGGCGTGCGCAGCTGCAGTCGTGAGAGCAGCACGGCGACGAGCGAGAGGGCGAAGCCGGCCGCCGTCACGGCGAACAGCCACGACGTGGGCAGCAGCGTCACCAGCAGGGCGGCGAGCAGCGGGCTCACGAGCGACTCGAGGTCGTAGGCCAGTCGTGACAGAGACTGCGCCGAGGTGTAGTCGCGCTCGTCGGGCAGCACTTCAGGAATCGCGGCCTGGAAGGTCGGGGTGAACACGGCCGACGCGGTCTGCAGCAGCAGGATCGCCACATAGAGCTGCCAGGCTTCGCTCACGAGCACGAGCGAGAGCGCGACGACGATGCGCGCCGCGTCGGCGCCGATGAGAATCGCGCGCGATGACCGACCGGCGAGCAGCGCCGTGGCGATCGGCGAGACCACCACGTAGGTCGCGATGCGGATGGTGAGCGCGATGCTCAGCACGACCCCCGCGTTGTCGCCAGCGATGCGCGCCGCGAGCAGGGCGATCGCGACGGTGAGCACGCCCGTGCCGAGCAGCGACGCGACTTGCGAGGCGAACAGTGCGGCGAAGCGGCGATCGCGCAGCACCGAGAGCATGCAGCGATGCTACGGCGACTACGGTGGCGTGGTGACCGACTCGCGCCCCCCGTCCGGCCGCGCGCTCAACCGCGACATCCTGCGCCTCGCGGTGCCCTCGCTCGGCGCCCTCATCGCCGAGCCGCTGTTCGTGCTTACCGATACGGCCATGGTCGGCCACCTCGGCGTCGAGCCCCTGGCCGGCCTCGGGCTCGCAAGCACCGTGCTGCAGACGGCGATCGGGCTGCTCGTCTTTCTCGCCTACGCCACGACTCCGCTCGTCGCGCGTCGTCTCGGAGCCGGCGACCCGCGCGGCGCTCTCAGCGCCGGCGTCGACGGCCTGTGGCTCGCGCTCGGCATCGGCGTGCTGCTGCTCGCGGTCATGCTGCCGTCGAGCGAGCTGGTGATCGGGTGGTTCGGCGCAGCGCCGGCGGTCACGGCCGCGGCACTCGTCTATCTGCAGATCGCCTGGTGGGGCATTCCGGGGATGCTCCTGGTTCTCGCCGCGACCGGCCTGCTGAGAGGGCTGCAGGATGCCCGCACACCGCTCATCGTCGCCGCGGCGGGCTTCGGCGCCAACATCGCCCTCAATGCGGTGCTCATCTACGGGCTCGGGCTCGGTATCGCGGGGTCGGCGATCGGCACGGTCATCGCGCAGTGGGCCATGGCCGCCGTGCTCGTGGGGGTGTGCGTGCGCCAGGCGCGCGCCGCGCAGGCCGCACTGCGCCCGGGCCGGGCGGGCATCACCGCCGCGGGTCGCGCCGGCTCGTGGCTGCTGCTGCGCACGGTGAGCCTGCGCGTCGCCCTCGTCGTCACGGTGGCCGTCGCGACGGGCTTCGGCACGACCGAGCTCGCCGCGACGCACGTGTGGTTCGCGATCTACAGCCTGCTCGCTCTCGCCCTCGACGCCCTCGCGATCGCGGGCCAGGCGCTCATCGGGCACGGCCTCGGCGCGGCCGAGGTCGATCGCGTGCACGCGATCACGCGGCGCCTGCTCGCCTGGGGCGCGGTCGTCGGAGTGGTGCTGGCGATCATCGTCGTGGCGGGCATCCCGCTCATCGCGCTCGTGATGACCTCTGACGAGGCGGTGCGCGCCGCCCTGCCGCTCACTCTCGTGGTGCTCGCGATCGGGCTTCCGCTCGCAGGCGTCGTGTTCGTTCTCGACGGCGTGCTCATCGGCGCCGGCGACGGCCGCTATCTGGCGATGACGGGCGTGCTCAACCTGCTGGCCTACCTCGCGGTGCTGCCGTTCGTCGGCGAGCTCGGCTGGCTGCTCGCCGCCTTCACCTTCGTCTACCTGGGCGCCCGGGCGCTCACCCTCGGCCTGCGAGCTCGCGGCTCGGCCTGGATCGTGACCGGCGCCGAACGGTGAGATCGAGCGCGGCTAGAGCCAGTCGCGCCGCTTGAACGCGACGTAGAGACCCAGGCCGAGCAAGGCCATGAGGCCGAGCGCGAAGGGGTAGCCCCAGGTCCAGTGCAGCTCGGGCATGTATCGGAAGTTCATGCCGTAGACGGTGCCGACGAGGGTCGGAGCGAACAGGATGGCCGCCCACGAGGTGATGCGCTTGATCTGCTCGTTCTGCTCGACGCTGACCTCGGTCATGCGACGCGTGATGAGGGTCGACTGCGCCTGCAGCGCCCTGTCGAGCAGCGTGCGGAACGAGTCGGCTCGCTCTCCGGCTCGCGTGACGTGGTCGAGTACGTCGCCCAGATGGTGGCTGAGATCGAGATCGACCCCGTCCTTCTCTCCGCCGCGCTGCAGCGCCTCGATCATGCCGATGAGGGGCTGCACAGCGCGCTGAAAGCCGATGACCTCGCTCGAGAGGTCGTAGATGCGGCGAGTGAGCACCTCGTGCTCGGCGACGCCGAACAGCTGGTCCTCGATCTCGTCGATGTCGTTCTCGAGCCCGGCGATCACCGGTTCGTACTCGTCGACGACCTCGTCGAGCACCCCGTAGAGAATCGCGTCGGGGCCTTTCGCGAGCAGCTCAGGGTCGGCCTCGAGGCGGTCGCGCACGCGCGCGAGGTCGGGCGACTCGGCGTGGCGCACCGTCACGACGAACTGCCGGCCGACGAAGACGTGCAGCTCGCCGAACTCGACCGTCTCCGTCTCATCGATGTAGCGCGCGGTGCGCAGAGCGAGAAAGAGCGTGTCGCCGTAGCGCTCGAGCTTCGAGCGCTGGTGGCCCTTCAGTGCGTCTTCGACGGCGAGGTGATGCAAGCCGAACTCTGCGGCCACCGATTCCAGCTCGTCGATCGTGGGGCGCGAGAGTCCGATCCACGCGACTCCTCCCGTAGCCCGGGTCACCTCGTAGGTCTCCTCCAGGCCGACGACGCCGGGCCGTCGCCTGCCATCCACGTACACAGCGCTCTCGATGACGGGCATGGCTCCCCCTTGTCAGGCGTTCGGCGTCGGGGCGGCTTCGCCGTGGCCGATGTCGTTCACCGTAGTTGCCCGAACGCCTCGGCCTTGACGGTCGGCCCGGCGATGAGGATGGTGTCGTCGGCTTGCACGACCGTGTCAGAGTCGGCGTTGCACCACGGCTCGACACCGCGCCGCACCGCCATGACCGTCACGCCGTACTTCTGCCGTATGCCGCTCTCGCCCAGTCGCCGCCCGATGACGATGCTGTTGGGGCTCATCTTCACGAGCGAGTAGTCGTTGTCGACGGGAATGTAGTCGAGGGCGGCGCCCCGCACGAGGTGGGCGACCCGTCGCCCCATCTCGGCCTCGGGGTACGTGACGTGCGCGACCCCGAGCTGCTCCAGAATGCGACCGTGCTGGTCGCTCGTCGCCTTGGCCCACAGGTGCGGAATCTCGAATCCGCGCAGGATCGATGCAGTGAGGATGTTCGCCTGAATGTCGCCGCCGATCGCGACCACCGCGCGGTCGAACTCGTGCACCGCGAGCTGCCTCAGCGTCTCCTCGCGCGTCGAGTCGGCGCGCACCACCTGCGTGAGCTCGCCGTTGAGCGACTGCACGATCTCTTCGTCGTTGTCGATGCCCAGCACCTCGGTGCCGGTCTGCATGAGCTCGAGCGCGAGAGCGCGACCGAAGCGGCCGAGCCCGATCACGACGACCGAGTCTGCTTCAGCGATGCGCCCGGCCCGGCCGGTGCGGAAGGGTGACTTAGCCAATGGAGGGCCTTTCTTTCGGAAGCTCGTAGAGGGTGCGGCGTTCGCGCAGCACGAGCGCGGTGCCGAGCGTCAGAGGGCCGAGGCGGCCGAGGAACATGAGCACCATGAGCAGTACCTGCGCCTCGGGCGGCAGGTCGGCCGTGATGCCCGTGCTCAGTCCGACCGTGCCGAAGGCGCTCGCCGCTTCGAAGAGCAGCACATCGAGGTCGAGGTGGGTCATGGTGATGAGCGCGACCGTCGCCGCGGCGACGGCGGCCGCCCCGAGCAAGGCGATCGTGATCGCCTGCCGGTGCACGGCCCGCGAGAGCCGCTTGCCGAAGATGTTGACGGCCCCGTCACCGCGCAGCTCGGTGATGATGATGAACAGCAGCACCGCGAAGGTCGTGACCTTGATGCCGCCCGCGGTGCCCGCCGGTCCGCCGCCGATGAACATCAAGATGTCGATGCCGAGCCACGTCTCGGGCTGCATGAGGCCCACGTCGACGCTGTTGAACCCGGCGGTGCGAGCCTGCACCGAGTGGAAGAACGCGACGAGAACGCGGTCGCCGAACGACATCGTGCCGATCGTGCCGGGGTTGTTCCACTCGTTGGCGGCGATCCAGATCGTTCCACCGACGAGCAGCACGGCCGTCATGCTCAGCACGATGTTGGTGTTCATGCTCCAGTGCAGGGGGCGGCGGAACTCGCGGCGCAGCTGCAGCAGCACAGGGAACCCAAGACCGCCGAGGATGATCGCGATGCACATGGGGATCGTGATGATCGGGTCGGTGGCGAAGCCGATCATCGAGTCGGAGAACAGCGAGAAACCCGCGTTGTTGAACGACGACACCGCGTGGAAGACGCCGAGCCAGGCTGCCTCGACGCCGTCGTAGCCGTAGGCGAGCGCGAACCGCAGCGACAGGATCACGGCGAGCACGGCCTCGATCGCGAGCGAGGTCAGCAGAATGCCCCGAGCGAGCCGACCGGCGTCACCGAGCGTGACGCTGCGGTTCTCGGTCGACGTCAGCACTCGGTTGCGCAGGCGCATGCGGCGCGCGAGCGTCAGGCCGATGAGCGAGGCGACGAGCATGATGCCGAGCCCGCCGACCTGAATGAGCACGATGATGACGATCTCGCCGAAGAGAGAGAACGCCACGGGGGTGTCGACGACGATGAGACCCGTCACGCAGACAGCCGAGACGGCCGTGAAGGCGGCGTCGAGCACCGTGACCTCGGCACCGGGCTCATGCGCCCACGGCAGCGACAGCAGGCCGGTGCCGGCCGCGATGACGGCGAGAAACCCGAGCACGACGGCTTGCGGGGCATTGAGGCGAAAACGTGTGAGGGCCGACCTGCTCCGGCCCCTCGAGAACGGCACCCGCAGACTCTAGTCCTCCGGCCGCGGAACGCAAGCCCAGCCCCCACCGCACGACGACGGGCGCCCGAGCCGAAGCTCGAGCGCCCGATCAGCGTGCTGCCGTGATCAGTCCTTGACGGCGTCCTTGACGTCGTCGCCGGCCTGCTTGAGGTTCGCCTTCGTCTGGTCGAACCGGCCCTCGGCCTCGAGCTCTTCGTTGCCCGTGACCTTGCCCGTGGCCTCTTTGGCCTTGCCGCCGAGCTCTTCGCCCTGGTGCTTCATCTTGTCTGCTGCATCGTTCATGGTCGACTCCTTGTTGTCGTCGGTGATGATGTCGATCTTGTGGATCGACCTGAGCCACAGTTCCACTCCTGCGTGGTGGGGCGCACCCCCTTGACTTCTCAGCAAGCCCTCGGCACTCTTCGCCCGCTGCACCACTGTTAGCGTTGTCGAACGCGCTGCCTCCGATCGACGAGCGCGAGCATCCTCTCTCTCGAAAGACCCTCGTGACCACATCTGCGGGCACTCGCCCCTCACTCACTGCCTGGCGCCTCGCCGTCTTCGCTGTCTTCGCGATCAACGGCCTCGCCATGGCGAGCTGGTTCGCACGCACGCCCGCCATTCGCGACGCGCTCGACGTGCGCACCGACGAGTTCGGCGTGCTCATCATGGGCATGGCCGCGGGCTCGATCGCGGGGCTGCTCGCCTCGTCGCACATCATCGCGCGCATCGGCTCGCGCACGACGATTCTCGTGGCGCTGCTGACGTGCCTCGGTGCGCTCGCCCTCATGGGGCTGGGTTCGGCGACCCTCGGATCGTTCTGGGTCACCTTCGTCGCGCTGGTGCTGTTCGGCGCGGGCACGGGCATCACCGATGTTGCGATGAATGTCGAGGGTGCCGGGGTGGAACAAGCGCAGGGGCGCAGCATCATGCCGTGGTTCCACGCTTCGTGGAGCGTCGGCACGATCGCCGGCGCCGCGATCGCCGCCGGCGTCACGTCGATCGGGGTTCCCCTCGACGTGCACTTGGCCGCCATGGCCGTGCTGCTCGCGTGCGCCACCCTGGTGGCTGTGCGCTCGCTGCCGAAGCACCGCTCTCTGCCGGGTCTCGACGACGATGGGCCCGGTCCAGCGCGCACGACCTTCCGCGAGCGCATGGCGATCTGGCGCGAGCCGCGCACGCTCGTGATCGGACTCATCGTGCTCGGTATGGCCTTCGCCGAAGGCTCGGCGAACGACTGGCTCGCGCTTGCCATGGTCGACGGGCGCGGCGTCGACGAGGCGACCGGCGCCCTCTACTTCGGCCTCTTCGCAACCGCGATGACCGTCGGGCGCATCGGCGGCGTCTGGGTGCTCGACCGCTTCGGACGCGTGCCGGTGCTGCGCGCCTCGGCCCTGCTCGCCATGACCGGCATCGCGGTGCTGATTCTCGTGCCGCACCCGATCGCCGCCGCGATCGGCATCGCCGCGTGGGGCCTCGGCGCCGCACTCGGATTCCCGGTCGGCATGTCGGCGGCCGCCGACGAACCGTCGAAAGCCGCCGCCCGCGTCGCCGCCGTCGCGACCGTCGGCTACTTCGCGTTCCTCGTCGGGCCGCCGGTTCTCGGCTTCCTGGGCGAGCAGTTCGGTCTGCTCAACGCCTTCTGGGTCGTGCTCGTGCTCATCGCGCTCGCATTTGTCGCCACGCCCGCCGCGCGCGAGTCGGGTGCGGCCGCGGGCGCGACACCGGCCGACGACCCGGCGACGGATGCCCGCCCCTAGGCTCGCCGCATGACGAGCTCCGCCTCCGCACGCCCGCCGCTGCCGCACGATCTCGATCTGACGGGCCGCGCCGCGCTCGTCACCGGGTGCGGATCAGCCCAGGGCATCGGCTTCGCCACAGCCCGCGCGCTCGCCGAGCGCGGAGCTCGCGTCGCGATGACCGCCACGACCGATCGCATCGACGATCGCGTCGCCGAGCTGCGCGCGCTCAACCTCGAGGCGCACGGTGTCGTCGCGCGGCTCGAGACCGAGAGTGCGGCGGGCGACGCCGTCGCGGCGGTGCGCGACCTCGTGGGCGACGTCAGCATCCTCGTCAACAACGCCGGCATGATCGCGACGGGCGAAGAGTTCCCCCGGGGCGACATCGAGATGAGTGTCGAGGAGTGGCGCAGCGCCGTCGACGTCAACCTGACGAGCGTGTTCCTCGTGACGCGGGCTGTCATCGCGGGAATGCGCGCGCAGGGATGGGGCCGTGTTGTGAATGTGGCCTCGACGACGGGCGCGGTGCAGGCCGCGCGCGACGACCTCGGCTACGCCACCGCGAAGGCCGGGGTGCTCGGCTTCACTCGGGGGCTCGCGGTCGACGAGGCCCGTCGTGGCATCACCGTCAACGCGGTCGCGCCGGGCTGGATCGCGACCGCGTCGCAGCTCGAGCAGGAGGCCGAGGAGGGCGAGCTCGTGCCGCTCGGCCGCAGTGGCACGCCTGCCGAGATCGCGAGCACGATCGCGTGGCTCGCGAGCCCCGGCGCGAGCTACATCACCGGCCAGCTCATCGTCGTCGACGGCGGCAACGGCATCGCCGAAGAGCGCCGCCCCGGCCTCTGGGACTGATCCGACGGCCGTAGGCTGAGCGGATGCGCCTCGTCATCGCCCGCTGCTCAGTCGACTATGCGGGCCGGCTCAGTGCGCACCTGCCGCTCGCGACGCGACTGCTCATCCACAAGAGCGACGGCAGCCTGCTCGTGCACGCCGACGCGCTCAGCTACAAGACGCTCAACTGGATGAGCCCGCCGTGCACCCTCGTCATCGACGAGCCCGACGACGACCAGCGCGAGGCCGGCGTGCTCGAGCTGTGGCGCGTCACGCACGCGAAGACCGCCGACCTGCTCGTCGTGAGCATTCACGAGGTGCTGCACGACTCCGCTCACGAGCTCGGGCAGGACCCCGGTCTGCAGAAAGACGGCGTCGAGGCGCACCTGCAGAAGCTGCTGGCCGAGCACATCGAGCTGCTGGGCGAGGGCTTCTCGCTCGTGCGCCGCGAATACATGACGGCCATCGGGCCGGTCGACATTCTCGCGCGCGACGCGAGCGGAGCATCCGTCGCCGTCGAGATCAAGCGCCGGGGCGGCATCGACGGCGTCGAGCAGTTGACGCGCTACCTCGAGCTCATGAACCGCGACCCGCTGCTCGCCCCCGTCGCGGGCGTGTTCGCGGCGCAGGAGATCACGCCCCAGGCGCGCACGCTCGCCGAAGACCGCGGCATCCGCTGCCTGCTGCTCGACTACGACGCCATGCGCGGCCTCGACGACGGCGTTCCCCGGCTGTTCTGATCTGACCGCCACCTCGTCGTCCCCCTGTTCTGGGGGACGCGGCGACCAGAGAAATAGGTGAGCCTGATTCTCTGACCGGAGAGTACCTGGATGCTCTTCGCTTCTGGTCTGACATTGGGAGCCCGAACTCGCCATGCATCATCCTTACCCGAGCTTTGTGCAGCGCGCCGTCGCCGTCACGGCCGCGGTTGCCGTGAGCACGCTCATCGTCGCGAGCGCTCCGGCGCCGTCGGCGAGCGCCGCGCAACTGCCCACCACGTGCACGAACGCCTCGATCGAGAACGGGTCGTTCGAGAACCCGGTCACGCCGGCCAACACCTCGCGACAGGTCAACGAGGCGACCGTGCCGGGGTGGTCGACGACCGCGACCGACGACAGGATCGAGATCTGGCACGCGCCCTTCCAGGGAGTGCCGGTGCCCGATGGCACGCAGTTCGTCGAGATCAACGCGACGCAGCGGTCGAAGCTCTACCAAGATGTCGCGACGACGCCCGGAGAGACCATCCGCTGGCAGCTTCAACACCGCGGTCGCACCGGCGTCGACACGATGGAGGTGCGGATGGGCGCCCCCGACACGGCTCTCGCCCTGCAGTCGACCCTCGCCACCGGGCAGTCCTGGCGCACCTACTCGGGGCTCTACACCGTGCCTGCCGGGCAGACGACGACGCGCATCTCGTTCGACTCGATCAGCAGCGCCAATGGCGTTGCCTCGTACGGCAACTTCGTCGACGCGGTCTCGATCACGTCGGGGGCCTGCGTCGTCACCAGCAAGAGCGTCACGAACCTCACGGGCGGAGACTCGGTGCGTCTCGGCGACACTCTTCAGTACTCCGTGGTCGCCGCGAACCAGGGTGCCAGCGATGCGTCGCTGACCTCGGTAATCGACAGCCTGCCTGTCGGTGTCTCGCTCGTACCCGGGTCGATCTCCGTCACCGAGGGCGCGACGACGTCGACCGTGACCGATGACATCGGAGACGATGCCGGTGAGTTCGACGTCGCCGCCCGCGAGCTTCGCGTGCGGGTGGGTAGCGGCGCGTCGAGCGCGCTCGGAGGCACACTCCCGACAGGAGCATCCGTCACGGTCTCGTTCAGCGTGACCGTCGACTCGATCACCGCGCTCCCTTCCATCGACAACACGGCGACGGTGGCGTTCACTGATGCGCTGTCGGCGCAGACGCGGGTGTCGACCTCGAACACGACGACGACCCCCATCTCGCCGGATGCTCCCGCCCTGTCGATCGTCACCTCAGGCTCGGTGACCCCCGATGAGCGCCAGGACGCCGCCGCCCCCGGAGACACGATCGCGTGGAGCTATCTCGTCACGAACACGGGAGACGTGCCGCTCAGCGACGTGACGGTCATCGACCCCGAAGGCGGAACGATCACGTGCGCTCCTTCTGAGCTGGCCGTGGGTGAGGGCGCGACCTGCACCGGTACGGCCACGCACACGGTGACCCCTGGTGACCTCGTCGTGGGTTCGGTCGCGAACGGAGCGACGGCACGCGCCACCCCGCCCTTCGGCGCCGCGCCTGTCGAGTCAGCCGAGTCGGTGGCGACCATCACCACCGAGGCCATCGCTCCGGCGATCTCCGTGACGGTGTCGCACGACAACCACAGCGCCACCGAGGCTGACCCTTCGATCTACGCCGGAGACCTTCTGCGCGCTCGATTCGTCGTGACCAACAGCGGCAACTCAGCGCTCAACGGCGTCGCCGTGACTGACCCGGTGTTCGGCGCGGTGACCTGCGTCGACGACTCGCTCGAGGTGGGCGAGTCGACCACCTGCGTCGCCGACGACCTGTACGTCGTCACCGACGAGGATGCCGAGACCGGCATCCTGTGGCGAACCATCTCGGCCACGGGCGACGCGGTCACCGGGGCCGCCGTCATGTCGGTCTCTGATGAGCAGCTCGTCAGCATCGAGGTCTTGACCGAGCTGCCGACGTTCGATCTGCCCGAAGCCGGCGAGCCTGGCGAACCTGACCCAGCATCCCCTGACCCTGAATTCTCGGGGCTCGCGGCCACCGGAGCCGAGAGTCGCCAGCCGATGGCGCTCGCCCTTCTGCTGCTCGGCGCCGGTGTCCTGATGTTCGGGGTCGCACGGCTGAGCGCGAGGCGGCGCGCCTAGGCTCGACCGCATGGCTCACTACACGGCGATCTTGCTCGACCTCGACGGCACGGTCACCGACTCGGCCCCCGGCATCACCGACACGCTCGCCTACACCTTCGAGCAGCTGGGCATCGCTGTGCCCGACAGCGACGAGCTGCTGCGCTACGTCGGCCCGCCGATTCTCGACTCGTTCCGCGACCGCGCCGGCATGAACCTGGCTGAGCGCGAGCGCGCGCTCGAGGTCTACCGCGAGCGGTATCTCGACCGCGGCGCCTACGACGCGACCCTCTACCCCGGCATGGGCGAGCTCGTGCGCGACATCTCGGCCGCGGGCATTCCGCTCAGCCTCGCCACGTCGAAGCCCGAGGTTCCGGCGACGCTCATGCTCGAGCACTTCACCATCGCGCACCACTTCGACCTCATTACCGGGGCCTCGGCCGACGAGGTGCGCAGCGCCAAGGCCGACGTCGTCGCCGAGGCGCTCATTCGATTGAAGGCGATGGATGCTGATCTCACGCGCCCCATCATGATCGGCGACCGCGTGCACGACGTCGAGGGTGCTGCCGCGCACGGCATTCCGACCATCGCCGTGACGTGGGGCTACGGCGAGCCGAGCGAGTGGCAGCACGCCCGAGCCGTCGCCCACGACGTCGACGAGCTGCGCGCCCTTCTCGGGCTCTGACCCGTCAGCGCGCGAGGCGCTCGACGACCGAGCCGAAGACGCCCGGCAGGGTCGCCGCCGCGGGCACGATGAGTCGGCGCGCGGGCGAGGTTGCGGCGGCGAGCAGCCCCGCTGTCAGCAGGCGGAAGTCGCGCGTCGACCGCGCCCACGCCCGCTCGTAGCTCCTCAGGTCGTCGCGGGCGAGGCAGTCGGCGAGCACCTCGGCCTGGGCGAGCCCGACACGCAGCCCTTCGCCGGTGAGGGCATCCACGTACCCCGAGGCATCGCCGACGAGCGCGACCCGGCCGACCGTGCGGGCGCGTGTGCGCTGCCGCAGCGCGCCCGCTCCGCGCAGCGTGCTCGCCTCATCGGCACCGGCAAGTCGATCGCGCACCGTCGGTGCTTGCCCGATGGCCCCCTCGAGATCGACGGGCCGGGGCGCGAGCACTGCCACCCCGACCGTGTGCTCATCGACAGGCGTGATGTAGAGCTCGGCCTCGGGCAGATAGGTCACTTCGACCAGATCGCTCCACGGCGCGACGGCAAAGTGCTGCCGTAACCCGTAGCGCCGATGCTCGCGCGTCGACACCCGGGCAGGCCGGTCGAGCTCGGCGACCTCGCGCACCGTCGAGTGCAGGCCGTCGGCGCCGATGAGCCATCGCGCGCGCAGTCCGTTGACCGTCACGTCGGAGTCGCTCTGCGTGATGCGGTCGACCCGTTCATGCCGGGTCTCGATGCCCACCTCGGCCGCGCGGGCGCGCAGCGCATCGTGCAGCACCGTGCGGCGCACTCCCCGCCCGGCCGCCGAACGATAGCGGTGCGTGACCGAGCGGCGAGCATCCTGATACCGGATGCCCCGCAGCGGGTGCCCGGCGGGGTCGACACCAAGGCGTGCCAACGCCGCGAGGGCGCCCGGCATGAGCCCTTCGCCGCAGGCCTTGTCGATCGTGCCCTCGCGCGGTTCGAGCACGATCACCGTGAGGCCGCGTGCCTGCAGTTCGAGTGCCGTCGCCAGGCCGATGGGCCCGCCGCCCGCGATGAGCACGTCGGCGTCGAGGGTCGTCGTCATGTCGTGCGCAGCGCCGCGAGCGCGCGGTTCTCGGTCGGAATGCGGAAGGCGAGCAGCAGCACAGCATTGAGCACCGTGAAGACGATCGCGGTGATCCACGCCGAGTGCACGAGCGGCAGTGCAATGCCCTCGATCGCGACGATCCAGTAGTTGGGGTGGCGCAGCCAGGCGAAGCGGTAGGGGCCGCGCGTCACCCGCGTCGAGCCAGGCACGACGATGACGCGCGTGTTCCACTGCCGGCCGAGCGACGCGATCACCCAGTAGCGGCCGGCCTGGCACAGCAGCGCGATGACGAGCATCGGCCAGCCGAGCGCGCCGATGAACGGGCGGTCGAGCAGCACGACCTCGGCGATGCAGGCGAGCAAGAGCCCGGTGTGCAGCACGACCATGAACGGAAAGTGCCCCTTGCCGTGCTCGACCCCGCCCTGCGCGAAGGCGTGCGCCGCGTTGCGCTTCGAGATGACGAGCTCGATGAGGCGCTCGACGCCCGTCGCGAGCACCAGGGCGATGTACAGCACAACACTCATGACCACTCCAGGAGGACGATTTCGGCGGTGACGCCCGGGCCGAGCGCGAAGAGCACGCCGCGGGTTCCTGCAGGCCGGGCACCGCCCTCGGCGAGCACGTGCAGCACCGCGGCCGATGACATGTTGCCCGCGCGCGCCAGCACGGCCCAGCTCGTCGCGAGCGCCGCGGGCGCCAGGTCGAGGGCGGCGCTGAACGACTCGAGCACGCGGGGGCCGCCCGGATGGGCGATCCAGTCGTCGACGTCGGCGCGCGTCCAGCCCGCCTCGGCGAGCAGCTCGTCCACGGCCGCCGCGAAGTGCCCGTCGATGAGCGCGGGCACACCCGCGGCGAGCATGAGCCTGAAGCCGCTCTCGCCGATGCGCCAGCCGATCATCTCGGCGCTCTCGGGGTAGAGCGCGCTGCGGCTGCCGACGACGCGGGCGCGCGGCTCGGAATCGGCGAGCGCCGCGGGGTGGGCATCCCCCACCATGACGACAGCCGCTGCCCCGTCGCCGAAGATGCCGGTGCCGACGACGTTGGCCATCGACGGGTCGTCCCATTGCAGGGTCAGCGAGCACAGTTCGACCGAGACAAGCAGGGCGACACCCGTGGGGTTGCCCGCCAGATAGTCAGCGACCCGTGCGAGCCCCGCGGCACCCGCGACGCAGCCCAGACCGAAGCTCGGCACTCGACGCAGATCTGACCGGAAGCCCATGCTCGTCGCCAGCTGCGCGTCGAGCGACGGGGCGCCGAGCCCCGTCACGGTCGTGAAGAAGAGGTGGTCGACGTCGGCGACCGTGAGCCCAGCCTCGGCGAGCGCCGCGGTGACCGCCTGCTCGGCGAGCGGCAGGGCGAGCTCGGCGAAGAGCGCGTTCGTCGCCGTGAAACCCTCGATGCCGCGGTAGTCGGCGAGCGGCAGCGCGAGGTGGCGGGTGTCGATGCCGCTCGCGGCATGAATGCGGTGCATGACCGCGCGCGCGGCCGGGTCGTCGGTCATGCCGCCGGCGAGCTCATCGGTGATCTGGCGCTGCGTGGTGGCGTGCTCGGGCAGCACCGGGGCCACCGCGAGAATCTGAGCCATGGCGGAATGATGGCACAGCACCCTGCACCGTTTCGCAGGGTTGACACGGGCTGTGCGCGGGTAGTGTCGAGGCGTCGGATCATTCGTCGCCGACCGTGCGCAGGAGGAACCACCGTGGCTGTCACCATCGCCGAACTCGAACCCGCTCTGAGCTCGTTGCGCGAGGGTGCGGAGCGCTGGGTGCGCATGACGATCGCCGAGCGCCGACAGCTGCTGCGCGAGGTGCGGGCGGCCACGCTCGCCGCAGCCCCCGCGTGGGTCGAGGCGGCGTGCGCCATCAAGGGCATCGACCTGCGCTCGCCCGCTGCGGGAGAAGAGTGGTCGAGCGGGCCGTATTCGGTCATCTCTGCGACGAGCGCCATCGAGAAGACGCTCCGGATGCTCGACCGAGGCCTCTCTCCCATCGACCATGTCGAGCTCAGCACGGCGCCCGGAGGCCGCACGACCCTGCGGGTCTTCCCGTATCTGCCGAAAGACCTCGTGCTGCAGGGCTATGAGGCGCACCTGTGGCTGCGGCCCGGCGTCTCGCTCGACCAGGCGCGACGCGGAGTCGCTCGAGCGCTGCGCGACCCGAATCGCGAGCCGCGCGTCACGCTCGTGCTCGGCGCCGGCAACATCACGGGCATTCCCGCCCTCGACGTGCTCACCGCGCTCTACCAAGAGGCCTCGGCCGTCGTCGTGAAGCTCAACCCGGTGCAGGCCGGCTTCGCTGCGGCGCTGAAGCAGGCCTACGCCCCCTTCATCGACCTCGGAGTGCTGCTCGTCGTCGAAGGCGATCACGAGCTGGGCGGTGCTCTCATCGCGCACGAGGCGGTCGACACCGTGCACATCACGGGCAGCCGCCACACGCACGACGCGATCGTGTGGGGCGCCGACGATCAGGCCGAGGCGCGCAAGGCGGCGGGCACCCCTCTGCTGACGAAGCCGATCTCGAGCGAGCTCGGCGGCGTCGGCCCGGCGATCGTCGTGCCCGAAGACGGCTGGACGACCGAGAACGTCGACGAGGTGGCCCGAGACATCGCCACCCAGCGGCTGCACAACAGCGGCTTCAACTGCGTCGCGACGCAGATCGTCGTGATTCCCGAGGCCTGGCAGCGGGCCGACGAGTTCGTCGACGCACTGCGCCGCCGCCTTGCTGCGGCGCCCGTGCGGCCCGCCTACTATCCGGGGGCGTCGAGCCGCCAGCTGGCCGCCGTCACGATGCACCCCGAAGCGTCGGTGCTCGGCGGCGACCCCAACGTGCCCCGCACGCTCATCAACCACCTCGACCCCGAGAAGGCTGACGAGCACCTCTTCACGGTCGAGGCGTTCGGGCCCGTGCTCGGCGTCGTGCGGCTGCCGGGCTCGCGCGAGCCCGCGGCGTACCTGCCCCACGCGGTCGCGTTCGCGAACGATCGGCTCGACGGCACGCTCAGTGCGGGCATCCACATTCACCCCCGCACGCGCGAGACGCTCGGCGCCCACTTCGACGCCGCGGTCGCCGAGCTGCGCTACGGCACCATCGGCGTCAACGCCTGGACAGGAACGATCTTCGGCATGCCCGGCGGCAGCTGGGGCGCCTTCCCCGGCCACACGCTCGACAACGTCGGCAGCGGCATCGGGGTCGTGCATAACGCGCTGCTGCTCGACCCCGCGCACGTCGAGCGCACGGTCGGCACGGGCACCTGGAAGCCCTCGCCGACTCCGCTCTGGTACGTCGACAACCAGACCTCGCACATCACCGCGCGGCGACTGACGCGCTTCGCCGGCATCGACTCGTGGGCGATCGCCGCCCCGATCGGTGCTGCGGCGATCGACAGCTACCGGAAGGGCTAGGCATGGGCGCCGCGCAGCACGTGGACGTGGTCGTGGTGGGCTCGGGCTTCGGCGGCTCGGTCGCGGCGCTGCGGCTCGTCGAGAAGGGCTACTCGGTCGCCGTGCTCGAGGCCGGGCGACGGTTCGCCGACGATGAGTTCGCGACCACCTCGTGGAGCCTCAAGAAGTTCTTCTGGGCGCCTGCCCTCGGGCTGCTCGGCATTCAGCGCATCCACCTGCTCGACGACGTCATGATCCTGGCCGGGGCGGGGGTCGGCGGCGGCTCGCTCGTCTACGCGAACACCCTGTATCGTCCGGCCTCTGACGCTTTCTTCACCGACCGCCAGTGGGCGCACATCACCGACTGGAAGGCCGAGCTCGACGCCTACTACGACCAGGCCTCGCGCATGCTCGGAGTGACGCTGAACCCCTCCATCACGCCGGCCGACGAGGTGCTGCAGAAGGTCGCGGCCGACCTCGGCGTCGCCGACACCTTCCACCTCACGCCCGTCGGCGTGTACTTCGGCGAGGGTGCCGGTGTCGAGGCGCCCGACCCCTACTTCGGCGGCGCGGGCCCCGCTCGCCGGGGCTGCCTCGAGTGCGGCGAGTGCATGACGGGTTGCCGCCACAACGCCAAGAACACGCTCGTCAAGAACTACCTGCACCTCGCCGAAAGTGCTGGGGCCACAGTCTTCCCCCTGACAACGGTCACGCGCCTCGAGCCCCGGCCCGGCGGCGGCTATGCAATCACCACGCGCACCACGGGCAAGGGCCGCCGCACCGAGCGCACGATCACGGCCGATCAGGTCGTGATCGCTGCGGGCGCGTGGGGCACCCAGCAGCTGCTGCACCGCATGAAGGCCGAGGGGCATCTGCCGGGCCTCTCCGATCGGCTGGGTGAGCTGACCCGCACGAATTCCGAGGCCCTCGGCGGAGCATCCACCGCCCTGCGCCACTCACGCGGCGTCGACATGACACGCGGCGTCGCGATCACGTCGTCGATCCACCCCGACGATCACACCCACGTCGAGCCCTGCCGCTACGGCCACGGCTCGAATGCTCTGGCGCTGCTCGCGACGGTCGCCGTGCCCGGCGGCGGTCGCACCCCGCGCTGGTTGCGCTGGATCGGCCAGCTGCTGCGCCACCCCGGCCGCGTGTTCTCGATGATCTTCGGCATCGGCAGCTGGAGCCGCCGTTCGATCGTCGGGCTCGTCATGCAGAACCGCGACAACTCGCTCACGGTGCGCGCGGCCCGCGGGCCGTTCGGCGGTTTCCGCCTGCGGTCGAGTCAGGGCCACGGCGAGCCGAACCCCACCTACATTCCGCAGGCGAACGAGACCTACGAGCTCATGGCGAAGCATATGAACGGATTCGCCCAGTCGGGCATCAGCGAGGTCTTCGACGTGCCCATGACGGCGCACTTCCTCGGCGGCTGCCCGATCGGCGACTCGGCCGAGACCGGCGTGGTCGACGCCTACCACCGCGTCTTCGGCCATGACGGCCTGCACGTCGTCGACGGTGCGGCCATCTCGGCGAACCTCGGCGTCAACCCCTCGCTCACGATCACCGCGCAGGCGGAGCGCGCCTTCGCGCTGTGGCCGAATCGTGGCGAGACGGATGCTCGTCCCGCGCTCGGCTCGACCTACGTGCCCGTGCCGCCGGTGACCCCGGTGTCGCCCGTGGTGCCGGCCGGCGCGCCGGGCGAGCTGCGCCTGCCGGTGTCGCTGGGCCTGCCCCGCATGCGCCCCGCCTGACCCAACCCCGCCCGCCCTGCACCAACCCCCACGCGTGGTCGCACAGTGCAGATCGCGCGCTGTCGTAGCGCACTCTGCGACCACGAGCGGGCCGGGGTGCGCAGTCGCGCCGTCATCAGCGCGCGGCGGGCCGAAACCCGCGCAGCCGCAGCGAGTTCGTCACGACGAAGACGCTCGAGAACGCCATGGCGAGCCCGGCGAGCAGCGGGTTGAGAAGCCCGAGCATCGCGATCGGAATCGCGGCGACGTTGTAGCCGAAGGCCCAGAACAGGTTGCCGATGATGGTGCGCAGCGTGCGTCGCGCGAGTCGAATCGCGTCGACGACGACGAGCAGGTCGCCGCTCACGACGGTGAGGTCGCTCGCCGCCATGGCCGCGTCGGTGCCGCCGCCCACCGCGATGCCGTGGTCGGCCGCGGCGAGCGCCGCCGCGTCGTTGACGCCATCGCCGACCATCGCCACGACGTGACCGTCGGCCTGCAGCTGACGAATCACGTCGAGCTTGCCCGCGGGGGTCACCCCAGCGCGCACATCGTCGATGCCGAGTGCCGAAGCCACGGTGCGCGCCGCCCCGGCGTTGTCGCCGGTCAGCAGCACAGGCTCGAGGCCGAGCGCCCGCAGCCGCTCGATCGCGAGAGCCGAGGTGGGTTTGAGCGTGTCGGCGAGCACGATGACCCCGGCGACCGCGCCGTCGATCGCGACGACGATCGGCGTGGCACCAGCGGCCTCGTGCGTGACGATGAGCGCAGCGTCGACCTCAATCGCCCACGCCTCGTGCAGCCACGACGCGCGGCCGATCGCGAGGGCGTGCCCCTCGACCACGGCGGTGACGCCTGCACCCGCGTGCGACTCGAAGCTCTCGGCAGCGGGCACGTCGATGCCGACGCTGCGGGCGTGGTCGACGACCGCCCGAGCGAGCGGATGCTCTGACCCGTCTTCGGCGGATGCGGCGAGTGCGAGCATCCGATCGCCATCGGTGCCCGGCGCGGCGATGACGGAGGTGACGGCCATCTGCCCCGTCGTGACGGTGCCCGTCTTGTCGAGCACGATCGTGTCGATGCGGCGCGTGCGCTCGAGCACCTGCGGGCCGCGGATGAGAATGCCGAGCTGCGAGCCGCGGCCGGTGCCCACGAGCAGCGCCGTGGGGGTCGCGAGCCCGAGGGCGCACGGGCACGCGATGATGAGCGTCGCGACCGCGGCCGTGAAGCCGATCTCGACCGAGTTGCCCAGCAGAATCCAGCCGAGCAGGGTCAGCAGCGCGAGCACGAAGACGATGGGCACGAAGACGCCCGAGACGCGGTCGGCGAGACGTTGCACCTCGGCCTTGCCGGTCTGCGCTTCTTCGACGAGGCGGCCCATGCGCGCGAGTTCGGTGTCGGCGCCGACGCGCGAGGCCTCGACGACGAGGCGGCCGCCGACGTTGATCGTGCCCCCGACGACGCGGCTATCGGGCTCGACATCGACGGGCAGCGACTCGCCCGTGAGCAGCGAGGCATCAACGCTCGACGTGCCCTCGACGACGACGCCGTCGGTCGCGATCGTCTCGCCGGGGCGCACGACGAAACGGTCGTTGAGCTGCAGCTGGCCGACAGGCACGCGCACCTCGACACCGTCGCGCAGCACCGCCGCGTCGCGCGCCGCGAGGTCGAGCAGGGCGTCCAGCGCTTCACGCGACGAGCGCTTCGCGCGTGCCTCGAGGTAGCGCCCGAGCAAGATAAACACGGTGACCGCGGCGGCCACCTCGAGGTAGATCTCGTGCGCGCCTTCCTCGGGCCGGCCGAGCAGCTGCAGCGTCATGGTCATGCCGGGCATGCCGGCCTCGCCGAAGAAGAGCGCGTAGACGCTCCACAGATAGGCGGCGGTGACGCCGACCGAGATGAGCGTGTCCATGCTCGCAATGAAGCGGCGAGCGTTGTGCAGCGCCACCTTGTGGAACGGCCACGCCCCCCACACCGCGACGGGCGACGCGAGGGTGAGCGCGAGCCACTGCCAGTTCGTGAACTGCAGCGCGGGAATCATCGACAGCACGAGAACCGGCACCGTCAGCACCGCCGAGATGATGAGTCGCTGCCGCAGCGGCGCGAGCTCGTCGACCGGCGGTGCGACCGGCGCGGTGGATGCTGCGCTCACCTCGCGCGGAACAACCACCGCCGCCCCGTACCCGGCCTTCTCGACGGCCGCGATGAGCGCGTCGGCGTCGAGCTCGGCACCGTCGGCCGCGCGAACGGACGCCTTCTCCGTCGCGTAGTTGACCGTCGCCTCGACGCCCGGCACCTTGTTGAGGCCGCGCTCGATGCGGTTCGCGCACGAGGCGCAGGTCATGCCCGTGAGCTCGAGCTGCAGGTCTGCGGGCAGTGTCGTCGTGGTGGTCACGACCACAGTCTATACATACCCCTAGGGGGTATCAAGGGGCGGCCTACGCCAGCTGGTAGCCGGCCTCTTCGACGGCCGCGCGCACAGCATCCACGTCGATCGGGCCAGCGGCAGACACCGTGACGCGCGAGGCGCCGCCCTTCTTGAGCACGACCTCGACCGACTCGACTCCGTCGATGGCGCCGACCTCTTCGGTCACGCTCGAGACGCAGTGGCCGCAGGTCATGCCGGTGACCAGAAACTCGGTGCCCGTGGTCGACGCAGGCTCGGCGATCGTGACTGCCGCGCTCTCGGCTCCGCTGCTGCAGGCGCACGAGCCTCCGCCGCAGCATCCGCCCATGAGGTTGCTCTCGCCCGCCGCATCGACGTTCGCGCCGGTCAGCAGGTCAGTTCGTGTGGTCTCCATGAGCCTCATGGTAGCAAACCCCCCGGGGGTACTGCTCGGCGGCGGCGCGCGCATCACCAGCATTCCCCCACCCGCTGTGCGGCGGGCCTCCAGCCTCGGTGCTTAGCGTCGGCACCGTCGGGCCGTTCCGCTTCGACGATCACCCCCACCCGCTGGAGCCGTCGATGCCCCCTGTGCCGCCCGCCGAGGTCGTCGACCTCGCGATTCTCGGCGCCGGATGCGCGGGGCTCTCGCTCGCAGCCCGTCTCGCGAGCGGCGACGGCGACCTTCGGGTCGTGCTGATCGACCCGCGCACCGAGTTCGCCGACGACCGCAGCTGGAGCTTCTGGCACCACGACCGTCACCCGCTGCGCAACATCGTCGCCCACGAGTGGGGTGGCTGGACCTATGCCGACCTCGCCGGCCGCACGGCCACGCACCGCGTTCCGGGCATGAGCTACCAGTACATCCGCGGGGTCGATTTCTACCGCTGGGCGCTGGCCGAGATCGCGCGCGACGATCACCTCGAGCTGCGGCTTGGCGTCGCGGCTCGCGACCTGTCGTCGGTCACGCTGCCCGACGGGTCGCGGGGGGTGCGCGTAATGGCCGACGGTGGCGAGGTGCTCGCCCGCCGCGTCGTCGACACTCGTCCGCGCCGGTCGGCCGCACTGGTCTACCAGTGCTTCAGCGGAGTGGAGGTGGAGCACGGCGGAGCGCTCACCACCGAAACCGACGCCGTAGGACTGATGACGAGAATGCGCAGCGGAGCCGACGGCCTCGGCTTCGTCTATGTGCTGCCGCTCTCGCCGACGCGTGCGCTCGTCGAGTGGACGCGCTTCAGCCCCGTGCCGCTGGCCGAGAGCGTCGTCGTGGCCGAGCGCGACGCTGAGCTCGCAGCCCTGGGCCTCGCGGAGGCGATGGTCGTGCGCGAGGAGGGCGGCATCCTGCCGATGGGGCGAGTGGATGCGCCGGCTTCCGAGATCGAGGGCGTCGTGCTGGCGGGCAACGCGGGCGGCGCGCTGCGCGATGCTTCGGGCTACGCATTCCTGCGCATCCAGCAGTGGGCGCGGCGCTGCGCCGATGCGCTCGCACGGGGAGAAGACCCGGCGGCGCACCCGGTCGAGCCCTGGGTGCGCCGGCAGATGGACCGCATCTTCCTGCAGGCGGTGCGCGCGCATCCCGAGCGCACAGCCGAGTACTTCATGGCGATGGCCCGCGGCGTCGCCCCGCACCGCTTGCTGCGGTTTCTCACCGATCGCGCCACGGCGGGAGACCTCGCGAGCATCATCGTGAGCCTGCCACTGCTGCCCTTCCTCGCCCAGTTGCCCGACCATCGCGCGCGGCTCGTCGCTGCGGCGAGCGCCGCTCGGGCTGACCGGATATCGAGATGACGGCGATCGAGCCTGCCGCGTTCACGACCACGCCTGTTCGGTCGAACGAGTCCGCACCGCCCGGGCACGCGACGGCTGTAGGCGTCGCGCCTTTCGAGACCCGCCTCTTCCTCTCCCTCGCCCTGCTCACCGCGCTCGCCTTCCTGCTCGCGAACCCCGAGCCGCCGCTGGTGGTGCAGATCGCGGCCATCGCGATCCTCGCCGCCGTGCTCGGTATGCCGCACGGCGCGCTCGACCCGCTCATCGCCCGCCGCCTCGGCTACTGGCGCACGCCGCTGACCTTCGCGGTCTTCAACCTCGTCTACACCGGGGTCGCGGCAGCGGTCGTCGCCCTCTGGCTGCTCGCCCCCGTGCCGAGTCTCGTGGCCTTCCTGCTCATCTCGGCCGCCCACTTCGGCAGCGACTGGAACCGCGAGCGCCCTCTCGCCCTCCGCTTCGTCACGGGCGCGGCCCTGCTCAGCCTTCCCTCCCTGCGCGATCAGGATGCGGTTGCCGACCTCTACGCGACCCTCGCGGGAGACGGCGCTCGCGTCGTCGCCCAGGCTCAGGCCGCGATCGGCCCCGTGCTGCTCGTCGCTCTGGCGGCGGCCGCAGTTATCGCAGCGCGCCGAGCACCCCACGAGGGGATCGAACTGCTCGCGGCCGCCGCTCTCGCCCTGCTCGCCCAGCCGCTCATGTTCTTCATCGTCTACTTCTGCGCGCTGCACAGTGCCCGGCACCTGCGCGAGGGCTTCCGAGAGGAGCAGGGCCACGGCCGGCGCCTGACGGTGCTCATCGTCGCGACCTACACGCTCGCTCCGCTGCTCATGGCCGGAGCGTTCCTGTGGGCGACGGCCGGCACGGCCTCCCTCGACGAGCAGCTGCTGCGCGTCGTCTTCATCGGCCTCGCCGCCCTCACGGTGCCGCACATGGCGCTCGTCACGCTCGGCGACCGCGCCCTGCGGTCGAATCAGCCCGCGGGCTACTCGACCTGACTTTCCGGCCGCCCCAGCGCCCGCTCGTACTGGTCGCGGTCGAACTCGAACGGCCCGAGCGCGCTGAGATCCCAGTCGCGATGCCCCATGCGAAAGCCGCTCCATCGAACGGTCGTTGCATCGACATCGACTCTCGCCGTCAACGGCCAGCACCCGGCCACGCTGCAGGTGCAGCTGAGCAGCGTCGTGTCGCCGTCGAAGAACCACTGCTCGTCCGGTTCGCCGAGGTAGTGCCTCGACGGCCAGAGGAATGCGCCGTCGAGGCCGGCGTAGGCGCCCGCCAGGTCGGGCTGACCCGCGGCGACTGCGCTCGGTGCCTCGACGACTCGCGCGAGGTCCGCGAGCCGCACCCCGTTCACGATGAGGTCGATGCCCCACCATCCCGGCGGCAGCGCATCGCTCGCCGAGAACACTCGCTCGAAGGCGACGACATCCATGCGAGCATCCTGCCTCATGACGCGCTCGAGCCAGAGAGGGGGGCTCAGACGAGCGGGTGGTCGTGCACCACTGAGCTCAGCGTCACGCCGTTGAGGTCGAGGTACAGCTGCCGCTCGGTCACCGAGACCGTGATCGTGTTGCGGCGCTCGAGCACCGCGACAGCGGAGTCGATGAAGCCGGGATCGAAGCTGTGCAGCACGATGCGCTCTGACTCGTGGATCTTCTTGCCCGCCCACAGGGCGAGCACATTCGCAGGGTCCCGATGCGTATAGATGACAGTGCGGTCGGCCTTCTTGCTGCCGAAGTGCAGGCGCTCAGCATCCGGAGCCCCCACCTCGATCCAGGCCGTGAGCCGTCCAGTGCGGTCGCGCACGATCACGGCGGGCTCGTCGGTCGACGAGACGCCTTCGCTGAAGGCGATGCCCTCCTCGAACTCGAGGCAGTAGGCGAGCACGCGCGTCATCATGTACGCGTCGGTCTCGCTGGGGTGCCGCGCGACGCGCAGGTTCAGCTCGTCGTAGACGCCGCGGTCGACATCGGCGAGTGATCCCGTGAACGTGTAGACCACTGCGCCGGCTGCCATGAGGCCCGAGCCTACGCGCAGGCGCGCCGAAGCGAATCACACCAAGAAGTCATCCCTGGTGCGCGAGGGGGGACTTGAACCACCACGTCCTTACGGACA